>NZ_FOTH01000016.1:0-33782 GCF_900114515.1 Pseudomonas sp. NFACC46-3
CAGACGTCATGTTTGGTATCGGCCCAATCAATTCCGATATAAGCAGTGAATTTCTGAGACAAGAGCGTTTGCATTGCACACCTCCACAGACGCTAAAGTACATGCAGGAACATGCATGCTTGCGTCCAGCGAAGGCGATATAGAGAGCCGTGCCCGGCTTTCCCTGAGTGTTCGTTAGAGGGCGCAAGCGCACCTGCTGGGCTCGAAGGTGAAGCAGTAATCATCGAGATGCGTTGCAGCCCTATTCGTAGCTCGCAGGTGCATGTTCCTTCCTCGCAACAACCGGACTCCAGCGAGTATCAGTATGGGGGAGCAAGGAACGGACTACCTATATCGCAGCCCAGCGGGGATAAATCCCCTCGCCACACATTTTTGTTTACGGATCCTTTTATTCGAGCACTTCAACCGGCATGCCAACTTCAAGCCGACCGTTGCTGTCGTTGACCAGATTCTGACCGAACATCGCACCGTCCGGTGTCGAGCGGTACTGCTGCAAGGTGGCAAAGGGTTCGCGATTCGGATCGCGTTCGCCGGTTTGCGGATCGACCGTGGTCATGATGCAACGTGAGCATGGCTTGACCAGCCGGAACTCAACCTCGCCGATACGAATGCGCTTCCAGCCGTCCTCGGCAAACGCCTCGCTGCCCTCGACCACCAGGTTGGGGCGAAAGCGCAACATTTCCAGCGAACGACCGACCCGACTCGACAGGTCCTGCAAGGACGCCTGGCCAATCAGCAGCAGGGGAAAACCATCGGCGAAGGCAACCTTATCGTCATCCTTGCCATAACCGGCGGCGGTGGTACGCGCCAGATCCACCGGCACATGCACCAGGCGGGTAGGATTGCCGATGAATTCGCTGACCCAGGCCGCGGCCTCGTCACCGGCATCCGGCACACGCAAGGTGTCACGCCAGATAATCACCCCGCGCCGCTGTTCCTCCACCACTGGCGGCAGCGGCACGTCGATGGCGCCATGGCCCGGCGCGCTGAGCGTCAGGCCGCCCGATTCGTTCCACAAGGCTGAGAGCTGGCTCATCTTCGCCACGGCTCGCTGGGTCAGGAAACGCCCTGTGCCCTCATCCACCAGCATCCAGCGCCGGTCACCGTCCAGCCCGAGCTTGTCCAGGCCGATCCCTTGCAAGGACTCGCCCTTGCCGGACTTCAACGGATACCGATACAGCGCGCTCAGCCGCAACATGGTCAACTTCCCTGGTGGCGAAAAAATGCCACCTTATACGAGCCGGCCATTGAAGCAAACCACCATCGGTTTCAGTCGAGCATCAGCCGCTGGCGCACTACATCGACCAGCTTGTCCGGCTGGAATTTGGAGAGGAAGTTGTCGCAACCGACCTTCTTGACCATCGAATCGTTGAAGCTGCCGGACAGCGAGGTGTGCAGTACGACATAGAGCCCACGCAAGCGCGGGTCGTTGCGGATTTCGGTGGTCAGCCGGTAGCCGTCCATTTCGGGCATTTCCGCGTCAGTGAAGATCATCAGCAATTTATCGGTCATGACCTCGCCGGTATCGGCCCAGGCCTTGAGCATGTTCAGGGCTTTGAGGCCGTCGCTGGCGATGTGCATTTTCACGCCCAGTTGCCCCAGGGTATCGCGCAGTTGCGAGAGCGCGACGTTGGAGTCGTCCACCAGCAACACTTCGCGACCACGGGCGCGCTCCAGCACCGGATCTTCGAGCTTGTCCCGGGAGACCTTGGCGTTGTACGGCACGATTTCGGCCAGGACTTTTTCCACGTCGATGATTTCCACCAACTGATCGTCCACCTTGCTGATGGCCGTCAGGTAGTGCTCACGGCCAGCGCTGGTCGGCGGTGGCAGGATGGCTTCCCAGTTCATGTTGACGATGCGGTCGACGCCGCCCACCAGGAATGCCTGAACCGAGCGGTTGTATTCAGTCACGATAATGGTGCTGTTGGGGCCCGGCACCAAAGGACGCATGCCAATGGCCTGGGACAGGTCGATCACCGGCAACGTCTGGCCGCGCAGATTGACCACGCCGCACACGAACGCGTGACGCTGCGGCATCAGGGTCAGCTTCGGCAACTGCAGCACTTCCTGGACCTTGAACACGTTAATGGCGAACAACTGTCGACCCGCCAAGCGAAACATGAGAATTTCCAGGCGATTCTCACCCACCAGTTGGGTTCGTTGATCTACTGTGTCGAGAATGCCGGCCATTGATGACTCCTGGGCTTGTTCGGATGAATCCAATGAATGAGATATCGGCTGGACGGACCGAATCTTGACCCCCGGATAAAATACAAGCGCGGGGCATTGATGTCACATTAACATCATGCTTTACTGGCTTCATGATTTCATCTGCGATTTTTCCCTGCCACGCGACCCTCGCTTGTGTGCAAAGTTCCCCTGCCTAAGGGATTCCCCTAGGCACAATCAGGTCCAACCTGATATTCCCGTTATCCAATAGCCATTAATGTGACGCCATTCTCATTGCTGAACGGAGTCAGGCTTTTGTGCGCGACCACAGGACATCGGACCTCCAGTCCTTCGGCCGATCCCACCCGTGCAATTGTTTGCGAATTCACTTTCGCGGATCGGCAGGGATGTGTCGCCGTGCGTCCGACCGCGGTCGACCTTGAGATCCAGCCGTTCGCCATAAGCGGTTTCCTTTCGCCTGACATGATGTTGTGGAGATAAGCATGCCGAACGATCGCAGGAACTGGAGTCAGCGTCTTCCCGAGCTTCTGATCGAAGCCGAGACGCTGTTGGCCAAGTCGGAGGAATGCCTGAGCCATCTGCAATTGATCAACAACGACAAGGATGCCATCGATTGCATGCTCAGCACCTTGCTGAAACTGTCGAACAAGGCCAATGCCTTGGCGTTAGAAGCCGTTTCGGAGTTTTCACTGCACATCCATGGTTTGCTCAGTCACGCGCAAAGCCACATGGAGTTGCATGACCAGGCCTTGGACGCCCTGAAGGATTGTTTAACCCTGATGGCCTGGCAATTGGAACTGGTCGATCACACCACCGGCCAGTTGAGCCTGGACACCAGTGAACAGATCTCGTTGATCGAGGCATTCGCTTTCCAGGTAGGCCAGAGCCCCGACCAGGCATCGGCAGTGTCACGTCCGCTGGCCTTGGTACCCTACCCCCAGAAACAAGCCTGAGGCGACGATGCCGGCTCAGTGCTGCGTGCCTGGTGCGTAGCGCTTTCACCGCGCCATGCCGAGCGCGACCAACGATAGGTGAAGTGGTACTATCTCTCGCGTCAGCCACTTCAAGACAGCGCCGTAAAAGCCGCCGACCGAAGCTGCCCTCGACCTGAAACGTTTACCCGACCGGGCCTGTCAGATGCGCTGACCGGCCAGCCCGCAGCGAACATTCATTGGCTCCATCCGCTATGTACGCCAGCCTCAAGTCATTCATCACCTGGCCTCCCTCCCGAGAAAACGCCCGTCGCTTCACATTATTATTGTGTATCTGCTCGACCCTCGGCTGCCTGCTGGCCTACCTGTTCGCCTACACGGTGCCGTTGAGCCTGCTGGTACTGAATGTCGCGGCCATGACCTGTGTGGCGATCCACCATCGATTGTCACGCAAATCCATCAAGTTCCAGCCTCAGGAACTGGCCGACCGGTTGCTTGAGGTCCAGGAAAACGAGCGCCATCGCCTCAGCCGCGAATTGCACGACGACATTGGCCAGTTGCTGACCGCAGCGAAGCTGCAAGGCGAATGGCTCAAGCGGCGGATGCCGGAAGAATTGCAAGGCCAATGCGCGCTACTCTGCGAGACCCTGGACGAAACCCTCAACAAGGTTCGCGACGTATCGGCGATCCTCAACCCCCGGCAACTGGCCAGCCTCGGACTGGAAGCCAGCCTGCGGGCGCACCTGCTCAAGACGCTGGCCAATGCCCCGGTAAAGTGGAGCCTCGATTGCCAACAGCGCATGGCAGGCATCCCGGAGGAAATGTCGGTCGCGGTGTTCCGGATCACCCAGGAAGCGGTCACCAACATCTTGCGTCATGCCCGGGCGACGAATCTGCTGGTACGCTTGCAACGCCTGCCTGACGGCCTGAGCCTGCTGATCAGCGACGATGGCCAGGGATTTGTCCCGGCCACCCACCCCGCTCGCGAAGGCCAACGGGGCATGGCCGGCATGTCGGAGCGGGTCGAACAGTTGGGCGGCACCCTCAAGGTCATCAGCGAGGCCGGCAAGGGCACGCACATCGAAGCACGCTTTCCCTGGGCGCCGCGAGCCCTGGAACGAGCCAGTAAGAATAAGGTTCTCCTTTGATTTGTAATTTGCTCCTGGTCGATGACCACTCCCTGATCAGGGCCGGCGTGCGCGCGCTGGTCATGGATATCCCGGGCTATGCCGTCATTGGTGAAGCCAGCGATGGCACGCGATTGGTCGAACTGGTCGAACGGTTGAACCCCGATATCGTGCTGCTGGACATTTCCATGAAGGACACCTGCGGCCTGGACGCCTTGCAACAGCTCAAGCGGGTGCGCCCCCACAGCAAGGTGCTGATCCTGTCCATGCATACGGATCCGGCGCTGATCATGCAGGCGCTGGAATCCGGAGCCCATGGCTATTTGCTCAAGGACACCACCGCCAATGAGCTGAAACACGCCTTGGAGGCGCTGCGCAACAACGAACGCTACCTGAGCCCGGCCATCGCCCATACCGTGATCAACCAGGCGCTGACCCGCGTCCAGAAGCATCAGTCGGACCCCGCCCGGACTCATAACCTGACGGCACGCCAGCTGGAAATACTGCGGCTGATCGTGCGCGGCAAGTCCACCCGGGAAATAGCCAACGGCCTGAACCTGAGCATCAAGACCGTGGAAACCCACCGGGCGCAAATCATGAAGCGCCTGCAGATCCATGACGTGGCCGGCCTTGTGCTGTTCGCGGTTCGCGAACAGATCATCAGCCTGGACGATTGAGCGCCGTCGCGCCACCCAACAGCGGCGAATCGGACGGCAGGTGCACGTTCAGTGCTTTTGGGCGGACAGTGAAACGCAGGGCGTCTACCTGCAACGGCTCGCCATCGAGATTGATATCCAGGCCTTGCGCGACCTTGATCTCCACCCATGGCAAGCGCGCGCGGACAAACATGTTGTCGATGCCCAGGCCACCCGCCAGCAAGTCCTTCAACGTACTGACCACCTCCTGAGGCGCCGGCAAGATGCTGATGTCCAGCAACCCATCATCGGCCAACGCCTGCGGGCACAGCACGTGGCCACCCCCCGCCTGACGGCCATTGCCGATGCCCAGCGCGAGCAAATCGCCTTGCCAGTGGAAATCGGGGCCCTGCAACTCACCATAGGCGGCACTCAGCTCACTGAATCGCGACAGGCCGGTGAACAGGTAGGCCGCGCCTCCCAGGACTTTCTTGAGATCCTCGGAAGTGTTCGCCGTCACCTGGCTGCCAAAACCGCCGGTGGCCATGTTCAGGAAAATCCGACCGCAGACTTCCCCCACATCCACGGCCTGCGGCGCAACGTCGAGCAAATCCAAGGCCTGCGCAGGCTCCAACGGAACGCCAGCCGCCCGGGCGAAATCGTTGGCAGTGCCCAGCGGCAGCAGTACCAGGCTGGCTTCACTCGAATGGAGGACGATCGCTTCGGCGATATCACGCAAGGTCCCATCACCGCCGCCGGCGATCAGTCGCGTATAACCGGCCTCCAGCGCCTCATCGACGCATCGTTGGGCATCACCGGCCTCCCAGGTCAACCGTACCGCCAGGTCCCAGCCCTGCTCGCGCTTGAGCATCACTGCCGTGCGAACCTCTTCGTTGAGCGCTTGCTTGCCATGCAAAATCAACAGCGCCTTGCCTTTGCTCATCGTTGTCTCCGTCATTGGAAGGTTCAGGAAATGGGACCGCTCATTCGAGCGAAAAAGCCCGAAACATCTCAATTTATTAAAAAAGCAGGGAGGCTTGCCCCCGGGAAAAACCCGCAGGGCAGCTCGTTCGACCGGGACGTCTTGATTCGAAGAGTTTTCTTACACGATCTGGCGAATCAGCTCAATTGACCCTCTAGCGGTATTGAGACACCTTGGCCTTCTGTTTTGCTGGAACGCTAAAACCCTCTTCACACAAGGAAGCACTTACCCATGGATGGATACGTCACGGCCCGCTGGGGCCGGATCAGTCGTTTGAACAGTTATGGCCAAGGGGATGAACCGTCCCATGCATAACCGTGAATACAAGCTGTTGCCCCAGCAGCGCGCTCCCCTTGGAGGCGGGCGGGCCAATACTCAGAACGCATGCAAAAGTTGCAGTAATCCCGTTGGAGGAATTGATTTGGAACCGCGCGTCGTTGAACTGGAAACCCACCTCAAATACATCCGCAAAGACATGGATGAAATTCGCACCGACGTAAAGGTGATCCGCCACAGGCTGGCCTATTCGGCTGGCGCTGCAGCGGTGGTGCTCGGTCTGCTGGGCTGGATTGCGAACAATCGATTCGATCAGGTGGTGATGCTGCTCACACGATGAAGGTGAGAGGCGTGAAGGCCCGAGGATCCGGCTCGGGCCGCAGGACACCTGCCACGGTGCTAACCCAGGACTTCGCTCAAGGGAATGAAACCCACCTCATCGCCCTCCACCAGCGTCCGTCCCTCAAGCACTTCGACCAACCCTTCGGCCCAGGCGGCGCTGCGAAGGACACCCGAGCTTTGATTCCGGTAGATGATCGCTCGACCATTCTCCATGCGGCCTCGCAAGTATTCTCGTCGACTGCCAGCCTTCGGCCAGGCGAAACCGGCCGGCACCTTGAACATGAGCGGCGCCACCGACTTAACGCCCTGGCGTCTTAGCAGGTAGGGCCGTGCCAGCAGTGCGAAAGTCACGAGGGTCGAGGCAGGGTTTCCAGGCAGGCCTATGACCGGCACGCCACGGTAATGCCCGAACGTCAGCGGCTTACCCGGCTTGATGGCGAGTTTCCATAGCGCCAGCTCGCCGTCCTCGCGCAAGGCGATGCCCAGGAAATCCGCCTCCCCCACCGATACTCCACCGGTGGACAGGATCAGATCGACATCAGACAACTGTGCCAGGCGCTCGCGGGTGGCCGATAAATCGTCAGGCAGGATACCCGCGTCAATCACTTCACAACCCATGCATTGCAGCCAGCCACACAGCAGCACGCGGTTGCTGTTATAGATCTGGCCCGGGCCCAACGCCTGACCGGGTTCGACCAGCTCATCCCCCGTGGACAGGACTGCGACGCGAACTTTGCGCACCACTTCCAGCGAGGCACAGCCCAAGGAGGCTGCCAGCCCCAGCTCGATCGGCCCCAGGCGCGTACCGGCAGAAAGCACCTGCTCGCCGACGGTGGTCTCCTGTCCCTGGGGGCGAATGTTCTGCCCGCTGACCATGGGCTCGGTAAACCGCACCCGCTGGTCGTCTTCAACCACGGCATTTTCCTGCATCTCGACGCAATCGGCGCCAGCAGGGACTGGCGCCCCGGTGAAGATCCGCGCACACGTGCCAACCGCCAGCGGCTCCGGGGCCTGCCCGGCAAAAATCCGCTGGCTGACCGTCAACGGCTCGCCGCTCCAGTCAGCCAACCGCAAGGCATAGCCGTCCATGGCGCTGTTGGGCCATGGCGGCAAATCAAGGGTCGACACCAGATCCTCGGCGAGCACTCGCCCTAGCGCCGCGGCCAAAGGCAAATGCTCGCGCTGGACAATCGGCGTGGCAGCCGCCATCTCGAGCAGTCGCTCCAACGCGACCTCAACAGCCATCAAGGCCCCGGCCTTGCCCGGTTTACCCACGGGATTCACAAGGCGCTGCCTGTTTCAAATGAGCCACGAAGTTGCACGGCCGATGCCGCACATCCAGCTGTTCGGCCAGGATGCCATCCCATCCGGTACGCACCGCGTTGGTCGAACCCGGCAGGCAACACACCAGCGTGCCATTGGCCAGGCCTGCCAGCGCGCGGGACTGCACGGTGGAAGTGCCGATGTCGGCCACGGATATCTGTCGAAACAACTCGCCAAAGCCATCGACCTGCTTGTCCAGCAGGCACGTGACGGCTTCCGGCGTGCTGTCACGTCCCGTGAAACCCGTGCCGCCGGTGATCAGCACCACCTGCACCACGTCTTCGGCAATCCAGGTCGCGACTTGCGCACGGATCTTGTACAAATCATCTTTGAGCAGGACCCGCTGTGCCAGGTTGTGGCCGGCCGCCGTGAGCCGATCGACGAAGACCTGCCCGGACGTATCGGTTTCCAGGGTACGAGTATCACTGACAGTCAGCACCGCGATATTGAGCGGCACGAAAGGTACATCAGCCTTGGCTTTCATAGGCTCGTCCAGTTGTGAAGGAAACAGCCCGGTGTTATATCACAGCGCTTCATTTTTGCGCCCGTGCGGAGACACGCCATGACCTCGATTACGCCGCTGCCATCCTGCTCCATTCTGCTCTTGGCGGGTGGCCGCGGGCAACGCATGGGCGGTCAGGACAAAGGCCTGGTGCAGTGGCAAGGCGAACCGCTGATTGCCCATATCCATCGCCAGACCCGCGCCCTGAGCGATGACCTGATCATTTCCTGCAACCGTAATGCGCAACGTTATGCACCGTATGCCGATCAGTTGGTGCATGACGAGGAAGGCGACTTTCCCGGGCCGCTGGCAGGTATCCGGGCAGGCCTCAAGGCTGCGAAGCATCCGTATTTGCTGGTGCTACCGTGCGACGTGCCGCAGATCGACGCAGGCCTGCTCGACAACATGCGCAGGACGGCCAGCCAGCACCCCGATCAGCCATTGATGGTGCGGCACGGCGAGCATTGGGAACCTCTGCTGTGTGTCATCCCATTGGCCCTGGCAGCGAGCTTCGAAAAAGCCTGGAGCGACGGCGAACGCAGCCCCGGTCGGGTTATGCGCGCGTTGCACGCCGTTGCCTTGCAATGCCCTGCCGACGACCCACGGCTGGCCAATCTGAACACCCCGGAGTTACTGGCCCGACATAAAGGCGTGTCAGATTGACACTAGCCAGGAACTTGCGCGCAATGTATACGTCTGAAGGTCAGTAACTTGAAGAATCCATTCGGAGAAACACCATGACACAACGGACCCTCGCCACGTTCATGCTCGCTCTGGGCCTCGCCACCCTTGCCGGGTGCGCTTCGCCAACAGTGATCACCTTGAATGACGGTCGCGAAATCCAGGCCGTCGATACCCCTCATTACGATGAAGAAAGCGGCTTCTACGAATTCGAGCAACTGGATGGCAAGCAGACTCGCGTGAACAAGGATCAGGTTCGTACCGTTAAGGATTTGTAATCTGTAACGCTGCTGCCCTAAGTCGCTAGAAAAAACGGCGCTTCCTGAAGAGGGGAGCGCCGTTTTTTTTGGGCTTGGTTTTGGGTGTATATCCGTTGCTGCGGTAACGGCCACTTAGGGTTCCGCCCTGACGGCGGGTCACTTTCGAAAAGCGCGAAAGTAACCAAAGCGCTCCTGCCCCACCACTCGGTGCCTCGCCTAGGCTCGGCATGCCTGAACGAAGGCATTGCTCCGTGGGCCGCCGCGAAGGGCCATCCATGGCCCAGCGCGGCTAACCCGGCATCCATGCCGGGTTGCCCACTGCGCAATACCTTCGTTCAGCCAGCGTGGTTAACGGGGCGCCGAGATCAACGTCCACCACGAGGCGGCCTGATAGCCGACCTGGTTTAGGTGGGACCGCGTTTCTCCTGTGGGAGCGGGCTTGCTCGCGAAAGCGGTGGATCAGTTTGTGAAGATGTTGGATGTGCCTATGTCATCGCAAGCAAGCTCCCACAGGTGATCTTGGGTGTTCATAAGTCTTATATTCACCACAGGACCATTGTGGGAGCGAGCTTGCTCGCGATAGCGGTAGCTCAGCCCCGAAGATGCTGGCATATGTCCCGCTCTTGCTCTTGCTCTTGCTCTTGCTCTTGCTCTTGCTCTTGCTTTGGATTTTGATCTGAACGCCCCGTTAAGCCACGCTGGCCGAACGCAGGCATTGCGCAATGGGCATCCCGGCATGGATGCCGGGATAGCCGTGCTGGGCCATGGATGGCCTCGGCCCACGGAGCAATGCCGAAGTGAGGGCATGCTGAGCCTAGGCGAGGCACCAAGTGGTGGGGCAAAGCGCTTTTGGTCACTTTTGGCGCTCTTCTTCCAAAAGTGACCCGCCGTCAGGACGGAACCATAAGCAGCCGTTACCGCAGCAACGGATATACACACCATGCCCCAAACGGAAAATCAAATCCACTCACCGCCTTGGAGCTGGGTTCACTGACTACCACTGCAACGTAATGTCGCTCTCAAACACACGTTTCAGGCCAGTAACCGGATCAACAAAACGCAACCCTTGAGCCAGCAGCTTCAAAGGATTCGAGTAATCATCCTCAACATCCCGAAGCACATCAGGATAAAACGGATCATTGCAGATCCCCGCCCCAAGGGCATTCATGTGAACCCGCAACTGGTGTTTCTTGCCCGTGACCGGATACAAGCCATAGCGCCACAACTCGCCGTTCCTTTCCAGCACTTCGATGGCCGTTTCGGTATTGGGCTCGCCCGGTCCTTCCTGCATCCGAAAGAACGGCTCACCATCGATCATCCGGCTTCTATGCACCCGGGGAAAGGTCAACCCAGGCAACGCGCGGGCAATGGCCTGGTAGCGCTTCTCGATCTGCCGTGTCGGGAACAACGACTGATACACCGAACGGGTGTGCGGGTTGGCCGAGAACAACACCAGCCCGGCCGTGTGCCGGTCGATGCGGTGCAAGGGCACCAGATGGGGGTTGTCCAGGCGCCGGATCAGCCGGCGCAACAAGGTTTGCTCGACGTATTCGCCCGCCGGAGTGACAGGCAGAAAATGCGGTTTGTCTGCTACCACCAAGTGCTCGTCGGCATACAGGATCGACTCCACCACCGGGATCGGCTTCTCGTCGGGCACTTCACGGAAGTAGTGGATGCGCAGGCCTTCACGGTATGGCAGGTCGACCTGGATGGCCTTGCCCTCCCCGTCCAATACCCGACCCCGAGCGATCCGGTCCAGCCACTGCTCGCGACTGATGGCGCTGAAATGCTCGCACAGGCACTCCAGCACCGTCTGCCAGGAACCGGGCGGCAGGTACAGCGTACTGGCCTGATGATGAGCGGCGGAAAACGATGAACCGGACATTGAAAACTCTTAGGCATTTTTGCGAGGCGGTATTATCCGACAGTCGCACAGGCCAGCCCAGCAATGATTGCTCACGTGGTGACCGACGTCGATTTTGCCGCAGCTTCGGTGAACTCCTTCAACCAGCGCAGCACTTCCACCGCCTCCCAGCGACCTGGATCGTACAACGCGTACAACAGGCCCTGGTAACCCACCACATCCAGCTGTTTGTGATAGCCGGCACGCTGGAACAACGCTTCAATCTCGGCGAAACAGGTGTTGAAATGCAGTTTATTGAAGGGCGTCTTGCCTTCGGTAACCAAGCCATCCAGGCGCAGTTCCAGGACTGCCTCGCGCACAACGTCCGCGGACATCCTGTTCACGCTGCTTTTCAGTTGTTCGACATTGACCAAGGGGATGCACTCCAGATAACTGTATGCACATACAGTAACCGAAGCACGATACTTTCGCCAACCGCAGTATCAGGAACTGACAGATGAGCTGCTCAACCGAGAAACTTCACGATCTGTTCGGCCTCGAAGGGCCAGTCCAGCTCGGCACCGGTATCCAGCCTGCGCAGCACGGGAATACGCAGCCCATAACTGTCCACCCAGGCTTCGCGTTCTGAAATGTCCACCAGCTCCACCAACAATCCATGTTCGACGAGAGGCATCAGTTCAGCTTCAGCTACTTCGCAAAGATGACACCCCAGGGTGCCGAACAACTGGCATTCAGGAAGCATGGCGGGTAGACCCAAAAAAGATAGACGGTCATTCTAGGCCCGACCCGGGAAACCGTCGAGTCGCTGGCTCGCTTCAAGGTGTTTCGGTAAAACGCTGATGCAAATCACTGAACGTCAATGCCTTTCCAGCGACGCTTGTCGCATTTTCCCCTCTACGCTGTGCGTTGTAGCCTTGAAACGGAGTTCCCCTTGTTTGCCAACCTGCTGATCATCCTTGCTTCGTCCCTGGTGGTCATCGCCTTGTTCAGACGGCTGCGCCTGCCACCCGTGTTGGGTTATCTCTGCGTCGGGCTGGCGGTCGGGCCCACCGCGCTGGACTGGGTCAACGACAGCGAAGAACTGCCAGACCTGGCCGAGCTCGGAGTGGTGTTCCTGCTGTTCTCGTTGGGGCTGGAGTTTTCCCTGTCGAAAATGCTCGAACTGCGTCGGGTCGTGTTCGGCCTCGGCAGCCTGCAGGTGCTGTGCTCAGGGGCGGTCCTGGCGGGATTGCTGGCGTTGGCCGGCGCCCCTGTGATCGCCGCGTTGTTGCTCGGCGCAGGACTTGCCTTGTCCTCCACCGCCATCGTCAGCAAGGAGTTGACCAGCCTGGGAGAAATCTTCAGCAGCCATGGCCAGAACGCCATCGGAGTGTTGTTGTTCCAGGACGTTGTCGCGGTGCTGTTGTTGACCCTGGTGCCGGTATTCGCCGGCAGTAGCGACCATCCATGGTATTGGGCACTGCCCTTGACCTTGGGCAAGACCCTGGTTCTGTTCGGTGGTCTGCTGCTGGCTAGCCGACTGCTGTTGCCCCGGCTATTCCATGAGGTGGCGGCGTCCCGGTCCGCGGAACTGTTCGTGCTGCTGGCCCTGGTGATCGTGTTGCTGACGGCATGGCTGACCCACCTGCTCGGTTTGTCGCCAGCCCTGGGAGCGTTCCTGGCCGGCATGCTGCTGGGGGAGAGCCACTACCGGCACCAGATCGAAGCCGACATACGTCCGTTCCGAGATATCCTGCTGGGGCTGTTCTTCGTCAGCATCGGCATGCTGATCGACCTGCAGTTGTTCCTCGACGACGGCTTGTTGATCCTGGGATTGACCATCGGCCTGATGCTCATCAAGGGCTGTGTGGTCGCCATCTTGGTGAAATGGCGCGGCAGTGACGTTGAAACCGCCTGGCGCAGTGGCCTGGCGCTGGCCCAGGGCGGTGAATTCTGCTTCGCCCTGATGGCCCTCATGCAGCAGAACCGCCTCATGCCCGCCGACATCAGCGGCCTGCTTCTGGCCGCGACCTTCTGCTCGATGCTACTGACGCCCCTGTTGCTGCGTGCGGCGCCACGCATCGCCGCGCGCCTGCATCGCAAACCCAACGAAGAGGCGCAACTGGACCAGATCAGCGCACTCAACGCCGGCCTGTCGGGCCATGTGGTCATTTGCGGCTACGGCCGCGTCGGTCAATCCATCGGGCGGTTCCTGCGTCGCGAAGGCCAGGCGTTCGTCGCCCTGGATGACGACCCGGTGATTATCCGGGAAGCCACCGTCGGGGAAAACTGCGTGCATTACGGGGATTCGCGACGAGGTGACCTGCTTGCGGCCGTTGGCTTGAGCCGCGCCAGACTGCTGGTGATCGCGGTGGACAAGACCGACATCGCCATCACCGTGCTCAAGGCGGCCCGCCAGGTCAATCACCAGGTACCGATCCTGGTACGCACCCGTGACGACAGCCAACTGGCCGAGTTGCAGGCTGCCGGGGCCAGCGAAGTGGTCCCGGAACTGCTGGAGTCGAGCCTGATGCTGGCCTCCCACGCCTTGATCATGCTCGGCCTGCCCGAGCAGCAGGTCCGGCATCATGTGGACCAGGTTCGTCATGACCGCTACCGCCTGCTCCATGGCTTTTATCCCGGCAACCAGGACAAGGAGCCCTAGTTTGACGCTCAGTCCTGGCTGACCGCGCCGATCCTGTGAATCGACAGGTCGGCGCCGTAATACTCTTCTTCCTGGGTCAGGCGCAGCCCCAGCACGGCCTTGATCGCGCCATAGACCGCGAACCCACCGACCAGGGCGACGACAACGCCCAGCGCCGTGCCGATCAATTGGCTGACCAGGCTGACCCCACCCAGGCCGCCCAGGGCGCTCTGGCCAAAGACGCCACAAGCAATGCCGCCCCAGACACCGCACAGCCCATGCAGCGGCCAGACGCCGAGCACATCGTCGATCTTCCACTTGCCCTGGGCCGCAGTGAAGCACCAGACAAACAAGGCACCGGCAATGGCCCCCGTGACCAGCGCACCGACCGGGTGCATCAGGTCGGAACCGGCACAGACCGCCACCAAACCGGCCAGCGGGCCGTTGTGCAGGAAGCCCGGGTCATTGCGTCCGACAATCAATGCCGCCACGGTACCGCCAACCATGGCCATCAACGAATTGACCGCCACCAGCCCGCTCACCCCGGGCAAGGTCTGGGCACTCATCACGTTGAAACCGAACCAGCCGACAATCAGGATCCACGAACCCAAGGCCAGGAATGGAATGCTCGAAGGCGCAAACGCCACCAGGCGACCGTCCCGGTAGCGGCCATTACGCGGGCCGAGCAAGAGCACGGCAGCCAACGCCAGCCAGCCGCCCATGGCATGCACCACCACGGAGCCGGCGAAGTCATGGAAACTGGCGCCGAACCGGGCTTGCAGCCAGGCCTGCAGGCCAAAATTGCCGTTCCAGATCATGCCCTCGAAAAACGGATAGACAAACGCCACGATCAGCACCGTGGCGCACAACTGCGGTGCGAACCGGGCACGTTCGGCAATACCACCGGAAATGATGGCCGGGATCGCAGCGGCAAAGGTCAGCAGGAAGAAGAACTTCACCAGGCTATAGCCATGATCGACGCTGAGCGCCGCCGCCGGTTGCAGGAAGGTCACACCGTAGGCAATCCAATAGCCTATAAAGAAATAGGCCAGGGTCGAGACCGCGAAATCGCTGAGGATTTTCGACAGCGCATTGACTTGGTTCTTTTGCCGGACCGTTCCCACTTCAAGAAACGCAAAGCCGGCATGCATGGCCAGGACCATGACCGCGCCGAGCAGGATGAACAGCGTGTTGGAGCTGTGGACCAGACCGTCCACGGCGTTTTGCATATTTTCCATGGTATGGGCAGACCTGAAAAAGTTGAAAAAAGCACCAAACCGGTTCGCCAGCCTTGCGAGCGCACCAAGTTGAAACGACTCATTGGCCGTACGCAGGCCGACGAACCGCTTTGGTGCGCAAGAACGGTCAAAACGAAATCCCGCTTGGAGGTGCTTCGCGGGTTTTGATTATTTGGGTTAAGGTTTTTCGGGCTTTCGCCCAGCTTCAGCGCACTGGCGCAGGTTGACGCACCAGTACATGGCAAAAACCTGAGCAAAAGTTGTACCAGTCACTTGTACTGAACCTTCCAGCAAGGCTCATACTCGAACGTTTCAGACGTCACTTACGGAGATTCACCGATGACCAGACCCCAGGCAAAGACTGCTCAAGAAACCCTGATGGAAGATTTCCAGACGCTGGTCAGCGACACGGAGCGGTTGCTCGATCACACCGCGACGCTGGCAGGCGATCAAGCCGATGCACTGCGCAGCCAGATTCACGAAACCCTCCTGCGCGCCCGCGAAACGCTCAAGCTGACGGAAGATTCCATGCGCGAACGCGGCCAGGCTGCGGTGGTCGCCACCGAGGAATATGTACAGGCCAACCCTTGGCAATCCGTAGGCATTGCGGCAGGCGTTGGCTTTCTGATTGGTCTGCTGGCGACACGGCGCTGATGATGGGTATCGACGAATCCGGCTCGTCCGAAGCGGGCACAAAAACTACAGCACGCCGCCTGGGCGCGGCGTTCCTTGGCTTGCTGCATAGCCACGTCGAATTGTTCGGCATGGAGCTGCAGGAACAGAAGGCACGCACTGTCAGTCTCCTGCTGTTCGCCGGCCTTGCGCTGGTGTTCGGCCTGCTGCTGTTGGTCGGGCTTTCGGCGCTGGTACTGATCCTGGTATGGGACACCTATCGTCTGGCCGGCATTATCGGCCTGTGCCTGTTTTATCTGCTGGCGGCGCTGTTCTGCGGGCTTCGGCTCAAGGCGGCGATCTACGACGAGTCCTCTCCTTTCCACGCCACCCTCGAAGAACTGGCCAATGATCGGGAGCGCCTGTTGCCATGAGCCTGCCTGATATTCCTCAAGCCCGGACACGACAGGAAATGCGCAAGGCGCTGGTGCGTCTGCGCATGGAAATGCACCGCCAGGAAATCCGCCAGGAAACACGCCAGTTGCTGCAGCCCTTGCACCGGGCACGCGGCTTGACGCAAAGCTGGCACGAAGGCTTCGGCATCAAGCACGCGCCACTGTGGGGTGTGGCGGCGGTGTCCCTGCTCGGTTTCATCACCGGAAAACGAACCCGCAATGGTGGTGGCGGTGGCTTGACGGGCCTGATCCGCCTGGCAACGACATTGCTGCCGTTGATCAAGCTGGCCAAAGATATGCGCAAACCCTGAGGCCCCAGTGGCGAGGGAGCTTGCTCCCGCTTGAGTGCGAAGCACTCACAAAAATGGGCCTGCTTCGCAGTCCAGCGGGAGCAAGCTCCCTCGCCACACAGGGTTGTGTATCCAGTCTGTGCAGGCCTATAAGCCTTGCAGGGCAGCCCACGAACCGGGAAGCTAGGACACCGACACCATCAAACGGAGCAACCGGCCTTGGATTGGCACACCCTGCTGACTCGCGAACGCCTCGGAAAACCGCTGCACAGTCCGCAAGAACTGGGCCGCAGTCCTTTCCACAAGGACCACGACCGCATCATCTTTTCCGGCGCCTTCCGCCGCCTCGGACGCAAGACGCAAGTGCATCCGGTCTCCAGCAACGACCACATCCATACGCGCCTGACCCATTCCCTGGAAGTCAGCTGCGTCGGGCGTTCCCTGGGCATGCGCGTGGGGGAAACCATCCGCAATGCCCTGCCTGACTGGTGCGAGCCAAGCGACCTGGGCATGGTGGTGCAATCGGCCTGCCTGGCCCACGACATTGGCAACCCGCCGTTCGGTCACTCCGGCGAGGATGCTATCCGCTATTGGTTCCAGCAGGCTGCCGGCCGTGGTTGGCTCGATGCAATGAGCGAAGCCGAGCGCAACGACTTCCTCAACTTCGAAGGTAACGCCCAGGGATTCCGCGTCCTCACCCAACTTGAATACCATCAGTTCGACGGCGGAACGCGGCTGACCTATGCCACCCTCGGCACCTATTTGAAATACCCCTGGACTGCCCGCCACGCGGACTCGCTGGGCTACAAGAAGCACAAGTTCGGTTGCTACCAGAGCGAACTGCCACTGTTGGAGCAGATTGCCCACAAACTCGGTTTGCCACAGATCGAGGATCAACGCTGGGCACGGCATCCCTTGGTGTACCTGATGGAAGCCGCCGATGACATCTGCTACGCGCTGATCGACCTGGAAGACGGCGTGGAGATGGATCTCCTGGAATACCCCCAGGTGGAATCGCTGCTCCTGGACCTGGTGGGCGATGATCTTCCGGACACTTACCGGCAGCTGGGGCCACTGGACTCGCGGCGACGCAAACTGGCGATCCTGCGGGGCAAGGCCATCGAACACCTGACCAACGCCGCCGCCCGGGCGTTTGTCGAACAGCAGGAAGCCTTGCTTGCCGGCACATTGCCAGGAGATCTCGTGGAGCATATGCACGGCCCGGCAAAACGCTGCGTGTTGAATGCCAAGGACATGGCGCGCCGGAAAATTTTCCAGGACAAGCGCAAGACCCTGCATGAAATCGGCGCCTACACCACGCTGGAAATCCTGCTCAACGGATTTTGCGGAGCGGCCCTTGAACAGCATGGGGGCCGCACGCCTTCGTTCAAGAATCGCCGCATTCTCGACCTGCTGGGGAACAATGCGCCGGATCCCAATGGACCTTTGCATGGCGCGTTCCTGCGAATGATCGACTTCATTGCCGGCATGACCGACAGCTACGCCAGCGAAATGGCCCAGGAAATGACCGGCCGCACGCGCCAATAAAAGGCACCCTTTGCAGCACCTCGAAAAAAGTGGGAGCGAGCTTGCTCGCTCCCACAGGGGATTGGCGGTGAATGTGAATTCTGTAGCGCTGTGCCACAGGGAGTTTGAAGTAGATAAATAATGTATGGCTTACACACACCTCGATTAAAAACGCTTCCTTTGTTTGCACAACCAACACAATCAAAGAAATATCCCTTCACACACTGCCAACTCCTCCCATCTCTTTTTGCCATCCACCTACTAAAAAACCGATTACATCGTAATATCTTGCCTCTTTTTTTGTAGGAAACTTCTGAAATTGAAGTTGCATGCCCGTCTCTTCGTACGGCCCTGGTTGTAAGTGGGCTAAGGTGCGCGCTTTATTCAAGTTCGCAGGGTAATTTATTCATGAACTCCGTTTTCATTGTCGACGACCATCCGGTCATCCGCCTCGCTGTTCGCATGCTTCTGGAGCATGAGGGCTATAAGGTCGTGGGAGAAACTGACAACGGCGTCGATGCGATGCAAATGGTGCGCGAATGCATGCCAGACTTGGTTATCCTGGACATCAGCATTCCCAAACTCGACGGGCTGGAAATCCTCTCTCGCTTCAACGCTATGACCACTCCGCTCAAGACGCTGGTGCTCACGGCCCAGTCGCCGACGCTCTTCGGCATTCGATGCATGCAGTCCGGTGCCTCTGGTTACGTTTGTAAACAGGAAGACCTCAGCGAACTTGTCAGCGCAATCAAAGCAGTATTGTCCGGCTATAACTACTTTCCCAGCCAGGCGCTGAATCCGGTACGCCCGGATGACCCACGCAGTATCGAGCTGGACCTTTTCAAAAGTGTCAATGATCGGGAACTGATGGTGCTGCAACTATTTGCCCAGGGTCGTACCAACAAGGAAATAGCCAAAGGAATGTTTCTAAGCAATAAGACCGTCAGTACTTATAAGAAACGGCTGATGCAGAAGCTCAAGGTCAAGTCGTTGGTCGATCTGATTGAAATGGCGAAGCGCAACGCGCTGGTGTGAGAAAAACAGGATGCTCAGACGCATAACCGAATGTCTCCTGCTGATCAGCGCAGCGTTTTATACAGGAATGCTCACGGCGGCAGCGAATGCGCCCGAGCAATATACCCTGCTGGGCCGCTCGTCCATGGCCCATACCGAGGTCAAGCTGGATGATGTTCACCGCGCCTGGCTACAGGATCGGCAAGCGCTGGTCCTGGGAACTTCCGCCCCGGATTACCCGCCCTTCGATCTTTCCACCAGCGGACGCGACTACGAAGGCCTGACGGCTGATTACGCCGACATCATCGCCAAGGCCGTCGACCTGCCCATAACAGTCCTGCGCTTCGATTCCCGCGAGGCGGCCATGGCCGCACTCAAGGACGGGCAAATCGATATGCTTGGCACCGCCAACGGTTTCGAGGCGCGCAACCCCGACATTGTGCTGTCGACGCCGTACGCAGTGGACCAACCCGTTCTCGTCACCCGAACGAATGAAAGCCGATCCCTGACTGAGGATCTCGAGGGGTTGCGGCTGAGCATGGTTTATCACTACCTGCCGCTACGGGAAATTGAAAAACTCTACCCCAAGGCACTCATTACCACCTACCCGTCCTACCAGAACGCCATCAATGCCGTCGCCTTCGGTCAGGCCGATGTATTTCTCGGCGATACCCTTTCCACCCACTACATGATCAACAAGGGCTACTTGAGCAATATCCGCATGGCCAGCTTCGGCAAACACGAATCCCATGGGTTCGGTTTCGCCGTACGGCGTAGCGACACCCGCTTGCTGGAAGTCATCAACGCTACGCTGAGCCAGGTTTCCATTGCCGAGCAAGCCGCCATCTCCAAGCGCTGGAGTGCAGGCAGCGACCTGTATCTCACGGACCACAGGATACAACTGACCGACCGCGAGCAACGCTGGCTGGCGAGGCATCCGGTGGTCCGGGTGGTGGTGAACGAAACCTCCGCGCCCTTCACCTTCTTCGATGCGGAGGGGGACTTTCGCGGTATCAGTGCCGACCTGCTGGAACTGATCCGGCTGCGCACCGGCCTGCGCCTGGACATCCAGCGCCGCCAGAACGACAGCGAAATGATTGCTGCGGTCCTCAACGATCAAGCCGACATGATCGCCGCACTTTTGCCCAGCAGTGAACGACAACTCCAGTTGAAGTTCAGCCGCCCCTACGTCGATAGCTCGTTCGTCCTGCTGACCCGCAAACAGTCCGACACGCCCACGACACTCGATCAGTTAGGCCACGCCAGCCTGGCAATCGCCAAAGGCAATCCGGTCATCGGATGGCTACGCAGCCAGTACCCGAACCTTCAAATCATCGAAACGGACGGCCCCTTGCGCGCCGTGGAAATGCTCGCCCATGGCCAGGTCGACGGCAGCGTGAACTCGCAGGTGATGGCCAACTACTTCATCTCCTCCTATGCGTGGCGCGACAGGTTGCAAATCAGCAGCACGGTGGGCACCCAACAGGCCATGTTCGCGCTGGCCACGGCAAAAAACGCCACAGAGTTGAACGCCATCCTCGACAAGGCCCTGACCAGCATCGACCCTGACGAACTGGGCGTCATCAACAACCGCTGGCGCGGTTACGTCTCGCCCTCGGAACACACCTGGCGCACCTACAACCGC
This sequence comes from Pseudomonas sp. NFACC46-3, assembly GCF_900114515.1. Classification (NCBI taxonomy): domain Bacteria; kingdom Pseudomonadati; phylum Pseudomonadota; class Gammaproteobacteria; order Pseudomonadales; family Pseudomonadaceae; genus Pseudomonas; species Pseudomonas sp. NFACC46-3. The sequence continues at coordinate 20,522 of NZ_FOTH01000016.1, forward strand.
CTGTTCCTCCAGGTCGTCGTGGGCGTTGGCCTGTTGTTACTGTTTTCCCTGGCGTGGAACGCCTACATGCAGCGCCAGATCAGGCAACGCCAACGGGCGGAACTGGCCCTCAATGATCAACTCGAATTCATGCATTCACTGCTCAACGGCACCCCCCATCCCATCTACGTGAGGGATCGCAACGGCATCCTGCAAAGCTGCAACGACAGCTACCTGCAAACGTTCGACGTCAAACGCGAAGACGTCATCGGCAAGAGCCTGATGCCAGGATCCATGAGCAACGCCTTCGAAGCGCAGGAGTACCAGGCGGACTACCAACGCGTCATGGCCGAAGGCACCGCCCTGATCGTCGACCGGCCCCTGCACATCGGGGACAGGCAACTGACGATCTATCACTGGATCCTCCCCTACCGAAACTCCGCCGCCGAAGTGCAAGGCATCATCGGCGGCTGGATCGACATCAGTGAGCGGCGCCAGCTGTTCGAGGAGCTGCGCGCGTCCAAGCAACGGGCCGATGACGCGAACCGCGCCAAAAGCACGTTCCTGGCAACCATGAGCCATGAAATCCGCACCCCCATGAACGCGGTGATCGGCATGCTTGAGCTGGCCCTGAAACAGGCCGATAAGGGCCGTGTAGACCGTTCGACCATCGAAGTCGCGTACGAGTCGGCCTCCGGCATGCTCGAACTGATAGGCGATATTCTGGACATCGCCCGTATCGAATCCGGTCATCTGAGCCTGGCCCCCGAACGCGTCAATCTCAGGGTCTTGCTGCAATCGGTCATTCGGGTATTCGAGGGCGTGGCCCGGCAGAAAAACCTGGCGTTGTCCCTGCAGTTCGACGCCGCCAAGGGCAGCCCTGACGTGTTGATGGACCCGTTGCGGTTCAAACAGGTGCTGTCGAACCTGATCAGCAATGCCCTCAAATTTACCGAGCAGGGCCAGGTAGTGATCAAGGTCCGGCTGTCTCCAACCGACCGGGACGACGTCCTGCAAATGCACCTGGAGGTCAACGACAGCGGCATCGGTATTGCTCCGGCGGACCTGCAACGTTTGTTCGAGCCGTTTGCCCAGGTCGATAACACCAGCCGGATGGCCCGCAACGGTGCGGGGTTGGGACTGGTGATCAGTCGTAACCTGTGCCGGATGATGGGCGGCAGCCTGCACATGAACAGCCAACCCGGCACCGGCACCCAGGTCCAGGTCTGCCTGCAGCTGACCGTCCTGGCGACGGCGCCGGTTCGCCCCCCACCTGAACCGGTCATCGAAACGGCCCAGGCCCCCCTGAACGTCCTGATCGTGGACGATCATCCCGCCAACCGCCTGCTGATGTCGCAGCAACTGGAATACCTGGGCCATCACTACCAGGTCGCCCATGATGGTGCCCACGGGCTTGAGGTCTGGCAAAAGAACCACTTCGATCTGGTCATCGCCGATTGCAACATGCCCATCATGAGCGGCTACGAACTGGCCCGGTCGATTCGTCGCGATGAATCCGAGCAGCAACGACCGCCCTGCACCCTACTGGGGTTCACTGCCAATGCCCAACCGGAGGAAAAACAACGCTGCCAGGACGCTGGGATGGACGACTGCCTGTTCAAGCCAATCAGCCTGAGCGCCTTGAGCCAATGGATCAAGGCAGTCAAACCCGTCAGTTGCCCGGCAGCTTTCAGCATACAAAGCCTGCAGGCGTTGACCGGCGGCGACCCGTCGTCCAACCGACGGCTGCTGGCCGAATTGCTCAGCAGCAGCCGCTCGGACCGCCAGGAGTTGCTCGACATCGCCCACAGCGCAAACCGGTCAGCACTGGCCGAAATAGCGCACAAGATAAAAGGCGTCGCCCGCATCGTCCAGGCGACCTCACTGATCCAGCGGTGCGAGGCGCTGGAACACGCTTGTCACCAGGCGCAAGCGCCCAGGCGAATCAGCGATTGCATCGACGCCCTCGACCGAGCCATGAGCGAACTGGAGCGGGCCCTCGAAACGGAGATCGCCAAGGCAAAATAATCCAGCGTTTACTATGCTATTCGCTCAGCAGTGCGTACCTGGGGGTTCTCGATCGGTTTCCCTGCACGCGGGAACACCATCGAGAACGCCCCCTGACACTTGGAGTGACTGCAATGCCCAGCGCACCGCGTCCGGAAAAACGCCGGTTCCCCCTGCACGTTCACATCAGCGTGATGTTTACCCTGCTTCTGTTGCTGACCGGGGTGGTGCTGGGGATTTTCAATTACCGGCAAACCACGCAAATCATCCTGTCCAGCAGTGAGAAACTGTTCAACCGTATTGAACAGGATGTGCGCCTGGATCTGTACGACACCTACGAACCCATCCGCCACCTGTTGAGGCTGTTGGCCGACTACCCGGCGACGCGCACTCCCCAGATGGCGCAACGCCTGGCCCTGCTCGTGCCCTTCAGCCAGGCACTGCGGGACAACCCAAACCTGGCATCGTTGTACCTGGGCGATCATCAGGGCAACTTCATGATGGTCCGGCCATTGCGCACCGCGGCCCTGAAAGTCGCCCTGCAGGCACCGGCCGAGGCGGTCTACCAAGTCTGGACCGTGGAGCGGGCAACCGAGCAAGGCCCGGTTCACTCCCAGTCGCTGTTCTACGACGAGACGCTGACGCTCATCGGGCGCCGGGACATTGCCGACGAAACCTACGACCCCCGCAGCCGCAGCTGGTTTCGCAGCGCCGCCGGCAGCACCGAGCAGATCACCACCGAGCCCTACGTTTTTTTCTCCACCCATAACGTCGGCACCACCCTCGCCCTGCGCAGTGGCGAGCAGGCTGTCATCGGCGCCGACCTGACCCTGGCGGCCCTGTCCCAGACCCTGGCCAAACACAAGGTGACCACCGGCACCGAAGTCGTCTTGCTCGATCCCAGGGGCAACGCAGTGGGTTATCCCGACAACAGCCGGCTGCTCGCCGATGCCCAGTCGGCACGCCTGATCAAGGCCCGAGACCTCAGCCTGGCCATCGCCGCTGCGCTCGACGACAACACCGATGCCACGCGCCTGGAAGCGGATGGACGCCAGTGGATCGTTTCTCGCAGCCACATGCAGGAAGGCGGGCCCCAGGGCCTGGAACTGGCGCTGCTGGTCCCTGAAGATGAGCTGCTGGACAATGCCTATCGCATGCGCTGGCAAGGCGCGCTCATCACCCTCGCCACGCTGCTGCTGTGCCTGCCCCTGGGTTGGCTGACGTCCAGGATCCTGGTCAAGCCTTTGCGCGAACTGGTGCAGGAGGCCGATGCCATTCGCAGCTTTGACTTCAACTACCCGGTGTCCCGTCGCTCCCCGGTGCTGGAAGTCGATCAGTTGAGCGTGTCGATGGCGCGCATGAAAGAGACCCTGGCGAGTTTCTTTGAAATCACCGCCAGCCTGCGCGCCGAAACCCGCTTCGCCCCGTTGCTGGAACGGGTGTTGTTTGAAACCGTAAAAATCGGCCAGGCCCAGGCAGGCCTGATCTACTTGCGCGAGAACGACGACAACCGGGTCAAGCCGTATGGGCTGGTCATCAATGGAACACCCAGGGATCTCGAGGCCTTCAAGTTACGCAGTCATGAGCTCCAGGCTGGCGACAGCCCGCAATGGCTCCAGCAACTGGCCACCTCGGACAACCTCGTGGCCTCCCTGGGCTTCGAACAGGCGGCCGATCTGCAGAGCGTCCTGCGGGAGCTGGACTCGCCGCGCGTCCATCTGATCGGTATTCGCCTTCGCAATCGGCACCAGGAAACCGTCGGCGTCCTGGTACTGCTGATCACCGACAGCGGCACCGAAGCCGACCTGGAAAAACTGCAGCCCGACCGCATCGCCTTCCTGCAGGCCGTGTCCGGTGCCGCCGCCGTGAGCATCGAGGGTCAGCGCCTGCAAGCCAGGCAAAAGCAGTTGCTGGACGCCTTCATCCAGTTGCTGGCCGGCGCGATCGATGCCAAGAGTCCCTACACGGGCGGCCATTGCCAGCGGGTGCCGGTCCTGACCCTGATGCTCGCCCAGGCGGCCGCTGCCAGCCAGGTACCGGCATTCGAAACCTATCGGCCCACCGAGGACGAATGGGAAGCCCTGCACATCGCCGCCTGGCTGCACGATTGCGGCAAGGTCACCACCCCCGAATATGTGGTCGACAAGGCCACCAAGCTGGAAACCCTGAACGACCGGATCCACGAGATACGCACCCGCTTCGAGGTGCTCAAGCGCGACGCCTGGGTCGATTATTGGCAGGCCGTGGCAAGCGGCGGCGAGCCGTCATCCCTGGCGCAACAGCGCGACGCGACATTGACGGCCCTGGATGACGACTTTGCCTTCGTCGCCCGCTGCAACCTGGGCTCCGAAGCCATGGCCGAAGCCGATCTGCAGCGCCTGCGACACATCGCGCAACGCCCGTGGACCCGAACCCTCGATGATCGCCTGGGGGTTTCCTGGGAAGAAAACCGGCGCCAGGCCCGCACGCCCAAGCCGACACTACCGGTCACTGAGCCACTGTTGGCAGACAAGCCCGAGCACCTGCTCGAACACCACGAAGCCGAACTGATCCCGGCGGAAAATCCGTGGGGCTTCCAGCTCGACGTACCGGCCTGGAAATACAACCGCGGCGAGCTCTACAACCTGAGCATCACGCGAGGCACGCTAACCCGCGAGGAGCGCTACGTCATCAACCATCACATGGTGCAGACGATCCTGATGCTCAGCCAGTTACCCTTTCCCAGCCACTTGGACAACGTGGCGGAGATCGCTGGCGGTCATCACGAGAAGATGGATGGCAGCGGTTATCCCAAGCGTCTCAAACGCGAAGAGATGAGCCTGCCGGCGCGCATGATGGCCATTGCCGACATTTTCGAAGCGCTGACGGCAGCCGACCGCCCCTACAAGAAAGCGAAGAAACTGAGCGAAGCCCTGGGCATCATGGCCACCATGTGCCGTGACGCCCATATCGATCCCGAGCTGTTCGGGCTGTTCATCGATGAAAAGATCTACCTGAGCTACGCCAACCAGTTCCTCGACCCGCACCAGATCGATGAAATCGATCCCCACGGCCTGCTGGTCAAGGCAGGGTTGAAGGTATGATCAGCAATCCGTCAGGCGCAGGAATATCGCGGCCAACTGCTCGATGCCGGCTTGATCATGCTCGGTAAAACGCGCCAGTTTCGGACTGTCCAGGTCGAGCACGCCGATCAGGCGCCCGTCCTTGACCAGCGGCACCACCAGTTCGCTGTTCGACGCGCTGTCGCAGGCGATGTGCCCGGCGAAGGCATGGACGTCTTCGACGCGCTGGGTCTGCCGGGTCGCGGCCGCCGTACCGCACACGCCGCGGCCAAAGGGGATCCGCACGCAGGCGATCTGGCCCTGGAACGGTCCCAGGACCAGCTCTTCGTTGCGATTGAGGTAAAAACCGGCCCAGTTCAGGTCGTCCAGCTGACTGGACAGGAAAGCCGAGAACTGCGCGGCGTTGGCGATGAAGTCACGCTCATCGGCCAGCAAGGATTCCAGTTGTGCCGATAACAACGCGTAGCCGTCAAGGCCGACTCCGGTGCCCTTCAAATCGATCATGCCTTGTGCTCCAACAATTTCAGGCCTACCCAATAGCGGGCAAACTGATAAGCGCAACGTCCGTTGCGATTGCCGCGACCGGTCGCCCAGCGCACCGCCAGTACATCCAGCGCTTCGTCGCGCTGCCAGGCCAGCTCAGCCTTGGCTGCCAATTCGCCGATCCAGTGCTCCACCACGTTAAGGAAATGCTCCTGGGTAAACGGATAAAACGACAGCCACAGGCCAAAGCGGTCGGACAAGGCGATCTTGTCCTCTACCGCTTCGCTGGGATGAAGTTCGCCGTCGACCCGTTTCCAGTTCTCGTTGTCGCTTTCCTTCTCCGGTACCAAGTGACGACGGTTGGAAGTGGCATACAGCAACACGTTGTCCGGCGCCTGCTCCAGGGATCCATCCAACACGCTCTTGAGCACGCGGTAATCGCCTTCACCGGATTCGAACGACAAGTCATCGCAGAACAACACGAAGCGCTGGGGCAGTTTCGCAACCTGCTCCACCACCCGAGGCAGATCGGCCAGGTGGTCGCGTTCGATCTCGATCAAGCGCAGGCCATGCGGGGCATGTTCAGCCAACAGGGCGCGCACCAGGGACGACTTGCCGGTGCCACGCGAGCCCCAGAGCAAGGCATGGTTGGCAGGCATGCCATCGATGAACTGCCGGGTGTTGCGGCCCAGTTGTTCGACCTGGCGGTCCACGCCGATCAGGTCAGACAGGCGCATGTCGAGGCTGACCTGCAGCGGCAGCAGGTAGCCGCTACGGCCGTCACGCTGCCAGCGGGCGGCCAGGGTCTGGGTCCAATCGATGGTGGGCCGGGGCGCCGGCAGCAAAGGCTCGATCCGGGCCAGCACGGCATCGGCACGCTCAAGAAAAGCATTCAATCGCGAGTCCACGTCTTCTCCTCGGACAGGTTCACAGTAATGATGGCGCTCGAGCTACGAAACGTCGTATCCAATGGCGGGTCTACTTCACACAATACACACCGGCTGCACCGGTACTCAGAGATGATCAGCTATGCTTGACCGGCGAAGGGAAACGTAAGTGGTTCATCACTCAATGGACATCAGATTCACCCAACGGCTTTCCTACAAGCAGGCCCGCCTGACCGTCCTGGTGGGCTTCGTGTTGGGCACCTTGCTCAGTCTGATGCAGATCGGCATCGATTATGCCAGCGAAGACGCGTCGATCAACCGTGAAATCCTCTCGCTGCTGGAAATCAGCCACAACCCGGCCTCGCGTATCGCCTACAACATCGACGCCGAGCTCGCCCAGGAGCTGTCCATGGGCCTGTTGCGCTCACCGGCCATCATTGGGGCCGAGCTGATCGACAACAACAATACCGTGCTCGCCAGCGTCAAGCGGCCCGAGCTGCAAAGCAGCTACCGGTTCATCAGCGACTTTCTGTTCGGCGCCCAGCGTCAGTTCGAGGATCGGCTCTACCTGGATCATTTGCCCAACGAATCCCTGGGCATGCTGCGACTGGACGTCGACACCTATGCGTTCGGCAGTCGTTTCCTGCGCCGTGCCGAGGTCACCTTGCTCAACGGCTTCGCCCGCAGCCTGATCCTGACGGGCCTGCTGCTGGCACTGTTCTACGTGATGCTGACCAAGCCCCTGGTGCGGGTCATCCGCGAACTGAGCAGCCGCGACCCGAGCAGCAACGAACAGAATCACCTGGAATGCCCTGCCGGCCACCAGTCCGATGAAATCGGCGTACTGGTTTCCGTCGCCAACCAGCAGTTCGAAAATATCTCCACCGAAATCCAGCAGCGGCGCACGGCCGAAAATCGCCTCACCGAATACCTCGCGCAATTGGAGAACATCGTCTCGGCACGCACCGCCGAACTCAAGGCCAGCAACGCCCGCCTCAGCCAGTCCAACGAGGAACTGGAAGTGGCCCGGCGCACGGCCCTGGACATGGCCGAGGCCCGCTCTGCGTTCCTCGCCAACATGAGCCACGAGATCCGCACACCGCTCAACGGCCTGCTGGGAATGATCGCCCTGTCCCTGGACGGCCCCCTGACGGCCGAACAACAGCAACAGCTATCGATTGCCCATGACTCGGGCAAGGTATTGGTCGAACTGCTCAACGATATCCTCGACCTGTCGAAATTCGACGCCGGTCAACTGGAACTCGAACGCATCCCGTTCGACCTCGGCTCCCTGGTGGAGGATACGGCCAACCTGCTTTCCCAGAACGCGGCCCCGAGTGTCGAACTGGCCTGCCTGATCAAGCCGCAGTTCCCGGCGCAGGTTCTCGGCGACCCGACCCGGGTGCGTCAGATCGTCAGCAACCTGCTGTCCAATGCACTGAAGTTCACGCGCTTCGGCCGGGTCGACGTGAAGTTGAGTCATTACGACGGCGGCGTGCGCATCGAGGTCTGCGACACGGGCATCGGTATCCCCCAGGAAGCCCAGGCGAGAATCCTGCAGCCGTTCACCCAGGCCGGCGCCGGGATTACCCGCCAGTTCGGTGGCACCGGGCTGGGCCTGGCACTGACCTACAACCTCTGCGAAGCCATGCAGGGCCGGTTGACCATCAGTTCCGAAGCTGGCTTCGGCAGTCAGTTCTGTGCCGACCTGCCCCTGCCCTGCCATCTGCCGGCAACGCCGGTCGAACCGTTGCGCGGCAACGTCGTCGCCATCACCGGCAGCAACAGCGGCCTGGCCGAGTTGCTGGGCATGCTGTTGCCGGGATGGGGCCTGGATTATGTGCAGCGCTCCATCGACGACCGGTTGCTGGGGCTCACACCCGACGTACTGATTACCGACTGCCCGGAATGCCTGTTCAACCTGCGGCCAACCTTTGATGCACCGATCCTGCTGGTGACCGCCTATGGCAGCTTCATGCCCAGCGAAGAAGCCGCCGCCCTCGCCCCGCTGATACAACAGGCCCGGCCGCTGGCGCGCCATGCGCTGTACCAGATTCTGCGGCGCGCCATGCAAAGCGAGGCGACCGTCATCGATGACGCACAGATCGAAGCCCTGGCGCCGTCCAGGCGTGGACGGGTGCTGCTGGTGGAGGACAACCCGGTCAACCAACTGGTGGCCAAGGGGATGTTGGTAAAACTGGGCTGCGAAGTCACCGTCGCAGCCCACGGCGCCGAAGCCCTGAGTCAACTGGAACAGCGGGTGTTCGACCTGGTGTTGATGGACTGCAACATGCCGGTAATGGATGGCTACGAAGCCAGTCGACAGATCCGCCAAAGCGGGCGCTGGTCGGACCTGCCGATTGTCGCCCTGACGGCCAACGCAATGCCCGAGGAACGTGAGCGCTGCCGTGCGGCCGGCATGAACGATTACCTGTCCAAGCCGTTCCGCCGCGAAGAACTGGCGGCAGTGCTGGACCAGTGGGTGCCGACTACGTCAGCGCTTTGATCTGGCCCAACAGGTGATCGAGACCGTCTCGCAATGTTGCGAGGCGGTCCAGGTCGATACCGCTGTCGCACAACAGGCGGGCCTTGAGCGGGCCGACCTGTTCACGCAAGGCTCGTCCGGCAGTCGTCAGGCTCAAGTGCACCTCCCGCTCGTCCCGGGCCGAACGCTGGCGCTGGACCAGGTCCAGCTGTTCCAGGCGCTTGAGCAGCGGCGTCAGCGTCCCGGAATCCAGCAGCAAACGCTCACCCAGCGCCTTGACCGTGGGCTGTAGCGGGGCCGTGTCCTGCCATTCCCACAGCACCAGCATCGCCAGGTATTGCGGATAGGTCAGGCCGAGTTGATCGAGCATTGGCTTGTAGCCACGGATCACTGCACGCGAAGCAGCGTACAGCTTGAAGCACAACTGGCTGTCGAGCTTCAGGGAATCGACTGACAGGTCATTCATTTGAGCAGCGCTTCGATCTCACCGGTCAGGTCCTGGGGCTTGGTGGTCGGGGCAAAACGCTTGACCACTTGGCCGTCCCTGCCGATCAGGAACTTGGTGAAATTCCACTTGATGCCTTTGGACCCCAGCACCCCGGGCGCCCGCTGTTTAAGCTGGACGAACAGGGGATGGGCGTTGGCGCCGTTGACCTCGATTTTCTTGAACAGCGGAAAACTCACACCGAAGTTCAACTCGCAGAACTCGGTAATCGCCCCCTCGTCGCCCGGCTCCTGCTTGCCAAACTGATTGCAGGGAAAGCCCAACACCACCAGGCCCTGGTCCTTGTAGGTCTGCCACAACGCCTCAAGCCCCTTGTATTGCGGAGTGAACCCGCACTGGCTGGCCGTGTTGACCACCAGCACAGCCTTGCCGGCGAAATCGGCGAGGGTCTTTTGCTCCCCCTTGATGGTGGTGCACGGGATGCTCAGCAGATTGTCGCTCATGGCAAGGCTCCAAAACGAATAGGACAGGCGGTGAAGATAGCGAGCGATTCAATTGTGTGCAATTTAATTATCCGAACCCATGGTCTGTGGAGCCCACAGGCTCTTGTGGCGAGGGAGCTTGCTCCCGCTCGGCGGCGCAGCCGTCGTAAACCCGGCTCTGCAAGACCGCGTCATCCCCTATTGGGGCGGCTGCGCCGCCCAGCGGGAGCAAGCTCCCTCGCCACAGGGGGATTGTGAGCAGTGCCTAACGGGGTACGAGATCCAGGCACACCGAGTTGATGCAGTACCGCAAACCCGTGGGCGGCGGGCCGTCGGGGAAGACGTGGCCCAGGTGGGCGTCGCATCTGGCGCAGACCACCTCGGTGCGAATCATGCCGTGGCTGACGTCCCGCACCTCCACCACCGCGCTGCCTTCGATCGGCGCGTAGAAACTTGGCCAGCCACAGCCCGAATCGAATTTGGTCTGCGAATCGAACAACGGCTCGTTGCAGCAGATGCAGTGGTACACGCCGTCGGTCTTTGTGGCGTTGTACTTACCGGAGAATGGCCGTTCGGTGCCCTTCAGCCGACAGACGTTGTACTGCTCCGGGTCGAGCATGGAGTGCCATTCTTCAAGGGTTTTTTCCAACTTTTCCATCGTCCTACCTCGGCAATTGAAAAAGCCCGATCCGACGCTTTTCCGCAGATCGGGCGGCACGTATGATTGCGCCTCGTCAGACGCCAGTCTGGCAGTCACGTCATGCGCATTCAAACGGATTGTGACGCCTATACCGCGTCAGGCCTGGGCACAGACGCAGGATTCCCAGTACGGTGGTTCATACGCCGCCTGGATCGTTCATTTTCGGGAACACATCGCCATGCAGGTCAGCAAATCGAACAAGCTCGCCAACGTCTGCTACGACATTCGCGGCCCGGTGCTCAAGCACGCCAAACGCCTGGAAGAGGAAGGCCATCGCATCCTCAAGCTGAACATCGGTAACCCGGCACCCTTTGGTTTCGAAGCGCCCGATGAAATCCTCCAGGACGTCATCCGCAACCTGCCAACCGCCCAGGGCTACAGCGACTCCAAGGGCCTGTTCAGCGCCCGCAAGGCCGTGATGCAGTACTACCAGCAGAAGCAGGTCGAAGGTGTCGGCATCGAGGACATCTACCTGGGTAACGGCGTGTCCGAGCTGATCGTGATGTCCATGCAGGCCCTGCTCAACAATGGCGACGAAGTGCTGGTGCCGGCGCCGGACTATCCGCTGTGGACCGCTGCCGTGAGCCTGTCCGGTGGCAATCCGGTGCATTACCTGTGCGACGAACAGGCCAACTGGTTTCCCGACCTGGCGGACATCAAGGCCAAGATCACGCCCAATACCAAGGCACTGGTGATCATCAACCCGAACAATCCGACCGGCGCCGTGTATTCCAGGGAAGTACTGCTGGGCATGCTGGAACTGGCCCGCCAACACAACCTGGTGGTGTTTTCCGACGAGATCTACGACAAGATCCTCTACGACGACGCCGTGCACATCTGCACTGCATCCCTGGCACCGGACCTGCTGTGCCTGACCTTCAACGGCCTGTCCAAATCCTATCGGGTAGCGGGTTTCCGATCGGGCTGGGTTGTTATTTCCGGTCCCAAGCATCACGCCCAGAGCTACATCGAAGGCATCGACATGCTGGCCAACATGCGCCTGTGTGCCAACGTGCCGAGCCAGCATGCGATCCAGACGGCGCTGGGCGGCTACCAGAGCATCAACGACCTGGTCCTGCCCCAGGGCCGGCTGCTGGAACAGCGCAATCGAACCTGGGAACTGCTCAACGACATTCCCGGCGTCAGTTGTGTCAAGCCGATGGGCGCGCTGTATGCCTTCCCGCGGATCGACCCGAAGGTCTGCCCGATCCACAACGATGAAAAATTCGTCCTCGACCTGCTGCTGTCCGAGAAGCTGCTGGTGGTCCAGGGCACGGCGTTCAACTGGCCGTGGCCGGATCACTTCCGCGTCGTGACCCTGCCACGGGTCGATGACCTCGACCAGGCCATTGGCCGGATCGGCAACTTCCTCAAGTCCTACCGTCAGTAAGCCAGGCAGCGTGCGAGGCGTCCTCACCTCGCACGCTGTTTGATTCAGCAACATATCCGTTCCGCCGACTCCGTCGGGCCTTCTACACTGGGGATTGGACGGTCAACATGCATCTGGGCTCAACGTTCACGGGGGGCAGGCAGCGCATTTCTTTTCCCTGGTCACTTTCAGAAAAGTCTTTCAAACATTTAGGACGCGTGTAGGACACAGTTTGAAATAGTCGGCGAGTTGAATAGCCTGCGGCGGCACCTTATATACCCCGCATAACGCTACATCTTTAGCACGAGGAGATTTTCACAACCATGATGCGCATCCTGCTGTTCTTGGCCACTAACCTGGCGGTCGTGCTGATTGCCAGCATCACCCTGAGCCTCTTCGGCTTCAACGGGTTCATGGCGGCCAACGGGGTTGATCTCAACCTCAATCAGCTGCTGATTTTCTGTGCGGTGTTCGGTTTCGCCGGTTCCCTGTTCTCGCTGTTCATCTCCAAGTGGATGGCGAAGATGAGCACCAGCACCCAGATCATCAGCCAGCCGCGCACGCGTCACGAACAATGGCTGCTGCAAACTGTCGAGCAACTGTCCCGCGAAGCCGGTATCAAGATGCCGGAAGTCGGGATTTTCCCAGCCTACGAGGCCAACGCCTTCGCCACCGGCTGGAACAAGAACGACGCACTGGTCGCCGTCAGCCAGGGTTTGCTCGAGCGGTTTTCCCCCGATGAAGTCAAGGCCGTGCTGGCCCACGAGATCGGCCACGTCGCCAACGGCGACATGGTGACCCTGGCGTTGATCCAGGGCGTGGTGAACACCTTCGTGATGTTCTTTGCCCGCATCATCGGCAATTTCGTCGACAAGGTGATTTTCAAGAACGAAGAAGGCCAGGGTATCGCCTACTACGTGGCAACCATCTTCGCCGAGCTGGTACTGGGCATCCTCGCCAGCGCCATCGTCATGTGGTTCTCGCGCAAACGCGAGTTCCGCGCCGACGACGCCGGTGCACGCCTGGCCGGCACCAGCGCCATGATCGGCGCCCTGCAGCGCCTGCGCGCCGAGCAAGGCTTGCCGGTGCACATGCCCGACACCCTGAATGCCTTTGGCATCAACGGTGGCATCAAGCAGGGCCTGGCTCGCATGTTCATGAGCCACCCGCCGCTGGAAGAGCGTATCGACGCACTGCGTCGTCGCGGCTGACAGCCGGGGAATCTGTGGCGAGGGAGCTTGCTCCCGCTGGGGCGCGAAGCGCCCCTGGAGCCCGGCGACACGGTGGATCAGGTTAATTGGTGAGCTTGAGAGGGGGCTGCTGCGCAGCCCAGCGGGAGCAAGCTCCCTCGCCACAAAAGCA
>NZ_FOTH01000016.1:34632-147502 GCF_900114515.1 Pseudomonas sp. NFACC46-3
GGGGCTGCTGCGCAGCCCAGCGGGAGCAAGCTCCCTCGCCACAAAAGCAGGGGGTTCCCTCACCACAGCTTCATCCGTCAACGATTGGAAATCCGATACACCCGCTCATCCAGCCGCTTCACCCCAGCCTGCAAGAACTTCCAGCTCTCCCCCAGCACATCCTGCTCCTGCAAGACCTCCAGTCGCCAGGCATTACCCAGCAACCTCAGCACCTCATCATTGCCCACGGAGAAAGGCGGGCCAGGCATTTCATCCTGGTTGTAATCCAGGGTAATCAACAATCCGACGCCATTGGGCAAGATCTTCTGCAGATGGGCCGCATACCGCTCTCGCATCGCCACTGGCAAGGCAATCAACGCAGCGCGGTCGTACAACGCCGTGCAATCGGCCACATCTGCAGCACTCAAGGCAAAGAAATCACCACAGCGGATTTCGATGCCCCCGGCACGGAAGACCTTGAACACACCCTCTTCACTCACGCTCGGCTCAAGCCGATGTTCAAGAAAAAAATCATTGGCGGCTTTTTCCGATAACTCCACGCCCAGCACCGAGTACCCCTGATGGGCAAGCCACAGCAGATCCAGGCTTTTGCCACACAATGGCACCAGCACCCGACTGCCCTGGGCCAGGCCCAGTTGCGGCCAAAACCGTTGCAGGTACGGGTTCACCTCCGGTAAGTGAAAACCAATCTGGTTCGATGACCAGCGCTTATGCCAAAACTCGGGCTCCATGATTAACTCCAAGAAATTCGATAAAAACGGGCTAAAACTTATATTAGATTTAGATCATTGACCTGACGGAAGATGATCACATCTTAACGCTCAGGAGCCCCTTCATGCTGCCCAGCCTGTTTATCTCCCATGGCTCACCGATGCTCGCCCTGGAGCCCGGCGACAGCGGTCCGGCATTGGCTCGCCTGGCCGCTCAATTGCCCAAGCCCAAGGCCATCGTCATCGTGTCCGCCCACTGGGAAAGCAACGAATTGCTGGTCAGCGCCAATCCGCAGCCGCGCACCTGGCACGACTTCGGCGGCTTTCCACCAGCCTTGTATGAGGTGCAGTACCCCGCGCCTGGCGATCCTCAACTGGCGACACAAATCGCAGCCGTGCTCAACACCGCGAACCTTCCGGCACGCCTCGACCCTCAACGGCCGTCCGACCATGGCGTCTGGGTGCCATTGTCTTTGATGTACCCAGAAGCCGACATCCCGGTGGTGCAGGTTTCCCTGCCCAGCCGCCAGGGACCGATGTTGCAGACACAGGTCGGCCAGGCCCTGGCGAGCCTGCGTCAGCAAAGCATCTTGCTGATCGGTTCCGGCAGCATCACCCACAACCTGCGCGACCTGGACTGGAACGCCGGCCCCGACAGCATTGAGCCCTGGGCCAAGGCCTTTCGCGACTGGATGGTTGAGAAGCTGGCGGCCGACGACGAGGCCGCGCTGCATGATTACCGTCGCCAGGCGCCGAACGCCGTGCGCAGCCATCCCAGCGATGAGCACTTGCTGCCGCTGTATTTTGCCCGGGGTGCGGGGGGCAAGTTCAGCGTTGTCCATGCGGGGTTCACGATGGGGACGCTGGGGATGGACATCTATCGGTTCGATTGACTGATTGGCCTCCACCCACGCCCCCTGAAGGCACACCAAACGACAGGCATAAAAAATCCCCGAACCAGTCGGGGATTTTTTATGTTCGATCAATCAACCCAAGAGCCGATCAATCTTCGCGATAGCGACGCAGCTTGAGCTGCTTGCCAGCCACACGAGTGTCTTTGAGCTTGGTCAGCAACTTCTCCAGACCATCTTCCGGCAGTTCCACCAGGCTGAAGCTGTCACGCACCTGGATGCGACCGATCGCTTCGCGGGCCAGGCCGCCTTCGTTGAGGATGGCACCCAGCAGGTTCTTGGCGGCGATGCCGTCACGGGCACCCAACGCGGTACGGCAGCGGGCACGACCTTCGGCCAGCGGGATCGGAGCACGACGCTCGCGATCACCACGGTCCGGACGATCACCGGTACGCTCAGGACGGTCGCCACGCGGTGCGTTGTTCGGCACCAGGGGACGCTCCTTCTCGATTGCAGCCAGGTTCAGCGCTTGGCCATTGGTGGCCTTGCGCAGCAGTGCAGCGGCCAGAGCGCGCGGGGTGCAACCGATGTCGGCGGTCAGGCGATCGAGCAGATCACCGTGGGTCGATTCGGCGTCAGCCACCAGTGGCGACAGGCTGTTGGTCAGTTTCTTGATGCGGGCATCGAGAACGGCCTGGGCGTCCGGCAGGCGAACTTCAGCTACCTTCTGGCCAGTTACACGCTCGATCACTTGCAGCATGCGACGCTCACGCGGGGTAACCAGCAGCAGCGCACGGCCTTCGCGACCAGCACGGCCAGTACGGCCGATACGGTGAACGTAGGATTCCGGATCGTACGGCATGTCCACGTTGAATACGTGGGTGATGCGCGGAACGTCCAGGCCACGGGCAGCAACGTCGGTCGCCACAACGATGTCCAGGCGGCCATCCTTGAGGGAGTCGATCACGCGCTCACGCTGGTTCTGGGCAATGTCACCGTTCAGCGCTGCGGCTTTGTAGCCTTTGGCTTCCAGGGCGCTGGCCAGGTCCAGGGTCGCTTGCTTGGTACGCACGAACATGATCAGGGCGTCGAAGTCTTCCACTTCCAACAAGCTGAGAACGGCGGAAGTCTTCTGGTCGGCGTGAACCAGCAGGTGAGCCTGTTCGATCGCGGTGACGGTCTGGGTCTTGGTCTGGATCTTTACGTGTTGCGGATCGCGCAGGTGGCGCTCGGCAATGGCACGGATCGATTGCGGCAAGGTAGCCGAGAACAATACAGTCTGGCGGGTCGCTGGCAGGGCCTTGAAGATGACTTCCAGGTCATCCATGAAACCCAGCTTGAGCATTTCGTCGGCTTCGTCGAGAACCAGGTGGTTCACGGTGGCCAGGACTTTTTCGTCACGACGCAGGTGATCGCACAGACGACCCGGAGTAGCGACAACGATCTGCGCGCCATTACGGATGGCTTTCAGTTGTGGGCCCATCGGGGCACCGCCATAAACGGCCACAACAGTAACGCCAGGCATCTGCTTGGAATAGGTTTCGAAAGCGGTTGCTACTTGCAGCGCCAACTCACGAGTTGGCGCCAGGATCAGGGCTTGCGGTTCGCGCTTGGCAGGATCGATGCGATGCAGGATCGGCAGGGCGAACGCAGCGGTTTTACCCGTACCGGTTTGCGCCTGGCCAATCATGTCGTGGCCGGCCATGATGATCGGGATCGATTGCTGCTGAATCGCCGAAGGTTCTTCGTAGCCGGTCGCAGTGACGGCAGCAAGAATGTTCGGGTTGAGATTAAAAGCGGCGAAGCCGCCGGTTTCCTGGGTCATGGGTCTGCCTCTAAGTGCATCCGCAAAGACCCATGCTCCAAAGCTGCGCATGCCGTGTTGAGACTCAAGAGTCGCCCTGGCTGCTTTGTCGGCGGGGATTTGCGAAAACGAATGAATGAAAAAGAACGTCGTGGAAGCATCCGTTGTGCGGACATGCAACCGAAGCTGACTTCGGGGAATTGCGCTACCTTGACGCGGCCCGGCTAAAGGCCGGCGCGCACTATACCGGAATTCGCCCGAAAAGGGAGCTTTTTTTATTGCCAGATACCGTTATGGGGCTCGTTGGCCTGGGCCTTGGGACAGCCGGCTAAAACGGTTCACCCCAGACAACTTTGCCCTTGGTGGCGAGGGAGCTTGCTCCCGCTCGGCTGCGAAGCAGACGCCTGGGTTGATATCTGAAATCGAAGGGGGCCGCTTCGCGACCCAGCGGGAGCAAGCTCCCTCGCCACAAAAGCATCCCGGTCGATCAACCGATTTGCTCTTGAGACTGACACTGACTCGAGGCATTCCCTTAACCCACGCCGTGCCGAATTCCCCGTGGCGAGGGAGCTTGCTCCCGCTGGGGCGCGCAGCGGCCCTAGAGCCCGGCGACGCGGTGGATCAGGTTGATTGAGTGAGCTTGAGAGGGGCTGCTGCGCAGCCCAGCGGGAGCAAGCTCCCTCGCCACAAAAGCATTCCGGTCGATCAACCGATTTGCTCTTGAGACTGACACTGACTCGAGGCATTCCCTTAACCCACGCCGTGCCGAATTCCCCGTGGCGAGGGAGCTTGCTCCCGCTGGGGCGCGCAGCGGCCCTGGAGCCCGGCGACGCGGTGGATCAGGTTGATTGAGTGAGCTTGAGAGGGGGCTGCTGCGCAGCCCAGCGGGAGCAAGCTCCCTCGCCACAGGGGAACTCACTTGTCAAAAGGTTTTGGGGGCCTTTGATCAGGTCGCCGGCCGGATCGCCTTGATCAACGACTGCAACGAATAACCCAGCCTCGGCGCCAGCCCTTCGGCCCTGGCCACCAGTCCTTGCATGTCCAGCTCCTGATCCAGGTCCGCCGGCACGATCAGGATCACATTGCCCTCCTTCACCGGCAGCTCCCAATAATGCCGGTGGTACAAACCGCGCAACAGCGCCGCGCCCAATGGCTTGCCGTCGTCGGTGGCCCATTGGTTGATCACCAGCCAGCCGCCCGGGTTGAGACGTTTCTGGCAGTTTTCCAGGAAGCCCCAGGCCAGGTGCCCGACGCCAGGACCGACATCGGTATAGAGGTCGACGAAAATCAGGTCCGCAGGCTCAGCGCTTTCAAGCAGTTCCAGTGCATCTCCAACACGGATGTACAGTCGCGGATCGTCATCCAGCCCCAGGTATTCGATGGCCAGGCGCGGCACGTCGGGGCGCAATTCGATGGCCTCGACATCTTCCAACGGCAGGAACTTGAGGCAGGCTTGGGTCAACGTACCAGCGCCCAGACCCAGAAAAAGTGCACTTTCCGGCTGCTCGTGACACAACGCGCCAATGAGCATGGCGCGGGTATAGTCATATTCGAGCCAGCTCGGATCGGCTGTGAACACGCAACTCTGCTCGATGGCATCGCCAAACTCGAGAAACCGATAATCGGCCACTTCGAATACGCGAATCATGCCGAACTCGTCGTGCACCTCGGCGAGCAAATGCTCGACGCGCTCCTCTGTCATTTCATCTCCTGATGGTGACCGTGCCGGCTTGAGCCTGCGGATACGGGACAAAGGCGCGATTGTCCGCGAAGCAACCGGAGCAGGTCACGCACTAATTTGCTGATAACATGGCCGTCCGAGCGTAAATCACCTAGAGATCACGATGAGCCAACCCTGGAGCCCTGACAGCTGGCGCGCCTTGCCGATCCAGCAACAACCCCGCTACCCCGACGCCGCGCACCTGTTGCAGGTGGAGCAGACCCTGGCCAGCTATCCGCCACTGGTGTTTGCCGGTGAAGCCCGGGAGTTGCGCCGTCAGTTCGCCGAGGTGACCCAAGGCCGGGCGTTCCTGCTGCAAGGCGGCGACTGCGCCGAAAGCTTTGCCGAGTTCTCGGCGGCCAAGATCCGCGACACCTTCAAGGTCCTTTTGCAGATGGCGATCGTCATGACCTTTGCCGCCGGCTGCCCGGTGGTCAAGGTTGGGCGCATGGCCGGGCAGTTCGCCAAGCCGCGCTCGGCCAATGATGAAACCATCGACGGCGTGACCTTGCCGGCCTACCGGGGCGACATCGTCAACGGCATCGGTTTCGACGAGAAAAGCCGCGTACCGGACCCGGAGCGGTTGCTGCAGTCCTACCACCAGTCCACCGCCACCTTGAACCTGCTGCGCGCCTTCGCCCAGGGCGGGTTCGCCGACCTGCACCAGGTGCACAAGTGGAACCTGGACTTCATCGCCAACTCGGCCCTGGCGGAAAAATACAGCCACCTGGCCGACCGCATCGACGAAACCCTGGCATTCATGCGCGCCTGCGGCATGGACAGCTCGCCGCAACTGCGTGAAACCAGCTTTTTCACTGCCCACGAAGCGTTGCTGCTCAATTACGAAGAAGCCTTCGTGCGCCGTGACAGCCTGACCAACGACTATTACGACTGCTCGGCCCACATGCTGTGGATCGGCGACCGTACCCGTCAGTTGGACGGCGCCCATGTCGAATTCCTGCGCGGGGTGAACAACCCGATCGGGGTCAAGGTCGGCCCGAGCATGGACCCTGACGACCTGATCCGCCTGATCGACGTGCTCAACCCGCAGAACGACCCCGGCCGACTGAACCTGATCGCCCGGATGGGCGCCAACAAGGTCGGCGAACACTTGCCGCCGCTATTGCGCGCCGTGCAGCGTGAAGGCAAGCAAGTGTTGTGGAGCTCCGACCCGATGCATGGCAACACCATCAAGGCCAGCAGCGGCTACAAGACCCGGGACTTTGCGCAGATCCTCGGCGAAGTGAAGCAGTTCTTCCAGGTCCACGAAGCCGAAGGCACCTATGCCGGCGGAATTCACATCGAGATGACCGGGCAAAACGTCACTGAATGCATCGGCGGCGCGCGCCCGATTACCGAGGATGGGCTATCGGACCGCTACCACACCCACTGCGACCCGCGGATGAATGCCGATCAGTCGCTGGAGCTGGCTTTCCTGATTGCCGAGACATTGAAGCAGGTTCGGCGGTAGGTTCTTCTTCGCCGGTTGGACTGCTATCGCGAGCAAGCTCGCGATAGCGTCGGGTCAGTCACCACTTAACTGGGCCAATGCCACCGCCAACCGAACCCCACCCACCCGCTGACAATTGAGCTGGACCCTTTCCAACCCCAACCAATCGGCCATGCACCGCAGGTTCACCGCCAAGGCTTGCACCCCCTCCTCGTCCAACCCCGGCTCTTCCTCATGCACCGCATGCACCGCCAACCGGCCCAGGGCCCGCTCCGCCCGCAGGTCCACCCGAGCGGCGATGCGTTCATTGTGCAGGAACGGCAACACGTAATAGCCATACACCCGCTTGTGGACAGGCGTGTAGATCTCCAACCGGTAGCGAAAGTCGAACAACCGCTCGGTGCGGTCGCGCTCCCAGACCAGCGAGTCGAACGGCGACAACAAGGCACTGGCGGCGACTTTGCGAGGAATTTTCGCCGCGGGTCGACACCAGGTCGGTTGTTTCCAGCCCTGCACCTGGCAGCGCAGCAGCTCTCCGGCCTCCTCCAACTCAGCCAGGCGCCCGCGGCTGTCGGCCGGAGCGAGGCGAAAGTAGTCGCGCAGGTCTTTCTCTGTCGCAATGCCCAAGGCGTCAGCTGCATGCAGCAGCAAGGCGCGCTGGGCCTGGGCCTCGTCCGGCAACGGTTGCTGCAGGATCGAGGCCGGCAGTACGCGTTCGGGCAAGTCGTAGAGCCGTTCGAACCCGCGCCGCCCCGCCACCGTGACTTCGCCTGCGGCGAACAGCCACTCCAGCGCATGTTTCTCCGCACTCCAGTCCCACCAAGGCCCGGCCTTTTCCTGACGCGTAGACAAGCTGCCAGCACCCAGGGCGCCCTGCTCCTGGACCGCCGCCAGAACGCGGCGGATGACATCCTGGCGTTCTTGGCCGAAACGCGCCAACTGCTGATAAATCCCTTCGCCACCCGACGCCCGATTCATGCGCCAGCGCATCAGCGGATACATCGACATCGGCAGCAGCGAGGCTTCATGCCCCCAGTACTCGAACAGCGTACGACGTCGGCCCTGGCTCCAGGCTGCTTGATCAAGCAAATCGCGATTGTAGTGGCCGAGACGGGAGAACAGCGGGAGGTAATGCGAGCGCACCAACGCATTGACTGAGTCGATCTGCAGGACGCCGAGGCGTTCGATCAGACGGTTGAGGCGTGAGGGTTGCACCGAAGCTGGCGGTGAGCGCCCATCGAATCCTTGGGCGGCCAACGCCAGACGCCGGGCCTGTTTGAGGGTAAAGGACAGAGTCGCGGGCATGGAGATCTCCTTGTCTGCTCGCAACCTACCTCACCAATAAGGGGTTTGTGTAGGAAAGGATGGCTCATTTGTGCATTGGGTCGTCCCAGAATGGCCGAACCACTTCCCGCTCCACATCGGCACGACTCACGCCAATGTCCTTGAGCGCCTCGTCGCTCATTCCGGCCAGCAGTTCGCGCTCGTGGTGCAATTCGTACCAGCGGCTAAACTTGTGCAGCAGGGCGCTGACGGAAAAGCCGTGGGAGAGTTTGTCTATCAGTAGATAACCTTTTTGACCTTTCATCGTGATGTCCTCCGTTGGGGATGGATCAAGTCTCGCGCTAACGATAAGATCAATCCAACGAATGTTTCTTATGCAATACATCTCGGAGATTGATCAATTGTCGAGTTACCCGAGCATCGATACGGAAGTGCTGCGTACCTTTGTCGCCATCGCCGACCAAGGCGGTTTCACCCGGGCCGGGGAATTGGTCAATCGCACCCAGTCTGCCGTCAGCATGCAGATGAAGCGGTTGGAAGAAGACGTGTTGCAACGACGGTTGTTCGAGCGTGACGGACGCCAGGTCAAGCTCACCGCTGAAGGCCAGGTGCTGTTGGGTTACGCGCGGCGGATCCTCAAGCTGCACAGCGAAGTGTTCAATACCCTGCGTGAACCGCACATGGTCGGCACGGTGCGCATCGGCACGCCGGACGATTACGTGATGCGCTTTCTGCCAGGCATCCTGCAACGCTTCGCCCAGTTCTACCCGCTGATCGAAATTGAAGTGCACTGCGAATCGTCCAAGCAGTTGCTGCTGCGCCAGGACCTGGACCTGTCCATCGTCACCCGCAAACCGGGGGACGAAATCGGCCAGTTGCTGCGCAAGGAACGCTTTGTCTGGGCCGAAGCCGCTTGCTTCAATGTCCATGAACAAACACCGCTGCCGCTGGCGATGTTCAACAGTGACTGTTTCTGCCGGCAATGGGCCTGCAATGCGCTGGATGCCATGGGTCGCGATTATCGCGTGGCATACAACAGCTCGAGCCTGTCGGCGCTCATGGCGGTGGTGGGCGCCGGCCTGGCAATCACGGCGCAACTGGAAAGCCTGCTGACCCCGGACATGCGCGTACTGGGCGAAGCTGAAGACCTGCCGGAACTGCCCGAGGCCAGCATCATGCTGATCCGCAACCTGCATAACCCATCGCCGATCACCGAGTGCCTGGCCGAGCACATCGTCGAAGGCTTCAAACTTTAAAGGCGAGCAGCACCGCGCACAGCACCAGGAAACCGCAAAACAGCCCGCGCAACAGCCGCTCCGGCAAGGCGTGGGCGACTTTCACCCCCCAACTGATGCTCAGCAGGCCACCGACGGCCAGCGGCAGGCCGATGCTCCAGTCCACCTCATGGTGAAACGCATAAGTGGCGAGGGTCACGCCGGTGCTGGGCAAGGCCAGTGCCAGGGATAACCCTTGGGCGACCACCTGGCTGGTGCCAAAAATGCTGGTCAGGATCGGCG
Source organism: Pseudomonas sp. NFACC46-3 (assembly GCF_900114515.1). Classification (NCBI taxonomy): domain Bacteria; kingdom Pseudomonadati; phylum Pseudomonadota; class Gammaproteobacteria; order Pseudomonadales; family Pseudomonadaceae; genus Pseudomonas; species Pseudomonas sp. NFACC46-3. Next base: position 43,969 of record NZ_FOTH01000016.1, read on the forward strand.
TCGCGACCACGGCCCCGCCAACACCGAAAAGGCCGCCCATGGTACCGGACGCCGCCCCAAGCACGGCGAGCCATGGCCAGCCATAACGCATCTGCGCCGAAGCCGGTGCGTTGGCGGCGAACATGCGGGCCATGTTGTAGAGTGTCAGCGCGATCAGGAACGCGACGAAGCCGATCCGCATGCTATTCGCGTCGATCCCCACGGCCCAGATCGAACCCAGCCAGGCAAAGCAGAACCCCATGGAAGCCAACGGCAGGACATGGCGCAATTCGATGCGATTGCGCTGGTGATAGCGCCACAACGCAAGCATCACATTGGGCACCACCATGACCAGCGCTGTCCCTTGGGCCATTTGCTGGTCGAGGCCGAACCAGACGCCCAGCACCGGAATGGCAATCAGGCCACCACCGATCCCGAACAATCCCCCCAAGGTGCCCAACACGGCACCAAAGACCAAGAACAGTGCAAATTCGAACACAGAAGACTCCCCTTTTCCTCAGGGCGCTTATCCTACGCAGTCGGCGCCAGCGGGGAAACGTAACATCCATCCGAAATATCAGAATTATCTGGTGCATTAAAGATTCGCCCGCTAGATTCGTATCGATCATTGATTGAAGGTTCTGCCATGAACACCCTGCGCGACACCCCCGAAGCCTGCGAAGCCCTACTACTCGACAACCAGGTCTGTTTCGCCCTGCACTCCACGTCGCTGCTGATGACCAAAGTCTACAAGCCGCTGCTACAGGCCCTGGGCCTGACGTATCCGCAATACCTGGCGATGATGGTGTTGTGGGAAAAGGACGGATTGACCGTCGGTGAAATCAGCACGCGCCTACTGACAGACCCCGGCTCGCTGACGCCACTGCTCAAGCGCCTGGAGGTCGAGGGCCTGCTGAGCCGCACCCGCAGCCGTGAAGACGAACGTGTGGTGATTGTCGAACTCACCGAACAGGGCCGCGCCCTGCGCGAAAAAGCCCTCGACATCCCCCAATGCATCCTCGCCGCCAGCGGCCTGACCCTGGAGCAGTTGAAGAAGCTGCAACTTGACCTGCAGGCACTGCGCGGGCATTTGCAAGACAGCCTCTGACTGACCTCCAACTGACCCACCGCTATCGCGAGCAAGCTCGCTCCCACACTTGATGCTCAGTGGCTATAAATCTGCCTTCGACGCAAATCTAATGTGGGAGCGAGCTTGCTCGCGATGGCGGGGATCCTGCAGCTCCTTGATCTCTAACTCGCCCATCTAAATTTTTTTTGCTGCGCTGAGACGCTCTAGCTCAAGGGTTACATGCCCTTTTAGTGGCGCCAACTCAACTCGCCTCAAAAAAATATCTTGCGCACAAAATATTAGCGCTATACATTTGTCTCACACCTAATTAGCGCGCAAACATTTAGCACGATAACTCCACCCTAGAAACGAGGCTCTCATCATGCAAACTCTCTACACCGCAATCGCAACCTCCACCGGCGGCCGTGATGGTCGTGCGATCTCCAGTGACAACATCCTCGACGTCAAACTCGCCACGCCCAAGGAACTCGGTGGTGCAGGCGGTGCGGCGACCAACCCTGAGCAACTGTTCGCCGCCGGCTACTCGGCCTGCTTCATCGGCGCACTGAAATTCGTGGCTAGCCAGAGCAAACGCAAGATCCCGGACGACGCCTCGATTACCGCCCATGTCGGTATCGGCCAGATCCCCGGCGGTTTCGGCCTCGATATCGACCTGCACATCAGCCTGCCAGGGCTGGACCAGGCCGACGCGCAAAGCCTGGTGGATGCGGCTCACCAAGTCTGCCCGTACTCCAACGCCACCCGCGGCAACGTTGATGTGCGCCTGCACGTGACCGTCTGACCACCAACCCTGGACCCGAACCTAAGGAGATGCACATGAACACGCTCAGCAAAGCCTTTGCCGGCACCCTTCTCGCCCTCAGCGTCAGCAGTGCCTTCGCCGACGGCATCGTCGAACACAACACCCAGGCGTTTCTCGACGTGCTGAATGCCGGCACTGGCAAGCCCCTGGAGCAACTGTCGCCCAAGGACGCCCGCGCCGTATTGGTGGGCGCCCAGGCGGGGGTGAAACTGACTTTGCCCAAGGCCGACGTCAGCGAGAAAACCATCCAGGTCGATGGCCAGCCGATCAGCCTGACCATCGTTCGCCCAGCCGGGGTCAAGGGTGAGTTGCCCGTGTTCATGTTCTTCCACGGAGGTGGCTGGGTATTGGGTGACTTCCCGACCCACGAACGCCTGGTTCGAGATCTGGTGGCGGGCTCGGGCGCTGTCGCGGTGTTCGTCAACTACACGCCCTCACCCGAGGCGCATTACCCGGTGGCGCTCAACCAGGCCTACGCCGCCACGAAATGGGTGGCCGAACACGGCAAGCAGATCAACGTCGACGGCAAGCGCCTGGCCGTGGTGGGCAACAGCGTCGGCGGCAACATGGCGGCGGTCGTGGCCCTGATGGCGAAGGACAAAGGCACGCCGGCGATCCGTTTCCAGGCGTTGCTATGGCCGGTGACTGATGCCAGCTTCGAGACGGCGTCCTACAACCAGTTCGCCGAAGGGCACTTCCTCAGTAAAAACATGATGAAATGGTTCTGGGACAACTACACCACCGATGCCGGGCAACGCGGCGAGATCTATGCCTCGCCGCTGCGGGCCAGCACCGCACAACTCAAGGGCCTGCCGCCAGCGCTGGTGCAGACCGCCGAGGCTGATGTCTTGCGCGATGAAGGCGAAGCCTATGCCCGCAAGCTGGACGCGGCCGGTGTACCCGTCACCGCCGTGCGCTACAACGGCATGATCCACGACTATGGCTTGCTCAACGTGGTCAGCCAGGTCCCAGCGGTGCGTTCGGCGATGTTGCAGGTGTCCGAAGAGCTCAAGCAGCACTTGAAATAACTGGGCCCCGGAGCCTTGGTGGCGAGGGAGCTTGCTCCCGCTCGGCTGCGCAGCAGTCGTAAACTGGGCAAATGCGGTATGACTGGATAATTGCGTTGTCTGGGTTTGGGGCTGCTGTACAGCCCAGCGGGAGCAAGCTCCCTCGCCACAGGGTTCTGCTGTGGCAGTTGAAATAAAAAAGCCCGACTCAATGGTCGGGCTTTTTTATACACAAGGCTTCGCTTATTTAGCGCGGCCTTTGTAGGAACCGCCTTCGCGGGTATCGATCTCGATCATGTCGCCGATTTCGATGAAGTCAGCAACCGACAGCTCGGTACCGTTCTTCAGTTTGGCAGGCTTCATCACCTTGCCGGAAGTGTCACCGCGAGCGGAGCCTTCGGTGTAGTCAACCTGACGCACGATAGTGGTCGGCAGTTCTACGGAAACCAGGCGTTCTTCGAAGAATACGGCTTCGCAGACGTCGGTCATGCCTTCTTCGATGAACGGCAGAACGCTTTCGATGTCTTCGGCGTTCAGCTCGTACATGGTGTAGTCAGTGGTGTCCATGAACGTGTAGGTGTCGCCGCTGATGAAGGACAGGGTCGCTTCTTTGCGGTCGAGGATCACGTCGTCCAGTTTGTCGTCGGCGCTGTAGACGATCTCGGTCTTGTAACCGGTCAGCAGGTTCTTCAGCTTGGTCTTCATGATCGCGCTGTTACGACCCGACTTGGTGAACTCAGCTTTCTGAACCAGCCAAGGATCGTTTTCGAGACGGATCACGGTCCCGGGTTTCAGTTCTTTACCAGTTTTCATTGCGAATATCCGAATTTGGATGGGATTTACAAAAATCTAGGCCGCGTATCATATCCAATTTACATAAAACTTCACCAGCGCTGCGGCAAGATCGGCTCGCGAGGCCTGTTCCAGACACCACGCCTGGGCATGTCCGGCCAGTTCCTGCTGCTGTTCACGGGTGGCTTTCCAATATTCGGTCATGTCCTGGCCGGCATTCCAGGCCCGCCAAAGACCGCTGATCGCTTTTTGCGCATCTGGTGAAAGCCCCTGATTGTAGAGCCTGAGAAATGCCTCGAGCTTTTCCAGGTGGACGTCTTCTTCCTGCTGGTAGATATGCCAGAGCAGCGGCCGACCAGCCCATTGCGCGCGCACGAAGGAGTCTTCGCCACGCACGGCGTTGAAATCACAGCACCACAGCAACTGGTCGTACTGATCCTGGCGAACGAACGGCAGCACCTGCACCGTCAGTGCACCGCGTCGATGCAGCGCACCGACCTTCAGGCCTTCGACACCGAGCCAACACTCGACGTCGCCCAACACTCGCCCTTCGGGAACCAGCACATGAAATGCCTGGGTATCGGCTGCCATCGCGTCAAACCAGCTCGCCAGCCCGGCGTTCTCGTAGGCAAACAGCGAGATCAGACAGGCTTGCGGCGCCCGCTCCACGCCCAATCCTTGCAGGAAACTGCGTTGCGCTTCGGCATCCTGCTGAAATTGCCGGCGGCGCTCCAGCAGGCCGGCCTCGCGCAGCAAGCCACCCGTTCCCTCCCGAAAGCCGGGGAAAAAGAAATATTTCTGCACGTGCTTGTATTTGACTGACGGTAAGCCATGGCAACCGATCACCCAGTCCTCGGCGCTCAAATAATCGAGGTTCATCCACAGGGGCGTCGTCTGGCGCGCAGCCATCGCATCCATATAGGCGCTCGGCAGTTGGCAGGCAAACGCGGCGATCACCACGTCGGCGGCTTCGGTGGGCGCCCACTCCTCGGGCCAGTGACGCACTTGCACACCCTGCTGCCATTGCTCGGACAGGGTGATGTCGATTTCCGGGCAAATTCGTTCGAAGGCACGCAGGTCGTCGACCCATAGCCGCACCGCGCATCGATGCTCGGCCACCAACTGCCGAGCCAGACGCCATGTGACACCAATGTCGCCAAAGTTATCGACGACGGTGCAAAAAATATCCCAACGCACAGTCATTCCCGACTCCCTGTGGCAAAGGCCTGATTGTCCCGAATAAACCGATCACGCAGAAGAGCCGACGGCGATTAATCTTCATGCGACAATATCGCCTGCCCATGCCCCTGCCAGGAAGCAGCCATGCCCGATCACCCGACACCCTCGCGCCTCACGGCTTTGCAATTGACCTTCAGCATCGCCCTGGGCCTGTGGCTGGGGTTCCTCGCCATCGTGTTGACGGGCTGGCTGCTGTCCAGATTCCTGTTCAACGAACAACTGGCACCCGTGGCCGCCGCCGTCCATCAACTGGCGCAACCACCGGTGGTGCAACCACCTCCAGAGCCGCCCACGCCGATGTTCGAGCAGTACCAGCAGAACCTGCAGAGGAACGAGCAGCGCCAGGCGCTCGATCAGGCCCGCAACAATCCGCGCAACCTGTCCAACCCCAAGTGCCAGTTCTGGCTGCAACAGGACCAGAATGCGCCCAGTGAGAAAAGCCGCGCCAACGTCCTGCAATTCTGCGAATGACCATGAACAAACAGACCGTCCACCAGTTGATTCTCGACAAGCTCAAAATTGATCTCGACATCGCCGAACGCGCCGCGCAGACCGCCTACGAAACCGCGACCCACGAAGAAAACATCGCCGAGAACAAGTACGACACCCTGGGCCTTGAAGCTTCTTACCTCGCTGCCGGGCAAGCCAGGCGCGTGGAAGAAATACGCCAGGCCCTCGCCCTCTGCCAGAACCTGACACTAAGGCCATACGACGAACAGCGCGGCATTCAGGTGGGCACGTTGATTGGTTTAGAGGATGAGGACGGTCGCCAGCAATGGCTGTTCCTGGGGCCGGATGCGGCGGGCTTGAAGGTCTCGCTGGTGGGCCAGCCGATCACCGTCATCACCCCTCGCTCACCGCTGGGCCGCGGCCTTTTGGGCAAGTTCGAAGGGGATGAAGTAGAGATCGTGGTAGCGGGCGCCCGGCAACAGTTCGCTGTCACCGAGGCGATCTAGAAGGGTCTTAGTGCACCGGTAGCTCGACGCCGTCGAACAACTCTTCAAGTTCTTGCTTGTTGTGGCATTGGATGGCCTTGGCCATCACTTCCCGAGTCAGGTGCGGTGCAAATTTCTCGATGAAATCGCACATGAAACCCCGCAGGAAAGTGCCACGACGGAAACCGATCTTGGTCACGCTGGATTCGAACAACTCACTGGCATCCAGTACCACCAGGTCGCTGTCGAGCTTGGTATCGACGGCCATCTTCGCGACGATGCCCACACCCAGGCCCAGGCGAACGTAGGTCTTGATCACGTCGGCGTCGGCGGCGGTGAACACCACCTTGGGCGTCAGGCCACGATGGCTGAAGGCTTCGTCAAGTTTGGAACGACCCGTGAAACCGAATACGTAGGTCACGATCGGGTATTCGGCCAGGGCTTCGAGGGTCAGCTTCGGCAGCTTGGTCAACGGATGGCCCTGGGGCACGACCACACAGCGGTTCCAGCGATAGCACGGCATCATCACCAGGTCCCCGAACAGTTCCAGGGCCTCGGTGGCAATGGCGAAGTCCACGGTACCGTCGGCGGCCATTTCGGCGATCTGCATCGGCGACCCCTGGTGCATGTGCAGCGCCACGTCCGGGTATTGCTTGATGAAGTTGCTGATCACCGGCGGCAGCGCATAACGAGCCTGGGTGTGGGTGGTGGCGATCGACAAGGTGCCTTTTTTCTCGTTGGAGAATTCCTGGGCGATCTGCTTGATGCTTTCGACCTTGCGCAGGATCTCGCCAGCGGTGGTGATGATGCGCTCACCGGCCGGCGTCACGCGGGTCAGGTGTTTGCCACTGCGGGCGAAGACTTCGACGCCCAGTTCATCTTCCAACAGGCGGATCTGCTTGCTGATGCCGGGTTGCGATGTGTAGAGGCTTTGGGCAGTAGCGGAAACGTTGAGGTCGTGGTGCGCCACTTCCCAGATGTAGCGCAGTTGTTGAAGCTTCATATGTATCCCTCAAAGCAGTTGGACGCCACGGGCATCAGCGACGGTATATAACTATATGAAAGGTTTCGACAATAAATCTAGAACTTTTTATAAAAAGCCATCGTTTCGCCTCAGGCCTCTCCCTGGCGTCGGCGCTGTACCAGCGGTACCAGATAGACCGGCACCCGGGATAACTGCAATACCCGTGCAGCGGTTCTGCCCAAGGGGGTTTCACCGCTTGCCCCTTGGCAATGACTGCCTACGATCAGCAAGTCGACGGAGAGTTTCGCAGCCTGCTCCAGGATGACTTGGGAAGGATCGCCCTGGTACACCCTGACCGACTTGATCAGTTTCAAGTCCTGCTGCCCTTCCCCCAACTCCTCGCGGAAACTGTCGAGCACCCGCTGTTCGATATTGGCCATCACCGTATTCAGACCTTGGCGGTGAAATTCGTTCAGCGCCTGCTCGTCGAGATAGCTTTGCAACACCGACTCGGCGAACAGCCCCATCGGTTCTACCGCATGCACCACATACAACTCGGCTTCAAACGTCCGTGCTAACGCCAAGGCATGCTGCATCACATAAGGGGCGTACAGGCCCAGGTCTGTGGCGTACAGCATCGAACGAATCATGTGACCTCCTCGCGTGCCAAAATGGCGGAGATTGATTCAGCTTAGCAGCGCCCAGGGGACTGCGACGTGCGGCTTGACGTCCCGGACCAAGGGCAGTCAGGGCTTCACTTCGTTACTGATACCGTGGGGCACGTGACCGGTGGCGACCACCTCCCGGGCCAGTTCGCAATGGCCGGTCTGGTCATCGAAAAAAACATCGGCGGCGAAGGCTTCGAGGAAGGCCGACTTGGTCAGGCCACCCAGGAACAACGACTCGTCCAGGCGAATATCCCACTCACGCAAGGTCCGGATGACCCGCTCGTGGGCCGGTGCCGAACGGGCCGTCACCAACGCCGTACGAATGGGGCAGGCGTCCTCGGGAAACTCACGCTGCAGTGCATTGAGCGCCGCCAGGAACCCCTTGAACGGCCCGCCTCGCAGCGGCTCGCGGGCGGCCTGTCGCTCGCTGGCCTGGAAGGCCTCCAACCCATCGGCCTGATAGACGCGTTCCGACTCATCGGAAAACAGCACGGCATCGCCGTCGAAGGCAATGCGCAGTTCCTCGCTGGCCGCGCGACTGGCACCACCCGACAGGATGGTCGCGGCGGCAAACCCGGCGTCCAGGGCACTGCGCACGTCTTCAGCGTGGGTGGACAAAAAGAGATCACAACCGAACGCCTTGAGGTACGGGTACGGGCTGCGACCGCCCACGAAAGCCGCGCGCGAGATCGCCAGCCCATAATGATGGATCGAGTTGAACACCCGAAGGCCGGTGTCGGCGCTGTTGCGCGAAACCAGGATGACTTCGACCCGGGCACGCCCCAGGTGCTCGTTAAGGCTCAGCAGCTTTTGCACCAGGGCGAAGGCGTCGCCGGGTGCCAGGACTTCGTCTTCATGCTCGATCTGGTATTGCCGATAGGCTTCGACACCACTCGACAAGTACACCTTGTGGCTTTCCCTCAGGTCGAACAGCGCCCGCGACGAAATCGCCAGCACCAGTTTGTCGTCGATGTTGCTTGCCATACCGCTCCCCTTTCGCCCGCTCAGCGGTTATATCGGTCCACGAACGCCAACGCCTGGTACAAGGCTTCGATTTTCGGCAGCTCACACCCTGCCGCTTTCGCTGCCGCCAATGGCCGGCCGTAGATCGCGTCCAGTTCCAGCACACGCTTGTGGGAATAATCGTGGTACATGCTCGGCCAGTAGTCGGGCATCTTCTCGGTCATCGTGAACAGATACTCGGCATAACCCGGCGCGATATGATGCCCGCAGGCTTGCGCACCGCGGACCACCTCCCCCATCAGTGCCTGGATCAATTCGCGGCTATGGTCGTTGGCCATCAACGGCGTGGTACTGGCGCCCAACAGGACCGAAAGCCCGTTGTACGGCACATTCCACACCAGCTTCTGCCAGCGGGCCTGTTGCAGGCCCGGCATGGCCTGGGCGTCGATACCGGCGCTGCGGAACAGCGTCGCCGCCTCTTCGACGATCACCATGCGTTGTGCCTGATCGGCGCAAGGCCCACTGTGATAACCGACGTTGACCGCGCCCAGGGCCTGGTGGGTGACGACACCAGGGCCGACGCGATGCACGCAGATCAGGCACAGGCCGCCCAACAGGTGCAACGAATCGGGCAACAAAGGGCGAAGATCGTCTTCGACATCCAGGCCGTTCTGCAGCAAAAGGACTTTTGCCCCCTCAGCGGCAGCGTGGGTAATGACCGGGGCCAGCTCGGTATTGCTGGTGGTCTTGGCGCCAACCAGCAGCCAGTCGCAGGGCGGCATGTCGGCTGCCGAGCGATACGCCTGGACGGGGTTGAGGGCCAGCGTACCGTGGACCGCGCTGTCGATCCGCAAACCGGCTTCGGCCACGGCGGCAAATTCGCTGCGCAGTAAAAAGTGCACGTCAAAACCGGCACGCGCCAGCATCACGCCGTAGAACCCACCGATCGCCCCGGTGCCGATCATCCCGATCCGCGGTTTCACGCCTGCCTGCATCTTTGCAACTCTCCTGGTAAAAGTCCCTGCACACTATCAGCGCGAGCAGCATGGCATGCAATCATCATTACATCTGCTCACGAATCTGCTGCTGAGCCATCGCCAAGGCCTTTTCCCCCGCCTATAGGGCATTAAACCCGTCCCAGCCCATTGTCGAGCCCCCTCGTAACGCGATAAGGTTCGGCTCCCCGACGCGCTTAAAATCCGCTGTGCACCGCCGCGCGGGGATCGCTGGCGGCCGGCACCCGTGACCTGACGAGTAACACGATGGCTGATTTACCGATCAACGACCTTAACGTCGCCTCCAACGAGACCCTCATCACGCCTGACCAGCTCAAGCGCGATATTCCCCTGAGCGACGCTGCCCTGCGCACCGTGACCAAGGGCCGGGAAGTCATCCGCAACATCCTGGACGGCACCGATCATCGCCTGTTCGTGGTCATCGGGCCCTGCTCGATCCATGACATCAAGGCCGCCCACGAATACGCCGAGCGCCTGAAGGTGCTGGCTGCGGAAGTCTCCGACACCTTGTACCTGGTCATGCGGGTGTATTTCGAGAAGCCCCGGACCACTGTCGGCTGGAAAGGCCTGATCAACGACCCGTACCTGGATGACTCGTTCAAGATCCAGGACGGCCTGCACATCGGTCGTCAATTGCTGCTGGACCTGGCGGAAATGGGCCTGCCCACGGCCACCGAAGCCCTGGACCCGATCTCGCCGCAATACTTGCAGGACCTGATCAGCTGGTCGGCCATCGGCGCGCGCACCACAGAATCCCAGACCCACCGCGAAATGGCCTCCGGCCTGTCGTCGGCGGTGGGCTTCAAGAACGGCACCGACGGTGGCCTTACCGTGGCGATCAACGCCTTGCAGTCGGTCTCCAGCCCACACCGTTTCCTGGGCATCAACCAGGAAGGCGGCGTGTCGATCGTCACCACCAAGGGCAACGCCTATGGTCACGTGGTACTGCGCGGCGGCAACGGCAAGCCGAACTACGATTCGGTCAGCGTCGCGCTGTGTGAACAGGCGCTGAACAAAGCCAAGATCAAGCCGAACATCATGGTCGACTGCAGCCACGCCAACTCCAACAAGGACCCGGCACTGCAGCCGCTGGTGATGGAGAACGTGGCCAACCAGATCCTGGAAGGCAACCAGTCGATTATCGGCCTGATGGTCGAAAGCCACTTGAATTGGGGCTGCCAAGCCATCCCGAAAGACCTCGCCGACTTGCAGTACGGCGTCTCCATCACCGATGCCTGCATCGACTGGAGCGCCACCGAGAACACCCTGCGCAGCATGCATGCCAAGCTCAAGGATGTTCTGCCGAAGCGTCAGCGCGGTTAAAAAACATCGCAGCCTCGTTTCACTCGACAGCTCCTACACAGCTCCTGCACATGTTTGGAGCGGGGATGTAGGAGTTGGCGAAGCCTGCGATCCTTTACTTTCCTCAAGGCATAAAAAAACGCCGTGCTCTTCAGCACGGCGTTTTTTATTGGGAATCCTTTTTCTCAGAGTTTCGCCGCGTGCCGCTGGTGACGCTCCATGTAGCGCTCCACGTAGGAGCAGGATGGGATCACCGTGTAGCCCATTTCTTCGGCGTACTGCAGCGCACTTTCGGTCAACGCCGCCGCGATGCCCCGGCCGCGCAAGGCGTTGGGCACGAAGGTGCGATAGATATCCAGGGTCTGCTTGCCCAGGTCCATATAGGTCAGATAAGCACGATGACCGTCCACGTTGGTCTCGAACTGATGACCAGCCTGGTCATGGTGGATGGTAACCGCCTCGCTCATCACTACTCCTCGCGGGTCTGAATGCCGACCCCTACCTTACCGATGTTTTTCCGGCGAAGGAACATCTACGCCACCCCGTGCCTTCCTGGTCACCGAGCGCCAAAATCGATCCGCTCAAACCCGAGCACGTCGTGAATAGTAGGCACCAATGACGCAAATGCTCAAGGCACGCCTGTCATCGAAGGGGTAAACCTTGTCGGGTTTATCGATTGAGCGCCATCGTCGCGCTGTAGTCGGTCACGGTGCAATAGCTGAACATCGCCAGTTGTTGAGTCTTGAGACGAGCGCGCGTAGTTAAAGTCACCGCCAATACCAATAAAGATGCCTGGGGCATTGCACAAAAAATGTACAAAAGTGTAGGTGAATCAATAAACAACGACGTTAGCGAGGGCTGCTAGAGTTCTCCGCCGCCACGGAACTTTTTTTCGTCGACGTGCTCCAGCCAAGGGCTTTGGGCTGTATATTTTTTAAACACCCCTTAGAAAAGTTGCTCGAAAAAGAATCACCGCCTACAATTTTTTTGCTTCTTGCGCTACGTCAGTTTACTTACTACAAGTAATGGGTAGTATGTACGCCGGCTAACTCCTCAGTCTGGGGAGACAGTCACTAATAGAATGTCCTTGAAGGGGAACACGATGAACAACGTTCTGAAATTCTCTGCTCTGGCCCTGGCCGCAGTTCTGGCTACCGGTTGCAGCAGCGCATCGAAAGAAACCGAAGCACGTCTGACTGCTACCGAAGACGCAGCAGCTCGCTCCCAGGCTCGTGCAGACGAAGCTTACCGTAAAGCTGATGAAGCTCTGGCTGCTGCTCAAAAAGCACAACAGACTGCTGACGAAGCTAACGAGCGTGCTCTGCGCATGCTGGAAAAAGCTAGCCGCAAGTAATAGTCCCCCGGGATTGTTATCGAGCCGACCCATTTTTGGGTCGGCTTTTTTTTGGGTTCGAGAGCGGCTGCCCGGTGTTTTCCCAAGCAATAAAAAACCCGCCGACATCGCGAAACGTCGGCGGGTTGTTGTCGAGTCTTTTATTGCTGCAAGTCGATCGGCGCGCTCGTGACCATCGGTGCCGAGGTATTCGGAACAGCGATTTCCACCGGCATGCCATCTTCGGCCGCCACCACGTCCCGCACCACGTCCCAGTTCATGCGCAAGTTGCTGGTGATGTCTTCACGCTTGAGCATCGCGTTGATCACTGAGGTGTGCTTGTCCACCACCGACGGGTTGCCCTTGTCGTCCAGCGGAGTGTGAGCCTCCAAGTACACCTTGCCACCGCTCAAGCCCAGCTTGTAGGGGTCGTTGATGATCCGTACCGATGTGCCCACCGGCACCATGCCGGCCATTTCCAGCACGTTATTGTTGAACATCCGGAAGCAGCCGTGGCTGGTGCGCATACCGATGCCGAACTTCTTGTTCGAACCATGGATCAGGTAGCCCGGGGTGCCCAGGGTGAACTTGAAGGGGCCCAGCGGGTTATCAGGGCCGGCGGGCACGACGTTCGGCAGCGGGTCGCCGTCGGCGGCGTGTTCGGCCTTGATCGATGCCGGCGGGGTCCAGGTCGGGTTCGGCGTCTTGGCGATGATGCTGGTGTGGGCGATCGGCGATCCCCAGCCCTCACGCCCGATCCCCAGCGGGAAGGTGTAGACCACGTTCCGCCCCTTGGGGAAATAGTAGAGACGGTACTCGGCAAGGTTGATCACGATGCCTTCGCGCGGGCCCGGCGGCAGGATGAAACGAGTCGGCAGCACGATCTCGGTGCCTGCGCCCGGCAACCAGGGATCGACCCCCGGGTTGGCGGCGACCATCTCGCTGTAGCCCAGGTCATAGGTGGTGCCCAGGTCGGCGAAGGTGTCTTCGTATTTGGCCTTGATAACCTGCACCTGGCCAACGATGTCTTCACCCGGTGGCGGCAGAGGCAGCTCCAGGGCGGCAACGTGGCCCGCCATACACAGGGCGGCAAGAGACAGGCAGCGGGCGACGGCAGGCAAGCGCGGCAACATCCGGGAAATCCTTCGCAGATCGAACAAGGGGTGATGAAAACGGCGATTGTACACTGCCACCTGTTATTTCGGGGAGAGCGGCAATCAAGCGTCCGATGCACAGCATTTTGTTCGGCATTCACCCCGCGCCCTGTGGGAGCCGCGGGTCATGGCACGCGCGAAGGGATTACAACTCGAACCGCAGCTCCGGCCAGATCGGCGATGTGCCGCGCTTCTGGGATTCCAGGATCGCCCGGCACAACGAGCACAGGCGATGATCCTGGAAAATCTTGCGATCGACGCTCGACCAGCGCGGTTGGGCCGGCAGCAGGCTGCCGCAGAGAGTCCGATCGGCCGAGCCACCGAGTTCCAACTGCCGGGTCACCAGGTGCACCCGCACTTCCTGGCAGGCGAACAGATCCAGCTGCTCGTCAGGCTCGATCAGTTGGTAGGCAAACAGGGACCAGGCGGGACGCGGCATCGGGGGCTCCAAATCGGGGGCGCCACATTAGCCGAAAGCCCGCCGGTAGAAAAGCGTCAAAGCAGCGGTTTCAGTGTCGGCCATACATTTTCCAGCAACTTGCCCTGGGCCGCGACGGACGGGTGCAATCCGTCGCCTTGCATCATGGTCGGGATGCCACCGACGTCCTTGAGAAAAAACGGCACCAGGGGGACTTTTTTCTCCTCGGCCAGGGTGCTGTAGACCCGGGCAAAGGCTTCGGTGTAGCGCCGTCCGTAATTGGGTGGCAGTTGCATACCCAGCAAAAGCACCTGGGCACCGCTGGCGCGAGCGCTGTCGATCATCGCTGCAAGGTTTTGTTGCAATTGTGTTGGCGGTTGACCGCGCAAGCCATCGTTGCCGCCCAGCTCCAGGATCACCAGGTCCGGCTTATGGGCTGCAAGCAGCGCCGGCAGCCGCGCCTGGCCTCCGGCGCTGGTGTCGCCACTGATGGAGGCATTGACCACTTTATCGTCAAAACCCTCGGCCTTGAGCCGTTGTTCGAGCAACGACACCCACCCTTGCCGGGTATCCAGGCCGAAAGCCGCGCTGATACTATCGCCAACGATCAGGACTGTACCCGCCGCTGCGTTCTGGGCCATGCACATCAAGGCCAGGCCGGCACTCAAAAACCACACACGCATCGGATTCTCCATGGGCTCAAGCATTCTCACCGCGACGGACCTTAGCAAAGTGGTCTCCAGCGCGGAAGGTGAACTGACCATCCTGCACGAACTCAGCCTGGAACTGAACAAAGGCGATAGCCTGGCCATCGTCGGCGCGTCCGGTTCCGGCAAATCCACCCTCCTGGGCCTGCTGGCCGGCCTCGACCTGCCCAGCAGCGGCGAGGTGACGCTCGCCGGCCGGGCCCTCAGCACTCTGGATGAAGACCAGCGTGCGCGGATCCGCGCCGAGCACGTCGGTTTCGTCTTCCAGTCGTTCCAGTTGCTCGACAGCCTCAATGCACTGGAAAACGTCATGCTGCCGCTGGAACTGGACGGGCGCAAGGATGCCCGCGAACGCGCCACGCAACTGTTGCAGCGCGTCGGCCTGGGCCAGCGCCTGACTCACTCGCCGCGCCAGCTCTCCGGCGGCGAACAGCAACGCGTGGCGATTGCCCGCGCCTTTGCCGCCGAACCCGACGTGCTGTTTGCCGACGAACCCACCGGCAACCTCGACAGCCACACCGGCGAGCGCATCAGCGACCTGCTGTTCGAATTGAACAAGGAACGCGGCACGACCCTGGTGCTGGTGACCCATGATGAACGCCTGGCCCATCGCTGCCGGCGCCTGATCCGACTTGAAGCCGGCGAGATGGTCGCCCCTCTGGAGCCTTGATGGCACGCTTGCCGCTGTTGCGCCTGTTCAGTCTCGCTGTCCGTCAATTGCTTCGCGATGCCCGCGCCGGTGAGTTGCGGGTGTTGTTCTTCGCCCTGCTGGTGGCGGTGGCGGCCAGTACCGCCATCGGTTACTTCGGTGCCCGCCTCAACGGCGCGATGATGATGCGCGCCACCGAATTCCTCGGTGCCGACCTGTTGCTCGAAGGCAGTTCCCCCGCCCGCCCGGAGCAGATCCGCAACGGCACCGACCTGGGGCTGGAACACGCCCGGGTCGTGGAGTTCTCCAGTGTCGTGGCCACCGACAATGGCATCCAGCTGTCCAGCGTCAAGGCGGCCGATGACCGCTACCCATTGCGCGGCGAACTGAAAAGCAGCCCCGCCCCGTTCGCGCCGGAAGAAACCGGCGGACGCCCGAACCCTGGCGAGGCCTGGGTCGAAGCACGGTTGCTGACGGCACTGGACCTGAAGATCGGCGACAGCATCGACGTTGGCAACCAAACCCTGCGGTTGGCCCGAGTGCTGACCTATGAACCGGATCGCGCCGGCAATTTCTACAGCCTCACCCCGCGAGTGCTGATCAACCTCAAAGACCTGGAGGCCACCGGCGTGGTCCAGCCGGGCAGCCGTGTCAGCTATCGCGACCTGTGGCGCGGCCCGGCATCGGCGCTGCAAACCTACCGCGACCTGGTCAAGCCTGGCCTTGAAGCCAACCAGCGCCTGCAGGATGCCCGCGACGGCAACCGGCAGATCGGTGGTGCCCTGGGCAAGGCCGAGCGCTACCTGAACATGGCCAGCCTGGTGGCCGTATTGCTGTCCGGAGTCGCCGTCGCGCTCTCGGCCAACCGCTTTGCCACCCGACGTTTCGATGCCAGTGCACTGCTGCGTTGCCTGGGCCTGTCACGCCGGGAAACCATGGTGCTGTTCAGCCTGCAATTGACGGTGCTGGGCCTGCTCGCCAGCATCAGTGGCGCCCTGCTCGGCTGGATCGCCCAACTGGGCCTGTTCGCCCTGCTGCACGACCTGCTGCCCACCACCGTTCCGCCGGGTGGCCTGCTGCCAGCAGTCGCCGGGATCGGCACCGGGCTGGTGGCCCTGGCGGGGTTCGCCCTGCCGCCATTGGCTGCACTGGGCCGGGTACCACCGTTGCGGGTGCTGCGCCGGGATATGCTGCCGATCCCCTCCAGCTCCTGGGTGATCTACGGTGCCGCGCTGGGTGCCCTGGGCCTGATCATGTGGCGCCTGAGCCTGGACCTGGTCCTCACCTTCGCACTGCTGGGCGGTGGCGTCGTTGCCGCCCTGGTGCTCGGCGGCTTGTTGTTGCTGCTGCTCCAGAGCCTGCGTCGCCTGCTGGCCCGCGCTTCCCTGCCCTGGCGGCTGGGCCTCGGCCAATTGCTGCGCCATCCCTTGGCCGCCGCCGGTCAGGCCTTGGCGTTCGGCCTGATCCTGTTGTCCATGGCGTTGATCGCGTTGTTGCGCGGTGAATTGCTGGACACCTGGCAAAACCAGTTGCCGAAAAACGCGCCGAACTATTTCGCCCTGAATATCCTGCCCAACGACAAACAGGCCTTCACCGACAAACTGCTGGAATTGTCCGCACAATCTGCTCCGCTCTACCCCGTGGTCCCCGGTCGCCTCATCAGCATCAATGGCGAGCCGGCCACGGAGTTCGTCACCAAGGACTCGGCGGGTGACCGGGCGCTGCAACGTGACCTGAGCCTGACCTGGGCTGCCGACCTGCCGGCGGGCAACGTTGTCACCGCAGGGACCTGGTGGCCGCAGCAGCCACCGGACGATATCCCGGGGGTTTCGGTGGAAGGCAAAGTGGCCGAGAACCTCAAGATCAAGCTGGGCGACCGCCTGGTATTCAGCGTGGGCGGCGTCAATCGTGAAGCGAAGGTCACCAGCCTGAGGGAGATCAACTGGGACAATTTCCAGCCCAACTTCTTCATGATCTTCCAGCCCGGCACATTGAAGGATCTGCCAGCGACTTATCTCACCAGTTTCTACCTGGCATCGGGCCACGACCAACAGATCGTCGACCTGTCCCGGGCCTTTCCGGCGGTGACGATCCTGCAAGTCGAGGCCCTGCTCGAGCAACTGCGCAGCATCCTGGCCCAAGTGACCCTGGCGGTGGAGTATGTGTTGCTGTTCGTGCTGGCAGCGGGGATGGCGGTGCTGTTTTCCGGCCTGCAGGCGACCCTCGACGAGCGCATACGCCAAGGCGCGCTATTGCGCGCACTGGGCGCCGAACGGCCCCTGCTGGTCAAGGCCCGGCGCATCGAGTTCGGCCTGCTGGGCGCGGTCAGTGGCCTGCTCGCGGCCCTGGGGTCGGAGCTGGTGAGCCTGGTGCTTTACCGGTACGCCTTCGACCTGCCCTGGCATCCGCATCCTTGGCTGTTGGTATTGCCGCTGCTGGGGGCCTTGTTGATCGGTGCGGCCGGTGTATTCGGCACCCGTCGAGCGCTCAATGCCAGCCCGCTGACAGTATTGCGCGAGGGTTGATAGACTCCCGGTTTCGCTATTACAAGAAGTTGCCATGAGCCGTTATCGCCCACCCCGCACTGCCGGCACCGCGCTGATCACCCCCGAGGGTGAAGCGCGGATGCGCGCTGAATTCCATGAGCTGTGGCATGTGCGCCGTCCACAGGTGACCCAGGCGGTCAGCGAGGCGGCGGCCCAGGGTGATCGTTCGGAAAACGCCGAATACACCTATGGCAAGAAAATGCTACGGGAAATCGACAGTCGCGTGCGCTTCCTCACCAAGCGCCTTGAAGCGCTCAAAGTGGTCAGTGAAAAACCCAGCGATCCGAACAAGGTGTATTTCGGCGCCTGGGTGACGGTCGAAGATGAGGACGGCAAGGAATCACGCTATCGCATCGTCGGCCCGGACGAGCTGGACCTGAAACAGAACCTGATCAGTATCGACTCACCGTTGGCACGGGCCCTGATCGGCAAGGCCCTGGATGCCGAGGTCAGCGTCCAGACGCCTACCGGCGAAAAACGGGTCTACATCGTGGACATCTCGTATCCGTAATCCTCGCCTCAGCGGCGCGTGATCAATCCCTGCCGGGCGACACGGGTCAACTGCCGGATCATTTGAGGAGCGTCCGCCGCACTGGGGGACTGGATGACGGCCAGGTCGAAACTGTCATTGGCGAACCGCGCCAGTGACTCGCCGTCTTCGACAAACTGGATCAGGAAAGCTGCGGGCCCATGGTTACGACGCGGCCAGCCGTCGAGATAGCGCAAGAGCGTTGGCTGGTGAGTGCCGCCCAGGAGAATTTTCGGGTTGCGTTGCACAAGGTTCGCCGTGATCGGCGCAAGACGTACTAGGGGGCTGGGTGCGTTCATCGTGTCGTGTCTCTGCCTCAAAAGTCTGCATGGCAGGTGAGAGGCAACACCGAACCAGCGCTTTAGCGGTATTTCGAAGCCTTGTCTTCGGCTTCTATCGGCGACTGGATCGAGTCACCTGGCGCCCCGCAAGTAGCTGTTTAAATCGGCGCATGAGCGGCATCCTAGAGAAGCTGACCGGCCAGTGTCAAGAATCACTTCCCATGAAAAGGCCCGTACAAGACGGGCCTCGAATTCAAATCGTGCAATCAACCCGCGATAGCGCGATCGACCGACAGCTTGCCCGCGCCTTCGATCAGCACGGCAATACTGCCCGCCAGCAACGCCAAGGCAAACTCATAACCGTTGTTGGCCATGAACAAGCCGTTACCGATGTGCACGGCGAAAATCGCCACCAGCGACAGGAAGGCCAGGCCTAGTGCAGCAGGACGCGCCAGCAGGCCGATGATCAGCGCCAGCCCGGCAAAAAACTCGGTACCGCCCGCCAGTGTCGCCATCACGTAGCCCGGGGTCAGGCCGATGCTTTCCATCCACTGCGCCGTGCCTGCAAGGCCGTAGCCACCGAACAGGCCGAAGAGTTTCTGCGAGCCGTGGGCAGCGAATATGACACCAACGGCGATGCGCAGGACAGTCAGGCCGTAGCCAGCGCGGGTAAACAAGACTTTATTGATCAACGAGCTCATGCGGGTTCATCCCTAGGTGTGTGGTTGTTGGTCGCCATATTAATCAAATAAACTTGTACAAAAAGCGCAAAAAATACGAGATACAAATCGAATTTATCGATTATTTTCGCTGGGCGACCTTTTGATCTCCAGGCTCCAGCGACTCTCGTTCACGATCAAATGCCAAGTAGTACTTATTGACACTATTAACGTAGCTGACGGCGCCCATTCCCACCTGCTCCATGGCAATGCGTTCGACCTGGAAAAACCACTGGTTGGGGTTCAGTCCACGCCGTCGGGCCTCGGCTCGCATACCTTGGACGCGCTCGGGGCCCATGTTGTAAGCGGCCAGGACGAAGGCCATGCGTTCGCGCTCGTTGAGCTTGGGGCTGGCAAAGAACTTGCGGCGGATGAGGGCCAGGTACTTGGCGCCAGCCTGCACATTGGCGTCCAGGTTCTGGATGTTATCGACGCCGACCCGCTGAGCCGCCGAGGGGGTGATCTGCATCAGGCCGGTGGGGCCTGTGCCGCTGCGGGCGTTAGGTTGCAGGGCTGATTCCTTGAAGGCCAGGGCCGCCAGGTTGAGCCAGTCCATGCCTTGGGCATCGGCATGTTTTTGCAGCACCGGGCGCAGTTTTTCCAGACGCTGGCGATCAGCCCGGGCCAGCGGATAGTGGACCTGGTACAAACGCCGGTAGATACGCAGGAATGCCGCGTCCTCGTTGGCGGGCACCTTGTAGGTCGCCAGGAAGCGGTCGATGCTCGCCCGCAGCATGGCGGCGTCACGGCGAACGAACCAATACTCGTCACTCGGCTCGCCGATCAGCACCTGCCGGTCGAAGCGCAACTTGGGCAGGATCTTGCTCCAGCGCTCGGCGATGGGCTGCTCGACGATGGTCAAATGGAAAATCCCACCCTGGACCATTTCCAGGACATCCTCTACAGCCAAGGTGGGATCGACCCATTCGACCTTCACCGGCGGCAGCTTGAGCAGCGCCAGTTTCTGGTTGATCTGGCTCACCGAGTCTCCCGCAGCGCTGCCGTTGGGCAGGGCCAGGGTCTTGCCGGAAAGTTGCTCCACACGGGTGTAGCGCTTCTCGCCCTTGATACCCACCAGCAGCAACGGCACGTCGGTACGGATCGGATCGCTGGCGCTGACCGCATGGCCGGCCTGCAGTTCGAGCAACTCACCCGGCGCTACCAGATCGCCCTCCCCGCGCTGCAAGGCGCCGAGCAACTGGTCCTTGGCCATGGGGATGATCTTGAGGGTGATTTCCTGGCCATCCCGGGCGTGGCCGTTGAGGTATTGCTCGAAGGCTCGCAACCGGTGGTATTCGACGCCAATGGGTTGGCCCTGGACTTCACCGGAGCTGTTGCGGCTCTGGTTGACCAAAACCTTCAACACACGGCTGCTGCGGATTTGCGCCAGGTCGCGCACCGTGCCCGGCGCCACCGCCTGCACCGGCCCGGGCAGCCGCGCCTCGGCCGGCATTGGCAACAACAGCGAACAACACAACAGTAGCAATACCTGGGGACGTGTCATCCACTCTCCGGAAGGAATACTGCGGACCGCCTCCCTTGAAAAACGAGGCTGAGTCGACAGAAACAGAGCGCCTGGGGCGCTGAAAAAGTGCGGAAGACTGGCACAGTGATGGCTTTTATACCAACCCGATATGTCTCGCGGCCTTAACAGACAGCCTCAACTCGTTGTAGTTCTTGGCTTTTCTTATAAATCTACAGCTCTGATATGCTTTCCAGCCTTTGGGCCGAGGTAGCACCATGCAACTCATCGATATCGGCGTCAACCTGACCAACCCCAGTTTCGCCGACAAACATCAGGCGGTGCTCGAGCGCGCCTATGAATCCGGGGTCTGCCAACTGGTCTTGACCGGCACCAGTATCGAGGGCAGCGAACAGGCTCTGGAGCTGTGCCAACGCCTCGACGAAACGGGCGAGCGGCTGTTTTCCACCGCCGGCATTCACCCCCACAGCGCCAGCGACTGGACCGCCGACAGCGCCCGACACCTCAAGGATCTGCTGATGCACAGCCGCGTGCGCGCGGTGGGCGAATGCGGGCTGGATTTCAACCGAGACTTCTCCCCCCGGCCACAACAGGAAAAGGTCCTGGAAGAACACCTCGCCTTGGCGATCCAATTGCAATTGCCGGTGTTCCTGCATGAGCGCGATGCCGATCAGCGCTTGCTGGACATCCTCCGGGATTTTCGCGATCAGTTGCCGGCAGTCGTGGTGCATTGCTTTACCGGTGAAAAGAAGGCGTTGTTCAGCTATCTCGACCTGGACCTGCACATCGGCATCACTGGCTGGATCTGTGACGAACGCCGGGGCACGCACCTGCACCCGTTGGTGCGCGAAATTCCCCGCGGTCGACTGATGCTCGAAAGCGACGCGCCGTACCTGCTGCCCCGCACGCTGCGGCCCAAACCCAAGAATGGCCGCAACGAACCGGCCTACCTGACGGAGGTCCTGCGTGAAGTAGCCTTGCACCGGGGCGAAACCCAGGAAGACCTGGCAGCCCACAGCACCGCCTGCGCCCGGGCGTTCTTTGGGTTACCCACGATCTCGTGAATCCTGCAAATCCTTGCTCGCGATAGTGGCGCACCAGCCTGCACATTGGCTGACTGACACACCGCTATCGCGAGCAAGCTCGCTCCCACCAGAGGACTTCGTTGTCTGTTGGCCCACATCAAGACCCAGGGACTTCGTTGCCTGTTGACCCACATCAAAATCCCGTCACCTGAGTAGCGGCAGAATAATGGCACCTTGCCAATGCTGTTTCCGCTATCAGAGAAGACCTTCCATGGGTGCCTGGCTTAGCAATATCTCGCTGAAATACAAATTCTGGGCGGTCAATGCGGTCGCCTTTGTCACCACCTTGCTGCTGGTGCTCTACGCGGTGCACCTCGAACAGCAGGCGCGTAACCACGCGGCCCAGGCGAACGCCCAGGCCCAGGCGCACCTGCTGGATGCCTGGCCTGCCGGAACGCCCTTGCCCAAGGTCGACTATCTCCTGGCATTCCCGCGCGACCAGGTCCCCGTTCTCAACGAACAACCGTTGCCTTCGCTGGCCCAGGCCAAGGGCTGGGTCGAACTCGATACCGGGCTGCTGTTTGGCGACGACCCGCTGCTGGGCGCCCAAGTGATCCATCGAGGTGAAAGCCAACGACTCGCCGTGCTGGCCCAAGGTGTAAGCCTGAGCCAAGTGTTCAGTGAACGCTTCAGTCAATACGCCGCGGCCGTGTTCGTGTTGATGCTGGCGATGCTCGGCGCTTCGCAGTTGTTGATCCGTTTTTTGCTCAGCCAGCTCAACACACTCAAAGACGTGATGCTGCACGTGGAAAAAACCGGCGACCTGTCCGCCCGCGTGCCCCTGGCCTGCGAGGACGAAGTGGGCCAGATGGCGGCGGCGTTCAACGCCATGCAGGCCGGTTATCAACGGGTGGTCGACACCGTTGCCAGCACCGCCCGGCAGTTGGACAGTGGTGCCGCGCGCCTGGCGTCGAGCATGAACGATGTTCGCCACGGCATGCTCGGCCAGCAAAGCGAAACCGATCAGGCAGCCACGGCGATCAACGAAATGTCCGCCACGGTTTATCACATCGCCCAGCATGCCGGCGCCACCCGCGACCTGTCGAAAACCGCCGACACCCTGGCCGGCAACGGTCACGACGTGGTCGCCCGGGTGCAACAGTCGATCACCGGGCTGTCTTCGGGTGTGCAGCAGACCGCCGAAATGATCCAGCGCCTGGCCGAAGACAGCCAGAAGATCAATGGCGTGGTCAGTGTGATCCACAGCATCGCCGAACAAACCAATCTGCTGGCCCTGAACGCGGCCATCGAAGCGGCGCGGGCCGGAGAAATGGGCCGAGGCTTTGCCGTGGTGGCCGACGAGGTGCGCAACCTGGCCAAGCGGGTACAGACCTCCACGGATGAAATCACCACCATGGTTTCGGCCCTGCAGGCCGGGACCCGAGACGCAGTGGACTTCATGCAGGAGAGCTCGCTCAAGGCCGACGATTGCGTGCAACAGGCCCGCGAGGCCGGCGATGCGTTGGCACAGATCACCGCAGCGGTGGCGCAAATGCGCGAGAGCAACACCCAGATCGCTGTCGCGGCCGAACAGCAAAGCCATGTCGCCGAGGAAATGAACCGGGCGGTGGTGAGTATTCGCGACGTGACCGAGAACACCGTTCGCCAAACCGTCGACTCAGCCACCACCAGCCATGAACTGGCGACGTTGGCGGGCGAGTTGAGCAAGGCGATCGGGCAGCTCAAACTGTAGAACGCCGGCTTGCCCGACTCCCTTGTGGTGAAGGGATTCCCTCTGTGGGAGCAAGGCTTGCCCGCGATGGGTGCGATGCGGTCCTTGGTGAACCGAGGCGCCTGCATCGCGGGCAAGCCTTTCCCCCACCCCCGCCACAACAGCAAAACTGTATGGCCACCTATCGCCTCGATAGCCAACCGCCATTCGCCGCCCCGGTCGCACGGACCTATCCTTGGGTTATTCGGTTTCGTTCAAGGAATAGCATCATGGGCAAACGTCACCCCAATCTTCCAGCCTGGCAATGGCGCGCCTACCCAGACAATCATCGCCACCCCACCAACCTGGTGTTGCACCTGATTGCCGTGCCGCTGTTCATCATCGCTTTTCTGCTGATTGTGTCGGGGGTGTTCAGCTTGAGCCTGGGCGATGTCGCCATCGGCATCATCGGTCTGCTCGCGGCACTCGGCTTGCAACGTCACGGACACAGCCTGGAGACCCAGGCCTCCGAGCCGTTCAGCGATCGCAAGGATGCCGTGTCACGCCTGCTGGTGGAACAGTTCCTGACTTTTCCGCGGTTCTTTCTCAGCGGTGGCTGGTGGCGCGCCTGGCGGGAGCGCCACCGTCACAACCGCAAGCCTTGACCGAAGCAAATCTTGATCGGAGCAGCCTTAGCCAAAGATCGTGACCGTCTGCCGGCTCAGGGCGATCAAGCGGCCATCGGCGCTCCAGAACTTCGCGGCGACATGGCCGTAACCGTCTTGGGCATGCTCGATCTCGGCCAGGTACTTGCACCAGTCCAGTGTCGTGAGGTCCAGCAGCGGCTGGACGAACTCGATGGTCCACGTGAGCGTGCTGCCCGGGGCCATTTGCGAAAGGTGCGGCAACAAGGCCGGCGGCCAGGCGTCCACCAAGGCCAGGATATGACTTTCGTTCAGCGGCTCCTCCTGCACATCACCGCGCAAGCGCACCCAGCCGCCCATGCTCCGGGATTTATTGCCGCTGAACGGCAAGCCGCCAACACTCCAGCGCATTGCCAGGTGACGCATGAATTCCGGCGTAGCGCCTTTGACATAAGGCAGTTCCTGGCATTGCTCCACGCTTTTGAATTCTGGCGCGGGATCGGCCTGCACCGCCACCACGGATGAGCGCGATGCGCCGAAACTGCCTTGCACCACGGTCACCACCTGGCCGTTCTGCACCGCGCGCCCCAGCACCTGGCTCACTGCCTTGCCTTCACGCAATACGTCGACTTCGAAACTCACAGGCACATCGGGTTCGACCGGGCCGACAAAGGTGATCGCCAGCGAGCGCACCGGGCGATCCGCCGGCACTTGGGCACGCATCGCCTCATATTGCAGCGCCGCCACCAACCCGCCAAAACTGGCCCGCCCCTGGCCCCATTCAGGCGCGATGCTCACCGCACCTGGCTGCCGGCGCACGGCATCGATCAAATCGGAAAAGCGCATGACGACCTCGAAAACAGGGAAAAGGATGAAGGGATCTTAACCAGCCCGGGCTGGCGGCACAGGGCTCATTCCGGCCAAAGAGACTGACAGAAAAGCCGAGGATCTTGAATTTCCCCTGTGGGAGCGTAATGGTGTTCACTTAAGGCAATCAACAAACCCGTGGCAAGGGAGCTTGCTCCCGCTGGGCTGCGAAGCGGCCCCTGAATCTGCCAAATGCGCAGCATCAGACACACCGCACCCGCCGGTTTACGACTGCTTCGCAGCCGAGCGGGAGCAAGCTCCCTCGCCACAGGTGCATCATTTTCTTAAGTGAACAGCATTACCGCTGGGAGCGGGGATGTGCTGGGTTCAGGATTTTTCGAAGCAACTGGCAATCAGCTTGTCGAGCACCTTGTCGGACTTGGCCTCGGCCTTTTCCATGGCAGCGTGCCAGGTTGGCACACAAGCGTGCAGATCGGTTTCTTCCTTGGCCCTGGCCAGCCACTGCCAGCAATCGTGCCAGTCGCCCAGTGCGGCCTGGGCGGATTTGAGCCGGGGCAGGGCCGCTTCGGGCAGTCGGTCGAGTTCAGGGTAGGCTTCGATGGCGTAGCGCACGCGCTTGATCAGCAGGCGCAATCGATGGCGGTCATGGGCCGGATCGCGCAGGGCTTCGCCGAGTTTCTTCCACTGTTTTTCCAAGCGCTTTTCGATGCGTTTGCGCAAACCCTTCAGCAACCCCTCGCGCTGGGAGGCACGAATGAAGCGCGGGAAGGCATCGAGGATCATCAGCAACTGCGCCAGTTCAACACTCGCGGCCACGGCGGGGTAAGCCTCGGCCATTTGCACCTGGCGTCGCCGCGCCGCCTCGGCCTGGCCATGCTGCTCCAGGTAGGCGGCCAACACTTCCCGGTCGCGCAATGGCGTGGTCAGGCTGCCGACCGCCGAAGCAGCCGTTTCCAGCTGTTCGACGCCGGGCAAACCACGCAATGGACGAAGCAGGCTGCGCAAACGGCGTACCGTGGTCCGCAAGTCATGCAGCGCTTCGCTGTCGGTATGGGCATTCAAGCGGGCCTGACAGGCCAACAGGCGGACTTCCAGGCCCAGTATCCGGGCCACCAGCCGATCGATCATGGGGCGTACTCCGTACGCAGCTCCAAGCGTCGAGCTGCAAGCTTCAAGAGAGGAGCGGTGTGCGCCCTTCACTTGTAGCTTGCAGCTCATGGCTTGTCGCTGCCGTTATCGTCCTGCGCGGGACTCACGAATGTAGAAACGCGCCTTCTCGGCTTTCTTGGCGCAGCCTTCGAACGCTTCGAATTGCTGCTGGGTCTTGGCGCCCGTCAGCAGGGACAGGGCCTTGGAGTAGCTGACGGTGCCGGCAAAACCTTCGGCCTTGGCCAGGTCCAGTTCACGCCAGGCGCTGTCGAGCTGGCTGCCACAACTGTCGCGGTAAGCGGTTTTGCCTGCGCAACCGGCCAGGGCCAAAACCATCAAAGAAGCCACCAAGGGCAGGCGGATCCGAGCTTTCATCAATAACACCTCAAGTCAGGTCAACAGTCGTGCTATTAAGACGGTGGCAACGGCGAAAAGTGCCTTGCTTGACCGCGTAAATTCAAGTGTGGCCGAGCATACGCAAATGCCGTCACGGCGTGTCAAAAAACGACGCGTGCGCCACAACGATTGAGCCAAGTCGTCGATGGGTGCATTGTTGAAATCTGTTCGACAAGAGGCCGGGTCATGACAAAACGTGTCGCATTGGTATTGGGTTCGGGTGGCGCCCGGGGCTATGCCCATATCGGGGTGATCGAAGAAATCGAACGACGTGGCTACGACATTGCCTGCATCGCCGGTTGTTCCATGGGCGCGGTCGTGGGTGGGATCTATGCGGCGGGCAAGCTTGAGGAGTACCGCAACTGGATTGAAAGCCTGGATTATCTGGACGTCCTGCGCCTGGTAGACGTCAGTTTTCGCCTGGGGGCGATCCGTGGCGAAAAGGTCTTCGGACAGATCCGCAAGATCGTCGGCGAAATCAACATTGAACAATTGCGTATCCCCTACACCGCCGTCGCGACCGACCTGACCAACCAGCAGGAAATCTGGTTCCAGGAAGGCTGCCTGCATCAGGCAATGCGCGCCTCGGCGGCGATTCCCAGCCTGTTCACACCCGTGATGCAAGGCAACCGCATGTTGGTGGATGGCGGCCTGCTCAACCCATTGCCGATCGTGCCGGTGGTATCGAGCCACTGCGACCTGATCATCGCGGTCAACCTCAACGCCACCAACCAGAAACAATATCGGTTACCGGTGATCCCGCGCCCCGCCGCGTTCCGGCGGCGCTTCGACACCCTGGTCAGCTCCCTGGGATCGCGCCTGCCGTTTCGCCGCAAGCAGGCCGAGCAGCTGTTGCTGCTGGAGCAGGAAGCCTTGAAGGCCGAAGCCGCTGACATCAACCCGTGGATCGACTCGGCCGAGCCCGAAGGCCAACAACCGGCCGCCGCACCAGAGAACGAAGGCGCACCGAAATCCGCCACCGGTTCGTTCATCATCGACAACGTCGGCCCGGCCTCGTTGCTGGACTTGATCAACCAGAGCTTCGAAGTGATGCAGACCTCGCTGGCCCAGTACAAGATCGCCGGTTACCCGCCGGATGTGCTGATCAACGTGCCTAAACGGGTGTGCCGGTTCTTCGAGTTCTACAAGGCACCGGAGTTGATCGCACTGGGGCGGGAGATTGCCAGCGATACTTTGGATCGGTATGAGAGTGACCAGAACTGAGCACGATCGCTGAGCCCTTGTGGCGAGGGAGCTTGCTCCCGCTGGGGTGCGAAGCGCCCCCAAAACCGCACGCTCGGTGTATCAGGTTCATTGAGTTGGCTGTATCGGGGCTGCTGCGCAGCCCAGCGGGAGCAAGCTCCCTCGCCACATGAGTGCACGACTTGAAGCCTGTTCGAGGCTAAGCCCCACCCTCCCCCAACAACCGATACCCCACCCCCGCCTCGGTCACAATGAACCGCGGTCGGGTCGGGTCGTCGGCCAGTTTCTGGCGCAGGTGGCCGACCACGATCCGCAGGTAGTGACTGTCTTCGGTGTGGGTCGGGCCCCAGATGTCCTTGAGCAGTTGCTGCTGGGTAATGACCCGCCCCGGGTGCCGCGCCAGTTGCGCCAGCACGGCGTACTCCTTGCGAGTCAGGGACACTTCGCTGCCGTCCAGCAGCACGCGTCGATACGCCAGGTCCACCGTCAGCGGGCCGAACTTCAGCGCGGCTTCCTGCGGCTCGCCAGCCGGGGCCTGGCGCAACAAGGCGCGGATGCGGGCGAGAAATTCCTGGATGCCGAACGGCTTGGTCACGTAATCGTTGGCACCATTGTCCAACGCCTCGACCTTCTGCGCTTCGCTGGCCCGCACCGAGAGCACCAGCACCGGCACCGTCGACCATTGGCGAAACTCGCGCAACACTTGCTGGCCGTCGATGTCCGGCAGGCCCAGGTCGAGTATCAGCAGATCGGGCTTGTTCAACGCCGCTTGGGCAAGCCCTTCAGCGCCGGTGCCGGCTTCCAGCACCTTGTAACCTTGGGAACTCAGGCTGATGCGCAGGAATTTGCGGATCTGCGGTTCGTCATCGATGACCAAAAGGGTCGCGGTCTGGCTCATGGCGCTCGTTCGTTGCAATCAGGTGAAAAGGCAAGCAGGTAGGACGAGAGTAACGCAGCGCCGCTCAAGCTTCATCGTCCATGCCCGGTTGTGCCTGTAAGGGCAGGTGCAACGTGATGCAGGTGCCGAGCCCGTCGAGGCCATCGGCCACGCTGATTCGCCCGCCATGGGCACCGACCATGCCCTGGCAGATGGCCAATCCCAACCCCGTGCCCTGCCCGCCCCGATCGCCGCGCGCGGCGGTATAGAACATGTCGAAGATGTTCTCTCGCTCTTGCTCAGGGATCCCGGGCCCCTCGTCAGCCACCGCAAAAAACACTTCGCTGTCGGTCACGCCGGCGCTCAGCAGCAGTCGCCCGTGAACGGGTGAGAATCGCGCAGCGTTCTCCAGCACGTTTACCAGGGCCTGTTCGATCAACGCCGCATGGACATACAGCAAGGGCAATTCAGCGGGCACCTCGACACTGAGCGCCAGCGGTGCCAACACCGCCCGCAGGCGGTTCAGCGCGCTGCCGACGATATCGGCTGGCGACACCCAGTCTCGCGCCAGCTTCAGAGCGCCGTGGCCAAGACGGGTCATGTCCAGCAGGTTCTGGATGTAGCGATCCAGCCGCTCTGCCTCATCGCGGGTGCCTTCGAGCAGTTCACGGCGATCGGCCAGAGGGATCGCCTCCCCCAGCGCCAACAGGCTGTCGATGCTGCCGCGCATGGACGTCAGCGGCGTGCGCAAGTCATGGGACACCGAAGCCAGCAAGGCGCTGCGCAGTTGCTCGGTTTCACCGTGCAGGCGCGCCGCTTCCAGGTCCTGGGCCAGTTGCGCCCGGGCCAACGCCTGGGCCAATGGTTGACTGAGCGCCGCCAGTAAACGCCGACGCTGGCCGCTCAGCGGCTTGCCTTCGTTCGGGCACACCCCCAGCAACCCCAGTGGCCCACCTTCCGCCGACAGCGGCCACCACCACCAGCGTCCGGAGGGCAACGTCCCGGTGCCGGCACCGGCGGGCTGGTCATGCTGCCAAGCCCAATCGGCCGCCGCACGTTCGGCCTCGGTGAATGTCAACGGCTCGCCCGTCTCGACCTTCCAATCGTGCTGGCCGTCGCGATTGAGCAGGCAAAGCTGCAAGTCGTGCAGGCCGTTGAGGTGCTGCGCGGCGGCGCTGATCACCGCCTGGCGGTCGGTGGCGGCAGTGAGTTTGCGCGACAGGTCGAGCAGTTCGCCGGTTTCCTGCTGGGTGTCGCGCAAGGCTTGCAATTGTCGGCGCTGACGGGCCGCCAGATTGCCGGTCAGGGCCGCCATCAGCAGGAAAAAAACCAGGGTCAGCACGTCTTCTTCGCGCTGGATGGTGAAGGAAAAATTCGGCGGGATGAACAGGAAGTCATAGGCCAGGAACGACAGCGCCGCGCAGGCCAGCGCCGGACCGAGGCTGCTGCGTACCGCCACCAGCAACACTGCCATGAGGAAAACCAGGGAGATATTGGGCAGCGCCAGCCACCCTGAAATACCCCAGGCCAACGCGCTGGCCGCCACGGTCGCCATCAACGCCAGCGCATAGTCGAACCCAGTCTGGACGGCGTTCGAACGCACGCGGGCGGGACGGGGCTGTTCATCGCTGTCCAGCACGTTGATTTCCAGTCCCCGGGCATCGCGCAGCAAGCGTGAAGCCAAGCCACCGCCGAACAACCGTCGCCGCAAACGCGGCCGGGACTGGCCCACCAACAGTAGCGTGGCGCGACGTTCGGTGGCGTGCTGGATCAAGGTCTTGGCGACTTCGCCGGCCCGCAACAGCACCACTTCGCCGCCGAGGCGTTCAGCCAACTGCTGGGCATTTTGCAGATACTGTCGCGATGACTCGTCGTGCGCGACGCCACTGTCTACGTGGACCAGGCTCCACGGCAGATGCCGGCGCTGGGCGACGCGGCTGGCGTGGCGCACCAGACGCTCGGCCTGCACGTCGGCGCCTACCCCCACCAGCAAGCGTCCGCGTACCGCCGGCGCAGCCTGGCCCAGTTGCCGATAACCCTGGGCCAAATCGTTGTCCACCTGGGCGGCGGCGGTCTGCATGGCCAGCTCACGCAACGCGGTCAGGTTGGTCTGGGTGAAAAACGCATCGATCGCCGCTCGCGCCTGCTCCGGCACATAGACCTTGCCATCACGCAGGCGCTCCAGCAGCTCGCGCGATGGCAGGTCGATCAACAGCAGTTCATCGGCTTCCTGCAAGACCCAGTCCGGCAGCGTCTCGCGCACCTGCACTCCGGTGATGCCGCGCACCTGGTCGTTGAGGCTTTCCAGGTGCTGGACATTGACGGTGGTGTAGACATCGATGCCGGCGGCGAGCAGTTCCTGGATGTCTTGCCAGCGTTTGGCATGACGACTGCCGGGGGCGTTGCTGTGGGCCAGTTCGTCCACCAGCACCAGGGCCGGGCGGGCCGCGAGCAGGCCGTCGAGATCCATTTCTTCGAGCATGACGCCGCGATATTCCGAACGCACCAACGGTTGCTGCACCAGACCGCCGAGCAGTGCTTCGGTTTCGGCACGACCGTGGGTTTCCACCACGCCGGCGACGACTTTCACGCCTTGACGCAGTTGGGTGTGGGCCGCTTGCAGCATGGCGTAGGTCTTGCCGACACCGGGCGCCGCGCCCAGGAAGACCTTGAGCCGGCCACGATCGTTACGGGGCAGATTGGCTAACAGTGCGTCGGCGCGGCCGGAGTCGCTCATGGCGTGGAAATCTCTTTCAAATATTGATCAAACACCCTGTGGGGAGCCGGACCTGTGGAAGCAAAGCATATGAGCACTGGACCTGTGGGAGCAAAGCTTGCTCGCGATCAAGACGACACAGTCCAACGGATGGACCGCGTTATCGTTCATCGCGAGCAAGCTTTGCTCCCACAGGCCCGGCTCCCCACAGGTTCTACAGTTTTTCCAACGCCAGGTTCAGCGCCAGCACATTCACCACTGGCGGGCCCACCAAGGATTGCTCGGTGTTGTCGTCGAGCAGTTGCTGCAAGGTCGAGGCCGGCAGGTTGCGCGCTGCGGCGACACGCGCCAGTTGATAGGCAATCGCCGCCGGAGGCAAGTGCGGATCCAGCCCGCTGGCGGAGGTGGTCAGCAAGGCCAGCGGCACCGGGCCCTGGCCGGGCACCTGGAGTTTTTGGGCGTCATCGATCACCCGCGAGGCCAGAGCCGGATTGCTTGGGGAGAAGTTGCTGGCGCCGCTGGCAACCGTGGCGAAGGCACCGGCCGACGGCCGTGGATGAAACCACGCATCGCCGGTGAAATCCTGGGCGATCAGCGTCGAGCCACGGACCTTGCCGTCGGCATCGACGACCAGGCTGCCGTTGGCCTGGGCGGGAAACGCGACTTGCGCCACGCCGGTGACCACCAGCGGGTACGCGACACCGGTGATCAGGGTCATCAGTAGTAACAGGCTCAAGGCCGGGCGAATCAAAGTGGACATCTCAAAATCCTCGAATCAAAAAATTCATCGTGGCGAGGGAGCTTGCTCCCGCTGGGCTGCGAAGCAGCCCCAAAACCAGCCACAACTGTGTGTCAGGCGGGTTGCAGTCAATTTCCTGGGGGTTGCTTCGCAACCCAGCGGGAGCAAGCTACCTCGCCACAAAACCTCTCCTGGCACAAAAAATCCGTGGGCCGAACATCCAGCTCAAACCAGGTGCAACGCCGTCAGCAACATATCGATCGCCTTGATCCCCACGAACGGCACCACGATCCCGCCCAGGCCATAGATCAGCAGATTGCGTCGCAACAGCGCCGCCGCACTTGCCGCTTGCACGCGCACGCCACGCAGGGCCAGGGGGATCAGCACGACGATGATCAAGGCGTTGAAGACGATGGCCGACACAATCGCGCTCTGGGGGCTGCTCAGGTGCATCACATTCAACACGCCGAGCTGTGGATAAATCGAAGCGAACAGCGCCGGCAGGATCGCGAAGTACTTGGCGATGTCGTTGGCGATGGAAAAGGTGGTCAGTGCGCCACGGGTCACCAGCAGTTCCTTGCCGATCTGCACCACATCGAGCAACTTGGTCGGGTCGCTGTCGAGGTCGACCATGTTGGCCGCTTCCCTCGCGGCCTGGGTGCCGTCGTTCATCGCCATGCCGACATCGGCCTGGGCCAGGGCCGGGGCGTCGTTGGCACCGTCGCCGCACATGGCCACCAGCCGACCGTCATTTTGCTCATGACGGATACGCGCCAGTTTTTTCTCCGGCGTGGCCTCCGCCAGCACGTCATCGACACCGGCCTCGGCGGCAATCGCCGCAGCGGTCAATGGGTTGTCGCCGGTGACCATCACCGTGCGGATCCCCAGCTTGCGCAACTCGGCAAAGCGCTCGCGAATGCCCGGCTTGACCACGTCCTTGAGATGGATCGCGCCGAGCAACTTGCCGTCCACGCACACCAGCAACGGCGTGCCGCCACTCTGGGCGATCTTGTCGACCTCCCGCGCCAATGCCTGTGGCAACTCATTGCGTGCAAGGCCGATGAAGTCCAGCAACGAATCCACGGCGCCCTTGCGGTAGATGCGGCCCTGATAGTCGACGCCGGACAAACGGGTTTCAGCACTGAACGGCACGGCCCTCAGCGCTTCGACGCCAGGCTCGGACTGTGGATGCAAACCTCGCAGGTACTCGACGATGGACTTGCCCTCTGCGGTATCGTCAGCCAACGAGGCGAACAGCGCGCCTTCGGCCAGTTCCTTGGCGCTCACACCGGCGGCGGCATAGACCGCTGTACAGCGACGATTGCCAAAGGTGATGGTGCCGGTCTTGTCCAGCATCAGCACATGCACGTCCCCCGCCGCCTCCACCGCGCGGCCGGACTTGGCGATCACGTTCAGGCGCACCAGCCGATCCATCCCGGCGATGCCGATGGCCGACAGCAGCCCGCCGATGGTGGTGGGAATCAACGTCACCAACAGCGCCACCAGAAACACCAGCGGCAGGTTGGCGTTGGCGAAATGGGCGAACGGTTGCAGCGTCACCACCACCAACAGGAAGATCAGCGTCAGACCGATCAACAGAATATCCAGCGCCACCTCGTTCGGCGTTTTCTGGCGCTTGGCACCTTCGACCAAGGCGATCATGCGGTCCAGGGTGGACTCGCCGGGATTGCTGGTGATGCGTATCAGCAACCAGTCGGAGACCAGCCGCGTGTTGCCGGTGACGGCCGAGCGATCGCCGCCGGACTCGCGGATGACCGGCGCCGATTCGCCGGTGATCGCCGCCTCGTTGACCGCGGCGATGCCTTCGATCACCTCACCGTCGCCGGGAATCATGTCGCCGGCCTCGACGCGCACCACGTCGCCTTTGCGCAGCCGGGTGGCGGGGATGATTTCAAAGCCGCTGGCGGTCTGGCGACGTGCGTTGAGACCTTCGCTGCCGGCCTTGAGGCTGTCGGCCCGGGCTTTGCCGCGGCCTTCGGCCAAGGCTTCGGCGAAGTTGGCGAACAGCACGGTGAACCACAGCCACAACGCAATTTGCGCAGCCACAAATGTCGGCACGGCGCTGTCGGGGATGAAGCACAACACAGTGGTGAGGATCGCGGTCAGTTCCACCACCAGCATCACCGGCGCGCGGTGCAACTGGCGTGGATCGAGCTTGACGAAGGCTTGCACCAGCGCCGGCCGCCAAAGGGCCGACAGGTGGGTCTTCGGTTGTTCCGGTGCCTTGGCGGCGACGGTTTTGCTCATCGGCATATTCATCATCAGGTCCTCAGAAGCCCATGCTCAGGTGTTCGGCAATCGGCCCCAGCGCCAGGGTCGGCAAGAAGGTCAAGCCGCCTACCAACAGAATGGTCACGGTCAACAAGGTCACGAACAGCGGGCCGTGAGTGGGGAAGCTGTTCTGGCCAATCGGCGCGGTCTTCTTCAAGGCCAGGCTGCCGGCCAACGCCAGCACCGGCAGGATGTAGCCGAACCGACCGATCAACATGCCCAGGCCCAGCATCAGGTTGTGGAAAGGTGTGTTGGCGCCGAACCCGGCGAATGCCGAACCGTTGTTCGCTCCCGCCGAGGTGTAGGCGTACAACAACTGGCTGAAACCGTGGGCACCCGGGTTGCTCACCGCTGCGGCCGGCCCCGGCAGACTCGCGGCGACGGCACCCAGCACCAGCACACTCACGGGCATCACCAGCAGGGTTGCCACCAACAGCTGCACCTCCCGGGCGCCCAGCTTCTTGCCCAGGTATTCCGGGGTGCGACCGATCATCAAGCCGGCCAGGAATACTGCGATCAGTACGTTCAACAGCATCCCGTAGAGCCCGGCCCCGACGCCGCCGAAGATCACCTCGCCGACCATCATGTTCACCAGCGACACCATGCCGCTGAGCGGGCTGAGGCTGTCGTGCATGGCGTTGACCGAGCCGTTGGACGCTGCCGTGGTGGTCACCGACCACAGCACCGTGGCCGTGGTGCCGAAGCGTGCTTCCTTGCCTTCCAGCGGCGCGGCTTGCTCGACGGCCGGGTTGTCCAAGGCAGGGTTGGGCTGGTATTCGGCCCACAGCGACGTGGCGCCGCCAATCAGGAACAAAGCAAGCATGCAGGCGATGATCGCCCGGCTCTGGCGCAAGTCCTTGACGTAATGGCCGAAGGTGAACACCAGCGCGGCGGGAATCAGGATGATCGAGGCGACTTCGAACAGGTTGCTCCAGGCCGTCGGGTTTTCGAACGGATGCGCCGAGTTGACGCCGAAGAAACCGCCACCGTTGGTGCCCAGTTGCTTGATCGCGATCTGGCTGGCGGCCGGCCCCAACGGGATGACCTGGTCGGCGCCCTGCAGCGTGACCCCGTGCACATAGTGCGCAAAGGTCTGCGGCACGCCCTGCCAGACCAGGAACAATGCCAGCAGCAGGCACAGCGGCAACAGCCCATAGAGGGTGGCGCGGGTCATGTCGACCCAGAAGTTACCCAGCGTTGCGGCGGACTTGCGCCCGATGCCGCGACACAGCGCCACCAGCACGGCCAGTCCCGTTGCGGCGCTGACAAAGTTCTGCACGGTCAGGCCGACCATCTGGCTCAGGTAGCTCAACGACGCTTCACCGCTGTAGGACTGCCAGTTGGTGTTGGTCATGAAACTCACGGCCGTGTTGAAGGCCTGGGTCCACTCCATACCCGGCAGTTGCTCAGTGTTGAGGGGCAGATATCCCTGCAGCAGCAGGATCACAAACAGCAATGCAAAACCCGCCAGGTTGAACGCGAGCAGGGCCAGGGTGTATTTCTGCCAGCTCTGCTCAGCGGTGGAATCGACACCGGCCAGGCGATAGCAACCGCGCTCCACCGGACCGAGGATCGGTGAAAGCCAAGTGCGCTGGCCCTCCATCACCTGGTAGTAAAAACGCCCCAGAAACGGTGCCGGAATCAGCACCAGGGCGAAAAAGCCGAGGATCAGCCCGTAGTCATAACCGTGCATATCCGCTCCTAGTTCCGATCGGCGCGCAACAGCGCAACCAGCAGATAAATGAACAGCGCCCCTGCCAGCAGCAGCGACACCCCGTCCAGAACATTCATGGGATTTCTCCGTGGTACGGCGTCGTGCCGTGTGTGGAGTGATTGTCGGCAGGTAGGCTGTAAAGGAACGAGATCGAGAGATCGGTTGGGGGATAAAGAATCTGTAAAAAAATCGGCTGGATGATTGGCTGGGCGGGCCTCTTCGCGAGCAAGCCCGCTCCCACAGGAGGTCGCGGTGTGAGCTCACCGCAAGTCCAGTGTGGGAGCGGGCTTGCTCGCGAAGGCGGCATTACCAGCGCCAACGCCCCCAACTGGCGCACAACAGGCGCACATCAAGCAAGGAACATCCCCGATACGACACGATTTCACCCATTACGACCGCCCCCGCCACCCTGGCACGCCCACTGCACTGCCCTCCCCAGCGCTTTTGCTATGGATCGAGGGGAGCCACCGATGAACACACAACTCAAACCCACCCTGGGCACCCTGCATTTATGGGGTATTGCCGTCGGCCTGGTGATTTCCGGCGAGTATTTCGGCTGGAGCTATGGCTGGGGCGTGGCCGGGACACTGGGCTTTTTGGTGACGTCCTTCATGGTGGCGGCCATGTACACCTGCTTCATTTTCAGCTTCACCGAGCTGACCACCGCCATTCCCCATGCCGGCGGGCCGTTTGCCTACAGCCGTCGCGCCTTCGGCGAGAAAGGCGGGTTGATTGCCGGCCTGGCGACACTGATCGAATTCGTCTTCGCCCCGCCAGCCATTGCCCTGGCCATCGGCGCCTACCTGAACGTGCAGTTCCCGGCCCTGGACCCGAAACACGCAGCGGTCGGCGCCTACATCGTGTTCATGGGCCTGAACATCCTCGGGGTCAAACTGGCCGCGACCTTCGAGCTGATTGTTTGCGTCCTGGCGGTGGCCGAACTGCTGGTGTTCATGGGCGTCGTGGCCCCGGCGTTCAGTTTCAGCAGCTTTGCCCTGAACGGCTGGGCCGGTTCCGATGTGTTCGGCGCACCGGCCATCGCCGGCATGTTTGCCGCGATCCCCTTCGCCATCTGGTTCTTCCTGGCCATCGAGGGCGCGGCCATGGCCGCCGAAGAAGCCAAGGACCCGAAACGCACGATTCCCAAGGCCTACATCAGCGGCATCCTGACCCTGGTAATCCTGGCGATGGGCGTGATGTTCTTTGCCGGTGGCGTGGGTGACTGGCGCACCCTGTCGAACATCAACGATCCCCTGCCCCAAGCCATGAAAACCGTGGTTGGCGAAAGCTCCGGCTGGCTGCACATGCTGGTGTGGATCGGCCTGTTCGGCCTGGTGGCGAGTTTCCACGGCATCATCCTTGGCTACTCGCGCCAGTTCTTCGCCCTGGCCCGCGCCGGTTACCTGCCCGCCTCCCTGGCCAAGCTGTCACGCTTCCAGACGCCGCACCGGGCGATCATCGCCGGTGGGCTGATCGGCATCGCGGCGATCTACAGCGACGGCCTGATCAACCTCGGCGGCATGACCCTGACTGCGGCGATGATCACCATGGCCGTGTTCGGTGCCATCGTCATGTACATCATGAGCATGCTCAGCCTGTTCAAACTGCGTAAAACCGAACCCAACCTGGAACGCACCTTCCGCGCACCGGGCTATCCGCTGGTACCCGGCATCGCCCTGGTATTGGCCGTGGTGTGCCTGGTGGCGATGGCCTGGTTCAACGCGCTGATCGGGCTGATCTTCCTTGGCTTCATGGTGGTGGGTTTCGTCTACTTCATCCTCACCGCACAGTTGCGTGCAGACGCTCCCGCCGATGCGATGCTGACCGGGCTTTGAGGTGAAGCCGACCGAACGGGCGTAGTATTGAACCACTGCGAGCAACCTTCGCTCATAAGTGGTAGGTGCGATGGACCGGCGAAATGTTCGTCCGTCCATCGCCCCCTCAAGGAGAGCCCTATGCCCTGGTATGCCTGGTTGATTCTGATTGTTGCAATCGGCTCGATCGTTGGTGGTCTGATGATGCTGCGCGACACCGCCCACAAGGTCGAGTTGACCGATGAGCAACGCAAGCGCGTTGCCGAGCGCAATGCGGAAATGGATGCGAAGGAGGCCAAGGATCGTTAACCGCTGCCTCACACACCACTCTTGTGGTGAGGAAGCTTCACACTCCGTACCCGTGGCGAGGGAGCTTGCTCCCGCTGGGGCGCGAAGCGCCCCCTCAAACCTGCCGACGCGGTGCGCCAGGCTGATTGAGTCATGATTTGGGGGCTGCTGCGCAGCCCAGCGGGAGCAAGCTCCCTCGCCACAAGAGCCCCTGCCGCCTTACTTCTCCCAATCCGCCTTGGCAATCTGCAAGCCATGCAACCCTTTGTATGCCGCCCGCTCAGGTTGGCTCCAGCCCTCCAGCAATGAATCCTCCAACCGATAGATCTCCACCCCCAGAGGACGACAGACGCTAAGGGGATCCTGCGCATCCGGCCCCCACATCGCCAGCGACAAGTCACCACCCGGGCAGGTGGACAGGGCGCACAACAGATCGATCTCGGCAAAAAACTCCAGGTAATCGCCCTTCTGCGCCGGACAGGCCTTCATGAAGTACATGTCGTCATGATTAAGCCCGGTGCACTGGAAGATATTCAGCACGTCGTGCACATCGAACTCAGTCAGGCCGTGAGGCAACACCGCACGGGTCAGGTTCGAGTGACAGTGATGATGAAAATCCTCCCCCGTCAGCATCTTGTTCACATAGGGATCACAGCGCGTACCCAGCAGATCGTGCAGTCGGCCACCATGCTCATCGATGCCATAACCGGCCAGACTGTCATCGGTGATGGTCACCAATGGCCGCAGGAATGGCAGGTTCGACCACAACCGATCATGGGTACTGACGTGGGCGCCCTGAAGCTGACGCGTGCGCGCCGCCCACAGGCGTTCCCGTGGATCGTGGGCGTTCCAGACGTTGAAGTCTCCTACCTGCGGGCCCACCGGAGTCGTGACTCGGAACACATGACCGGCGGGTACGTGCCAGGCCTTACCGGTACGGATCGGCACTTCGAACTGCTCGATCAGGGTGCGCTTGTCCTGCTGGGTGCGGATGCGGTCGTAGAAGGGTTTGTCCACCTGCAGGGCTGAACCTTTGCTGACCTGGTAGGCGGCTGGGTAGTCTTTGTACATGGCGCGGGTCCTTGATCAGGGGTGATGGGTGGGAGTTAGCAGTTGAAGAAGCAGTTGCTCGCGCTTCTGTCGCCTTCGACCGCCGCGAGCAACCCCACAGCAAGAGCTCAATGCTTATGCCTGCGCGTAACTTCAGATTGATCAGTGGATAAGGAAGGTCCGCTGTTCATGCTCAAAAGCCTCAGGACTGTTCAGCAGTTGGTTCTCCGCATTAGGTAATCACACTTCGTGCCACCTAGACCACTCAATGACCATGGATCTATGCGTCACATCTTCGAAGCCGCTTTCAAGCTATGAGTCGGTGTGGGTTAAAAGCCGAGAATCTGCGATACTACCCACCGCCTAATGGGCTTCATCTTAATATCAGCATTACCAACGCCGGACGAGCAACTAATGCATCGAGTAAACTCCATTGACTACATGAGAGGCCTTCTTGCCTTATGCGTGATGTTTTATCACTTCATGAGCTGGAGCATAGGAACTCCCGACAGCAGCACCACGCTAGGAAGACTGGGGGTATATGCAGTATCGACATTTTATATCATCAGCGGCATATCACTCTATCTTGCATACTCCGACTTAAAGTTTTCCCGCCAGAATCTACTCACCTACGTCACAAAGCGTTTTTTCAGAATTGCTCCTCTCTACTGGATTGCCACGCTTTTAACGGGCCTTTATCTATATTTAGCAACACAAAATTTTACTATCAACTGGGAAAAATACATATCCAACCTCACCCTTACTTTTGGATATTATCATCCTAAAAACTACATTCCCGTCGGTGGCTGGTCAATTGGAAACGAAATGGTTTTTTATGCTCTATTTCCATTCCTCGTCGCATCCGCAAAACATAAATGGTCATATCTCTGCGCCAGCCTAGCCCTTGGCTCTATATACTTTTACTTCTCAAGCCACTTATTAACCCCCGAACAGAGCCTAGCCCAACAATGGGTAACATATATAAACCCATTTAACCAAGCATTTCTTTTCGCCATAGGTGTGGGCATCGGCATGATGAGAAAATCGCATGTAAGTGCGAACAACCTATACCCCATGACCGCACTCGTCTTTGCTTGCATAGCTTTCATATACTGGCCTGTCGACGGCAATCAAATTAACATCGTCACAGGGTTCAATAGAGCATTCTTCACCTTCACATGCGGAATCGCTTGCTGGTCAGTACTAAATCTGAATATAAAGTCGCAAAAATATACCACACCAGCATTAAAGTTCATCGGTGATATTTCGTACTCAGTATATCTACTGCATGGTGCAGCCTTATTTTACACTTCAGAATACCTTCTCCCCTTGTTTTATAGCAGTCCAACACCGTATGAAAAATTACAGTTTTTCTGCATCATTACCTTACCACTCACGATCACCTTAAGTTATTTTATTTACCGCCTCATTGAAAAGCCTTTCATTAATCTTGGGAGGCATTTAACCAATCAATCGAGACAAAATAATTTATCTGTTAGGACGACAACAGGACAATGAGAGACTGAGCAATAGTATCGAGTAGAGGCGGATTTGCATCGTAAGCGCTCCATAAACCCCACATCCAAGCGCTTAGCTGATGTCGGATACTGTGCTCCCGATTCTCTCAGGAGCCCGTTCGCCATGATGCGACCCGACGCCAAAGTCGAAAAAGTGTATCTGTACCCCAAGCCGGTCGACTTCCGAAAATCCATCGACGGCCTGGCTGCCTTGGTCGAGCTGGACATCAAGGTCGCCGTTTTCGACCCAGTGCTCTTCGTCTTCCTCAATAAGCCACGTAATCGAGTGAAGATTTTGTACTGGGAGCGTTCTGCCTTTGGCTAAAGCGCCTGGAGTCCGAGCGATTCCAAACTTCGCCTGATGCCACCGACGAGGCGATTGTCCTGACTGTTCAAGAACTCAACTGGATGCTCGACGGCTTTGACCTCTGGCGTAACCGCCTTCATCAGGTTTTGACGCCTCGATTTGTGGCCTGATTCGGTATAATCCCGGGCATGCACTCCATGCCCGATAATCTCCCCCGACGATCCCCAATTGCTCAAGCAGATGCTTGCGAAGATGCAGTCGCGGGTTGGTTTGCTTGAGGAAGAAAACGCGCTGCTACGTCAGCGCTTGTTTGGTCGAAAGTCTGAGCAAGCGGTCGATTCTGCCATGCCACAGATGGCCCTTTTCAACGAAGCGGAAAGCGTTGCCGAACCTGTCGGCGAAGATGCTGATGAAGAGGTCGTCTCACCCATCAGGCGTCGGGGTAAACGCAAGCCGCTGCCTGCTGACCTGCCACGTATCGAAGTCATCCACGCACTTCCCGAACATGAACTGACCTGCTTCTGTGGCTGTCGTAAA
This sequence comes from Pseudomonas sp. NFACC46-3, assembly GCF_900114515.1. NCBI lineage: Bacteria > Pseudomonadati > Pseudomonadota > Gammaproteobacteria > Pseudomonadales > Pseudomonadaceae > Pseudomonas > Pseudomonas sp. NFACC46-3. The sequence continues at coordinate 85,352 of NZ_FOTH01000016.1, forward strand.
CACGTGATTGGCGAAGAAGTCAGCGAGCAACTTGAAATCGTGCCGATGCAGATTCGGGTCATCAAACACGTACGTCAGGTTTACGGCTGTCGCGACTGCGAAACGGCGCCGGTCACTGCCAATAAACCGGCCCAGTTGATTGAAAAAAGCATGGCCAGCCCAAGCGTTCTGGCGATGCTGCTGACCACCAAATACGTGGACGGCTTGCCGCTTCACCGCTTTGAAAATGCACTGGGTCGCCACGGCATCGATATTCCTCGTCAGACCTTGGCACGCTGGGTTATCCAGTGCGGCGAGCACTTCCAGCCACTCCTGAAATGCGCGACAACCTGTTGGCCAGCCGTGTCATCCACTGCGATGAAACTCGCGTGCAGGTGCTCAAAGAGCCTGGCCGAGAGCCGAGCAGCCAGTCATGGATGTGGGTTCAAACCGGCGGCCCGCCCGATAAGCCGGTGATTCTTTTCGACTACTCCACCGGCCGAGCGCAGGAAGTACCTGCACGTCTGCTCAAGGGCTATCGTGGCTATCTCATGGCCAATGATTACGCCGGTTACAACGCGCTGGGTGCTCAACCTGGCATTGAGCGCCTGGGATGCTGGGCCCATGCTCGTCGCAAGTTCGTTGAAGCACAAAAAATGCAACCCAAAGGCAAGACGGGACGCGCAGATATTGCATTGAAATTGATCAGCAAACTGTACGGTATCGAAATCGCTTACAAAGAGAAAAGCGATGAGGCGCGCAAAAAAGCTCGCCAGGACTTGAGCTGCCACGTAATGGGACAACTCAGAGAGTGGTTGCGCAAAATCCTGCCTTATGTGACTACACAGAATGCACTTGGCAAGGCAGTTACCCACCTGGCAAACAACTGGGACAAGCTTGAACGGTATGTCGAGGAAGGCTACCTGCCTATCGACAATAACGCCGCCGAACGAGCCATCCGCCCCTTCGTGATCGGGAGAAAGAACTGGCTTTTTAGCGACACGCCTAGAGGCGCGAAGGCCAGCGCTCAACTTTACAGCCTGGTCGAGACTGCCAAAGCCAACGGCCAAGAGCCTTATGTGTGGCTGCGCCACGCACTTGAGCGCTTGCCAATGGCATCCTCGGTTGAGGATTACGAGGCCCTGCTGCCATGGAACTGTTCGCCGACATCGTCTAGCTGACGGCGCCGCCCACTTTCAAGTCGGTGGGGTTTATGGAGCGCTTACAACCGAACAGCGCCAGTCACGGCGCTACGCGCCATGCCTGACGCACCATATAAAAAAGGCCGATCATTCGATCGGCCCTTCTTTTTCATGCGCTCAATTAACTTCCAGCTTGTCACGATTCCTGTCGAGAATCGCCTTGCCGATCCCCTTGACCTCCAGCAATTCGTCCACCGAAGAGAAGGGCCCATTATTCTCCCGATACGCAACAATCGCCTCGGCCTTGCCCTTCCCTATCCCTGACAGCTCGCGCTGCAGCGTGGCAGCATCCGCCCCGTTCAAATCCACCTTGGTACTCTGCGTTTTGGCTGGCTGCTCCACTGCTTGCGGCGTAGCAACCACCTCAGGCTTGACCACTGGGGCGGCGATAGCAGCAATCGAGGCGCTGGTGAGAAAGGCAAAAACCAGAGAGTAGAAATAGCCTGTACGCATAAATGACGCTCCATGACATCGTTAAGAGAGAAGCAGCTTTTCCGAAGCTGCCTCTCAAACTTAGGCGATGAGGTGCCGCTGTCAAAAATGTGTACGTTACAGCGTATGTAACAATCAGGGTTCGAGACGGCGTTGCTGATAGATCCAGTCGACAATCTCGCCGTCTGGAGCGTAACCACTGACAGTGTCCCGAAGCAGCTGGCGGACCCTGGTGTAGTCATCGCGCTCGATGGCGGCCAGCAACTCAGCTAGCTTGATCTTGAGCGTGTCCCAAGACAGATGGTCCTCATTGGCACTCATGATCATCGGGTGCTGGGTGGCGACGACGTTGTCGCCAATCAGCAATTCTTCGTAAAGCTTCTCGCCTGGACGCAGGCCAGTGAACTCGATTGCAATGTCGCCGTGGGGGTTCTTTTCCGAACGGACGCTCAAGCCAGACAGGTGAATCATCTTTTCCGCCAGCTCGACGATCTTTACCGGTTCGCCCATGTCCAGCACAAACACGTCTCCGCCCAACCCCATGGACCCCGCCTGTATGACCAACTGAGCGGCCTCGGGAATGGTCATGAAGTAACGCGTGATTTTTGGGTGCGTGACGGTCAACGGCCCGCCGGACTTGATCTGTTTGTGGAACAGAGGAATAACCGAACCGGATGACCCCAACACGTTGCCGAACCGAACCATGGTGAAACGGGTTTTATTGACCCTTGAAACGTTGGCCTTGTCACCGAATAACACGGGGGCCAGTTCGCGGCTAAGGGCCTGCAAGGTCAGTTCTGCAAGCCGCTTGGTGCTGCCCATTACATTGGTTGGGCGCACCGCTTTATCCGTGGAGATCAGCACGAAGTTCGATACGCCTGCCTGCAACGCAGCCTGTGCCGTATTCAACGTCCCGATCACATTGTTCAGGACGCCTTCGGCAATGTTGTGTTCGACCATCGGGACATGCTTATAAGCGGCGGCGTGATAGACCGTGTCGACATTCCAGGTCTTCATCACGTCCAGCAGTTTGTCCTGATCTCGTACCGATCCAAGGATAGGCAGCAACCGAACCGACAGCGACTCCCGAACCACTCGAGGCTCAAGCTCAGACAGGATGCTATAGAGATTGAATTCGCTATGCTCATACAGCAGCAGCGTAGTCGGCTTCAGTGCCAGTATTTGCCGACAAAGCTCGGAGCCGATCGAGCCACCGGCTCCAGTGACCAGGACCGACTGGCCAGTGATGCAATGCTCTAGCAGATCAGGTTGCGCGGGAACCGGATCGCGCCCTAGAAGGTCAGCGATGTCCACTTCCTGGATGTCATCTACCTTGACCCGGCCGCTGGCCAGGTCCATGAACCCAGGGACGCTGCGTACATGCAGGGGAAAACCTTCAAGCAGCGTCAAGATCTCCCGACGGCGCCCACGTGACGAGGAAGGCACCGCCAGCAGAATTTCCTGCGCGCCGGTTGTGTCGATCATTTTCTGGATATGCTTGGGCGCGTAGACCTGTAGTCCAGCGATCACGCGGTCAGCGATGCTGTTGTCATCATCGATGAACGCGACCGGTCGCATCACCCGCCCCATGCGCAGCGCGGCCACGAGCTGGTTACCTGCGGCCCCGGCACCATAAATAGCAACCTTGGGCAGACCGTCGTCACGGTTGGTGAAGGGCACATGCTGGGCTGCGGTAAACCAGTCCCCCAGGAAGTACTGCCGCATCATCAGGCGCAAGCCGCCAATCATGATCAGGCTCAGCCACCAATAGTTGAAAATGATGGAGCGTGGCACCACGGTTTTGTGGTTGCTGTACCAATACACCACCAAAGCCAGCAGCAAGGCCGAAAGGCTGACCGCCTTGCAAATCGTGATCAGCGCGTCGTTACCGAAATAGCGCATGACCGCGCGATACATGCCAAAGCGAATGAAAATAGGAATAGCGATCAGCGGAGCGGTTACGAAAAGCCACAAATGTGTCTCGATTGGGCTGGCCAACGCCTCGACACCCAGTCGAACGACAAATGCCAGCCACAAGGCGACCCAAACCAAAACCACATCGGTGGCTACTTGGATTGCGCGCTTGTGGCGTCTAGGCAGCCCCAACAAAGCCGATCTTATTTTATCCATAACCCCTTCACGCACCTTGGCCAGCTCCTAAAACAAATGCATTCCTATAAAGCACGCAATTATAATTCCGTCCCCTAGACAACCGATAAGGAAAAAACGCGAACCTTACCATGAAATCAGGGCGTCTCCAGCTCACCAGCATGGAACCTGGCGGCAAGCAACCCCAACGGGAGATAGGCCACTATCAAAGCCAATGCGCCATCCATGTTCCACAAAACGACAGATGCCGCCAGAGGCAGGAGCCAGAACAGGTTAATCACCACCACCGCCACGGTTACCGGCAAATGACGGCCATACTGACGCGAAGCGAATTGGTATGCGTGACTGCGGTGGGCTTCATACACCTTATCGCCTCGTAGAAGGCGTCGGATCAAGGTGACGGTCGCATCGACGATGAACACCCCCAACAAAATTAGCCAGACCCAAAGCAGTTTGGGTGAAGCCCAGGCTGCCTGCAACGACAACAAACCGAGAATGATCCCGAGGAACCCACTCCCTGCGTCCCCCATGAAAATTCGTGCGGGCGGGAAATTCCAGTATAAAAATCCCCCCACTGCCATTGCGAGTACCAGTGGCGCCACGATCAAGCTATCGAAGCCAGCCAACCAGTAAAGCAAACAAGCTCCGAGGCAAGTGCAAATCGCCTCGACGCTAGCGATACCGTCGATACCGTCCATGAAGTTATAGAGGTTGAGCATCCAGACCAGGTAGAACACTGCCAAGACGTGCCCAAACCAAGCCAAATCAAGTTCAAGACCAAACAAGCTGATTGCCGGCAAACCGCCCAACCAATACAACGCCCAAATTGATGCTGTGAAATGACCGAGCAACCGCCAGCGGGCAGCGATGTGACCGTGATCGTCCAAGAATCCCAGCACAGCGATCCCAGATCCAGCTCCCAGCATTGCCCACATGGTTGGCCAAGACTGGAAGCCGGTAGCTGTCAATATGGGTAAGGCCAACAGGAAGCTGAGGACGATCGCCACGCCGCCACCACGAGGGGTGGGGACTGTATGTGAGCTACGGGCATTGGGGATGTCAATAATGCTTCGGGCCAATGCATAACAGCGCAAACTATAAGTTAAGATCAATGAGGATCCGACAACTGATAGCAATAGAAAAAATAAATTCATTTTATATCGGCCATATATGGAAACCCGCTAAAGCGAATTCTTACGGAACTTATAAGCTGTGCCAGCTTGAACCAAAGCATCTACCGGATCAATAGGCGGCGTCCAACCCAATAAGCTCCTAGCTTTACTTGAGTCAATAACGAGAGACTTACACAGCTGCGTGTATACGGGCGTCCTGCAAAATATTGCGGCCATCGATCGAAGAAACACGTCCGGCACCGGCAAAAGAATTGAACGTTTCCCCATGCCCCGACCGATCATTCGAATAATATCAGGAGTTGAAAAACTTTTACCATCCGAAACCAGAAAAAGCTCGTTACCTGCTGCTCTATTATCCACACAGACCCTAATGAAGTCCGTGAGATTCTCTAACGCGATGATGCTTCTAGCATTGCGAACGGAACCTAACGGCAAAGGTAACCCCATATCAACCGCTTTTAATAATCGAGAAAAATTTCCAGGAGCATCGGAGGAATATACTAGAGGTGGCCGAATAATCACCAGTTCCATTGAGCTGTTTCGCGTAATCGTCCTAAGTTCCTCTTCAGCCTCCATTTTTGACACAGCATAGTCGGCATGAGGCAAACAAGGGGTTTTTTCATTAATGGAAACATTTGTAGTCACCCCCCCATTTACACCGATTGAGCTTATGAAAATGAAACGTTTAACTCGATGCTCCAAAGCTTGTTTCGCAAGCGAGACTGCCCCTCCCACGTTTACCCGTCGAAACTCGTATAAAGGATTACGGAATGATTCACTTAAAACATGAGCACGTGCAGCCAGGTGAATAACCACATCCACACCAGATAACGCTGCATGCCAATCAGTATCAAAGGAAATATCACCAACTGAGATGTAAGATTCTCTCGAGGAAATAACAGCGCCCTCTCCTCTTACAGCACCGACCAAATAAAAATCTGTTGTGCCTAACAGAGTGGACACTAAATTCCGACCTAAGAAGCCGTTAGCCCCGGTAATTAGAACCTTCATTTCAAAACATCTCGATAAATAGAAAGCGTCTTATCTAACATCCCATCAAACAAAAACGCCTTTTCGAATCGTTCCTTTCCTGCTGCCCCCATTGCACGCCTCATTTCGGAAGAGCCAAGCATAGACCTTATAGCTTCAGCCAAGTTATTAATATCGTTTCTTGACACAAGTATACCCGTACACCCGTCTTGGACTGCTTCGCTAACCCCCCCTACGTCAGAGGCTATTACCGGTAGGCCCGCTCGCATAGCCTCAAGAATGGTTAGAGGAAATCCTTCCCAGTTTGTGATCAACAGAAAAATTTGAGAGTTATTTAATCTCTCAGGAATATCGTCACAAGCGCCCGAAAACAATACGCGCCCCTCCAGCCCAAATTGCTTCACAAGTTGCTTAATATTACAAATAGAAGGGCCATCACCTACAAATTCTAACGTCCATGAAATATCCTGCAACAGTGCCAAAGCTCTCACCAGACCAACTTGGTCTTTTTGCTCATCAAATCGAGCAACCATAATCATCTTGGGGGAAGCAGTATCTTGAAAAATGGTGCTATCTAACTCTAGCGCCGGCATTCCATTGTGCACCGTACAAATAAGGCCTTCATCCCCCACCCCTGAACTTAGCGCAATTTTCCGATCATAGTTGGAGACAGTAATAATTCGGCTTGCCAAAAAAGCCATAACACGTTCGACCGCCTTATAAAACTTACGCCGCCCGGCCGATACCCCCTCAGTAAACGCCCAACCGTGCGCTGTAAAAATAACAGGTATACCTAGAGATTTAGCTACTAACCGTCCTAAAATACCCACTTTAGAAGAATGAAGATGAATGAGATCAGGCTCGATATCCTTTATATATTTTCGCAATTCAAAAAAAGCAAAAACATCTTTAAACAGATTTATATTTCGAATCAAAAACTTTAAAGAGATAACAGGAATGTTTTTTTTGTTGGCACGCGCCACAAGGACACCCTTCCCGCCCACCAAAATGATAACTTCGTGCCCAGCCTTCTGCGCACCACTAGCCAGATCAAGTACGTGAACACTCGCTCCGCCCATGGTATCTGAGCGTGTGATTACATAGACGATTTTCACTTACAGTTCATCCTTCGTATCCGTCAGGGCTATTAAGCTGCCATCGCCAAGTATCTTCTACCATTTTTTCTAATCCATACTCAGCGCGCCAAGAGAGCTCAACTTCGGCTTTTGTAGTATCCGCCCAGCAAGCTGCTATATCACCCAAACGACGCGGCATGATCTTGATGGGTATCGTTTTTCCACATACTTTCTCAAAAGCCCTAACAACTTGCATCACGGAGTAACCAACACCAGTGCCAAGATTCCAAACATGCTTTCCTACATGACCATCCAGATATACCAGAGCTGCAAGATGTCCTCTCACAAGGTCAACAACATGAATATAATCCCGAACACCGGTGCCGTCAGGTGTCAGATAATCATCACCATACACAGACAACTCAGATAATTTACCAACAGCAACTTGGCTTAGATAAGGAAGCAAATTATTAGGTGTACCATTAGGAGCCTCCCCTATAAGACCACTTTCATGAGCACCGATTGGATTAAAATATCTAAGGATAGCAATTGACCATCGAGGATCCGAAACAGCAACATCAGCTAGTATATTTTCAACAAATAGCTTTGAGCGACCGTATGGATTACTTGGACTGTTAGCAAATGAAGACTCTATAATTGGATTTTCTTTGGGGTCACCATAGACAGTCGCCGAGGAACTGAATACAAGGCAAAAAACATTAGCTTTTGCCATTGCCTTAAATAGCACTATGCTGCCATACACATTATTATCATAGTAAAGAATCGGATCACAGACACTTTGCCCTACAGCTTTAAGACCCGCAAAATGTGCGACTTTATCTATAGCATACTCTGAAAAAATCTGGTCCAGCAGTTGAGCATCTCGAACATCGCCCTCTATAAAAATCGGCTCTTTCCCAGACAACAAGCAAACTCTTTCAATAACTGCTTGAACGCTATTTGATAAATTATCCAGCACCACAACATCATACCCGGAAAGCAGGAGTTCAAGGACGAAGTGCGACCCTATATAACCCGTTCCGCCGGTCACTAGCACTCTCATAATCCCTCCTGCCTTGAAGTTCTAGCGCCATGAGAGCAAAGCCCTGCAACAGCCCGAAGAACTAGTATCGCCACAAAATAAAGATAAAAATCAAAACCACCAAAGCTATTGACAAACGGAAGCAGAAAGATAGAAAGGAGAACAACCAACATTGATCCGACCCCCAAAAATCTCGCTGACCTCAACACCACTCCATAAACCATCCCCAAGAACATCATAAACGCTATCGAAAAATATCCAAAGGCATTATAAGCAGTTCCCGCCATAGTATAGTACATACCAGGCCTAATAACTTCCTGAGTTTGATCAAGAAATTTAGCAAAATGAGGAAGCACTATAACAACATCAGAAAACCAGCCATCAAAACTACCAAACATATAAGAAAACTCAAAAAAACCGTGCGCTAGATATTGATTAGCCTGAAGAAAAGGAAATATAACCAATAGAGCATTTCCTTCGCCCGCTAACGTATCAATCCAACCTGAGTATGGAACAAAAAAAGCATAGCCCAGAGAGCTAACCGAAACAAGCATTGACTGCATATCTACTTCTCTACCCGCAAGGGAGATAAATCTAAAAACAAATAGCAGACCAGACAACAAAACCAAAACTGGCAATACAAAAATAAATTTCTTAAAACTGAAATAACGCCCTAATAACATAACCAATGCAACCAGCACTACACCACGCGACCCTGAAGCAAGAAGATCAAAAAATATGAGAGCCACCATAATCATGGGAACAATCTTAATTTTCATCCCTGCTAATGATTTGGCTCGTTGCAAATATGCATCCATGCTAACAAAAAAGAAAGGCAGCAAGAAGGAACCAAGAAAGGAAAAAATATTAGTCCCAGCCTTCCGAGCCTCCCTGTAACTTTCAATAGAAAAGTAATTATCTACTGGTCGAAAATAAAATCGGTCCACAACTCGAAACAGAAACGTAAGCAACAAAAAAAATATAAATAACTGAAAAAAAATCGAAACCCCAGCATCACGCCGCTTATTATCAGCAGGCATATCAACAACAACCATTGAGATATAAAAAACCAGATACGAGCAAAAAAAATACAAACAATATCCAATGCCAACACTCTCATAGTTCGGCTCAATTAACGGCGAAAACATGGCAGAAAAAAAAACAAACCAAGAACATAGAATCGCTTTAACCAAGCTCTTATCAATTTTCAACACACAACACCTCTGCCCCTATCAACTCCATTAGTGGTGCCACCCCTGAAAACAGCAGGCTAGCTTGGGCATTACCCAAGCAATATATCTTTGCTTTTTTTGAGTATGCTCTAACCACTATTGATGCCGAAGAATAAAAAGAATACATTTCTGTAATATTTTTACGCGCAACAAAGCACTCAAAACTATCATCAATACAGCACGCCCAGTCAGCCTCTCCAAGCATCGCTGACAATGACGTTTCCCTAGATGGATGTGGCTTATAGTAGAACTTTAATTGCGACCCTAAACACTTAAGTTTAAAGTACTCAAAAATCTTAATAGCATCATAATAACTCAATATCGCTGGCGTACTATCAAGAAACACAACTACGGACTCATGTGAACCATCTATAGAGTCGAATTCATTTTCAGGCAGCGCAATGTTAGTTATTTTAACTTTAAAATCATCTTCACACTCAGCAAATAGCTTTGGGTATAAACAATAGTATTGCTCAATATCTGCTGAAATCAATACATCTCTGTATCCAACCCCGGCCCTCAACAGAACACTTATTTTTTTTGACAACGTCGAGTAAAATGTCGCGATCAATCCACTCGGAGCCATTGAGTTATTATAGTAAGCGATGCCATCATCATATAATGAGACTTTTCTACCAATATAGATAAACAGCGAAAACCATAAATTGTATGGGTGCGAAACGACAACGTGTGACTTACGATCAATCAAACAGCGAGCGAGCATAATCAGCCCACTGCAACGCCCTTTCAGCCACACTCGCCAGTCTTTAGTATCGCCGCGCCGCCTCAAATCAATAATGCTGTAAAGCTCAGGGGGCCAGTTTTTACTAAACGCCTCAGCAAGAAGAAGGTGAAAATTAGTCACACACACAATATATTTCATATACTCCCGTTGCTCCCTTAAACGCTATCCCGGCTGTCGAAAAGTAAGCGAACGAGGGAGCAGGTACCTCCTATACAACTTACAGCTATTCGAGCCAGCATGATAACTACTCATTCTAAATTCTTTATTTGCCTATCTGTGCCGCCAAAACCGGAGTATTTTTTTGTACATCGCACAATAGAACTTTGCCACATACTTCCAGATAGTGTTTCGGAGCCAAACCAAATCCCGGTCTTACGCTTCGAATAGACTCTGGGGTTATAACCTCACCCGCCTTCAATGTTTTTACAAAATATAAAGAACGCCTAAACTGTACATTTCCCTGCTCGCTGGACTTCCTCCCATAATCAACCTTTCCCAATGCAGCCCATGCTGTTTTACTGTCTTGGCACAAAGCAGCAAGCTCTGTTGGCTCCAGTGAAAAACTGTCATCAGGCCCGCCACCGCTTCGATCAAGAGTGAAGTGTTTTTCAATGATTGATGCGCCCAACGCAACGCTGGTTATAGCAGTAGTGTTATCTAATGTATGATCGGATAAGCCTGTTACCAAACCATGACGCTGAATCATATCGGGTATAGTTCGTAGATTATAATCATGCGCAGGGGCGGGATAACCACTAACGCAGTGGAGGATTGCCAGTTCTTTACAACCGCCGTCTCGAGCGGCTTCAATAGCCTCGGTTATCTCCTGACTATCGGCCATGCCGGTGGAGATAATCATCGGCTTCCCGGTGCTTGCAACATATTTGATCAGTGGCAAGTCAACCGCTTCAAAAGATGCGATTTTATAAGCTGGAGTGCCTAAACTTTCCAGAAGGTCTACAGCAGTAGTATCAAACGGAGAACTAAAAATAGTAATCCCCAGTTTTTTTGCGTATTCAAACAATGGAGCATGCCATTCCCAGGGCATTTGTGCTTCCAAATAAAGCTCGTACAAAGACCTACCGTCCCACAATCCGCCCTTTATCTGAAACTCTGGCGCATCGGAATCAAGAGTAATTGTATCTGCCGTGTAAGTTTGCAACTTAACCGCATCAGCGCCAGCTTTTTTAGCGACCTCGATTAAATTTAATGCAGTATCTAGTTTCCCATTATGATTTGCGGAAAGCTCTGCGATAACATAAGGTGAATGCGCGACGCCTATTTTTCGTCCAGCAATAGAAATTTCCGGATTCATTTTTCAACCTCTAGACAATTTAATCAGTTTTTCATACATAAATGACCTATGGGCCTCCCACTCCTCAGAGAGAATACCAAGTTTATATATATCAACATATTCACCATCAACCAAATGATGCTCGCGAAGCACACCTTCAATTTTAAAATTAAATTTCTGATGAAGCTTTATTACAGCCGAATTAAATTCTAAAACCTCACATGCCAGCTTATGTAAGCCCATATTGTGAAATGCATAGTCCAAAGCAAGAAACTCCATTTTGCTTCCCGTTCCTTTTGGGGCATCAGGAGCAGCATAGAACGCCCAAGATGAGATAGAGCTAATAACATCGATATTATTGAAAGCTACGATCCCCGTTGGTCTTCCATTGATTTCATACATAAAATACAGCTGATCGTCGCAGTGCTGGACTCGTTCCCACCAAGCCAAATGCTCCTTGAGGGCTATCTCATGCCTTGTATACATATTAGCTCGAACATTGGGTGCATTCCGCCAAGCAAGCATCAACTCGAGCTCATCGGTATTGATTTTACGAAGTTGACCGAATATTTCCATCATCACACCCATCAATGGTATTTAAATTCAGCTATAGTATTTAATAGGTGCTCGCAACCGGCCCCATCGGTGATTAGCCTCGAAGACTCACTTAATGACCTCAAGAACTGCGAATCCTTTACTACACAATCAACCGCTCGAGCAAGTTGTGAAACGATTCTGGTACCTGACGATATCATTAAGACTGCTTTAGCGCTCGCTAACAAACTAGCTGCAAATCTTTGATTTTCTGCTAGCACTACCATAATAGTAGGAATCCCAAGACAACAACGTTCCCATGATGTCGCTCCTGCCGCGCCAATGGAAAGATCGCTTTCAGCCATTAACTGTGCCATATCACCGACGTTCACCTTAACTTCAGTATGCCATGGCATCGTACTCGCTAAATGCTGAATATCATTCAACCAAGGAGCAACTGCGCCCATCACTACAGTGATGCGGCAGCTTTTGGGCAGACCAGATACTTTCAATCCTTCCAACACTGACCGCGTCACATTGTCTTTATCAACCCCTCCCAAGGTAACCAATACCGATTCGAGCTTGTAGAAATTTCTTCGTTTCAAACTATACGGTCGTAATATTGAGAACTCAGGACGAAGCAATGCGTACTTGGAACCGCACAAGACAATGCAATTAGAAGGTACTCGTAAACAGTAATCGATGGCCTCACGCCCAAAGGTTTGGTCCAGCAAGATATCACTAACATGATTCCGATCAGCCAAATCGTCTATGACCAAGAGCTTAAGGTCATTTTTTTTGAGCTTTAGCTCCCACGTTATATCCAATGCATAGTGGTCAACGACTAACCAGTTGGGCTGCAACAGCTCAAGTATCCTTCCACTTTGCTCGGCATCTAGCTCTTGGGAAACCCCGAGCCAAGCAAAATGCCGAGGATTATCACTCTGCGAGTTTAGTGAAGAGTCGAGTTCTTTATCTGAAGCCAATACATGAACGTTGAAACCTTTGGCGCGTATGACTTCTAGAAGGTTTCCCGGATGCTCTCGACAAATAAAGTGGCACTCAGCCCCTTTCTTCCTCAGCGCCTCCGCCAACGTCAGACAACGCATGACGTGCCCACTGCCAATTTGCAGAGAAGCGTCGACCCGGAATACAACCTTCATGTCTTTCACTTCTGACCTGACTCAGCTTGAAATGCTCTGTATAACCATTCGGCGCGAATCCAGTCTTCGGGTGTATCGATATCTTGCACACGGTGACGCGGTAATAAAACCGCACTGGACTCATGGCTGAAGATCATTCTCCCTTCCAGCCAGGCGCTTGCCTGTCCCCAGTAGAATTGGCCAGCGTCATGATAGCTTTCTTCAAGGTCTTGAGAACGGGCGTTGAAATGTTCAGGGTTGAACATTTCAACGTGCCCCGCTTCCGTCAGGCGAATCGCCCGTTGTATCGGAAATGCGTAGCTGGTCACCGAAAAGGCGTACTGGCTACCGGTTTTTTCAAGGATATCCAAGCCACGACACAAATCTTCCGGGCTAACGAACGGTGCGGTTGCATACAAACAGCATACTTGGCGGACATCAAACCCATCAGCCCTACACCATTCGATGGCCTGCTGAATCACCGGTATGGTCCCGGTGTAATCATCAGACAATTCCGCAGGACGCATGAACGGAACACTGGCCCCGTATTCGCGGGCTACTTCAGCAATTTCCTGATCGTCGGTAGAGACAATGACTTGATCAAAGCATCCACTTTGCAACGCAGCTTCGATTGACCAAGCAATCATCGGCTTACCGCAAAACGCCTTGATGTTTTTTCGCGGTATTCGCTTGCTGCCTCCCCGGGCAGGAATGACGGCCAGTTTCATCGTTGCAGAGCCTTGGTGATGGCGCTAACTACTTGGTCCTGCTGTTCATTGCTCATCGTCTGGAACATCGGGATGCTAATTGCCTCGCGGTAGTAAGCTTGCGACATCGGAAAATCCTCAGGCTTGAAGCCCATCTGCGCGTAGTAAGGCTGGGTGTGAACCGGAATGTAATGCAGGTTCACGCCAATCCCTTGCTCACGTAGCGATTCAAACACCTGGCGATGAGTCTTGCTGATTTTATCCAGTTGCAAACGAATCACATAAAGATGTAAGCCTGAGTAGCTGTCGGCGTGTTGCCAAGGGACAGTGACAGGTAAAGTCGCCAATAGGTCGTTGTAACGCGCAGCCAACTGATGACGGCGAGCGACGTATTGATCCAGACGCTCCATCTGACTAACGCCCAAGGCAGCTTGCAGTTCAGTCATTCGGTAGTTGAAGCCCAGATCAATCTGCTGGTAATACCAGGGACCATCCGACTCATGAGTCATCTGTTGCGCATCCCGGGTAATGCCGTGGCTACGCAGCAGAGCCATTTTATTGGCTAGCTCGACGTCGTTGGTCAAAGCCATGCCGCCTTCAGCGGTGGTAATGATCTTTACCGGGTGGAAACTGAGTACCGTAATGTCACTGTACTTTCCGTTCCCGATAAATTCGCCTTGGTATTTGCCGCCGATGGCGTGGGAGGCATCCTCTATGACTTTGAACCCGTAGCGCTGGGCTAACCCGTGGATCGCTTGCATGTCGCAGGGCTGACCGCAGAGATGGACCACCACGACCACTTTGGGCAACGCATTTGCTCGTTCGGCCTGCTCCAACTTGCGCTCCAGCGCCAGGGGGCAAAGATTGTAGGTACGTGGATCTATATCCACGAAATCAACCTGCGCTCCGCAGTACAATCCGCAGTTGGCAGAAGCCACAAAGGTAATGGGGCTTGTCCACAAACGGTCACCTGGGCCGAGACCCAGTGCAAGACAAGCGATATGCAGCGCAGACGTTGCGCTGTTCACCGCCAGCGCATGGCTGGCACCCACATGCTGAGCAACTTGCTGTTCGAAGCGGGGCACCATAGGGCCCTGGGTGAGGAAGTCGGATTGCAACACCCCAATCACCGCATCAATGTCAGCTTGGGTTATGTCCTGGCGACCGTAGGGGATCATGTATCAGATACTCCCGATCTTGGCTTCGTTGAGGGTAATCCAGCTTTTCAGATCTTCGTCGCTCATCCACTCAGTGTTGTTGTCACTAGCGTAAACGAAGCCTTCAGGAACCTTCTTGCCGTCTTTAATGCGTTTTGGGCAGGTTGCCCATTCGTTGATAACCGGCAGAATTTTAAAGTGCTCAGGGTATTCGTACGTGTAGTAGGAATCTTCGGCGCTGATCATCTGCTCATGCAATTTTTCGCCAGGACGAATGCCGACGATCTTTTGAGTGGCCTCTGGTGCAACAACGCGAGCAAGGTCTGTCACTTTCATCGACGGAATTTTCTTCACATAGATCTCACCGCCTTCCATATCTTCGAAGGCATGCCAGACCAGTTCGACGCCCTCTTCCAGGGAGATCATGAAACGAGTCATGCGTTCATCGGTGATCGGTAATTCACCTTTGTCCTTGATCGACATGAAGAAGGGGATGACTGAACCGCGCGACCCCATCACGTTGCCATAACGTACTACTGCCATGCGGGTTTCGTGACCGCCGGCGTAGGAGTTACCGGCAACAAACAGCTTATCGGACGCCAACTTGGTGGCACCGTACAGGTTGATCGGGCTGCTGGCCTTGTCGGTGGACAATGCGACAACGCGCTTGATGCCTTTGTCGATGCAGGCATCGATCAGGTTCATCGCGCCGTTGATGTTGGTCTTGATGCACTCGAAGGGGTTGTATTCCGCGGTTGGCACGATTTTGGTCGCCGCTGCGTGAACCACATAATCAACACCGTCCAATGCCCGGTACAAGCGCTCCTTGTCGCGGACGTCGCCGATGAAGAATCGAACGCGAGAATCACCCTCGAATTTTTTCGCCATGTCCCATTGCTTCATTTCATCTCGGGAAAAGATGATGATCTTTTTCGGGTTGTATTTGGCCAGGGTCATTGGCACAAACGTGTTACCAAAAGAGCCGGTACCACCGGTGATGAGAATGGTTTTATTGGTGAACATTGACGCGTCCCTTGGTTGCTTCCTGCACGATGTCAGGATTGAAATAAACGGTAAGGTGCTGGCGTGAGGCGATAGAAACTCCACGATTTCCAACACAAAACGACAAAGAAACTGGCGCACAGCCCTAACGGTACCGCTAGGTGAGGACAGGTTTGCGCAAAACTCCAGGTCGCCAGAATAAAAATAATCAAACCGGCTACGTGACTACGAATGATCGGTCGATCACGACCTTGGGCATATAATCCATAGTGGGGAATCATTCCCAGAGCGTAGAGCACCGTAGCCAAAAGGATCCAGACGAAAAGTCCCTGCTGCTCACTGTAAAGCGGCTTGCCTAGCCAAGCCAGCAATGGGCCTATCATAACCAGCGCGACTACCGAAAAAGCGCTGCAAAGACCAACGGTCTGCAGCAATAAATTACGTATGCCTTGATGAAAACCGACTGGATCGCGCCGCTGGTAGGCGCTGATCAGCCCTGGATAAATAAATGCAAATACCCCCGCATCCAGAAATGACATCAACGCCATACTGACGCCCATGAACAAGACATAGGCACCTAGTACGTCCAATCCCGCCAAATCCTGGAACCAATAACGGTCCAAGGTGAAAACCCCCCGAATGGCCAAGGTCGCAATCAGCAATGCGGAGGCTACCCTTAATCCCTTGATGATCCAGGTCCAGTCAACATTTTGTCGCCAACCAGATAGCCCCATGCGCTTGACGCGGTATACACCCAGAAAAAGCGCTATCGCCGATCCCAGCGTCCAAGCTCCAAACACCATGTCTAGATTTCGCATATCAGGTTCAACGAACATCAGCCCCGTGATCAAGACGGCCCAGACCCCCGAACGAAAAAACAGTACCAAGCTCGCGAAGAGTTGATCCGAAATCGCAATCAGCAAGCGCCCCAACTCCTGAGTCAGATGCTCAAGTATCAGTAAAACGAAGAACCAACCAATGACCTTCATTGGAAGCAAGCCTTTGATAAAAATCAGGCTAAGCAATGGTAAAAAAATGACGTAGAGCAACAGGGTTAAAGCCCCTTGCGCCTTGAGTAATCCACCCCACTCGTGACGCTCGCGTTTAAGCAATTCACGAGTGCTATAGGTATAAAAATCGAACCCAAGAAAATACAGCGAATAGCCCACTGTCGCGGCCAACAGGCCATAGACGCCTAGCTCGGCCGGATCAAGAAAACGGGCAAGAAAAAAAATCAGCAAAAATTTGCTGACAAGCGTCAAACCACGAATTGCAATATTGGAAAGCTGTAAAAAATTTCGAGCAAGCATTAAATTGGTCTATTCACGTTCGTACCTGATAGCACCTGCATAAAAGCACTTTTAACCTTGTGTTTGATCCTTGACACGCTATCGCTCCAAAATCTCACCTTCGTCTTCCTGAGATCGTAATCATCTATGCCAACGCTCGCTGATTTGCTGTTGGCGATTGAGCATATTTTGACCAGCAACAGGACTCGTTCATACCCCTCCAAGGCCAGAAGCACAGCGTCTATCTCCGCATGATCGCAGTGAAGGACGCGGATGCTTTCTCCAAACGAAAGGGTGTTTCCACATCGAATTTCGATCTTTGTAACAATTGAAAAACCAGCTCATCAGCGACGTGAACTGGCTGCCCACCAAACGCGACTTTTCGAGCGACGCCAAGGCGCAGGCTCTAATTTTTGCCCAGTGGACAATCGTCAGGTTGCCACCCTACTCGATGCGATGACCGAATTGGTCCTTAAGCCAGTAATCAGTCTGAGGAGGCACGATCAGCCTGCGAGTATTATGCCTGCTCTCGAGCAAAATGGCTTTAAGGACCACCCACGTACGTGCGTCAGTGTCCAACCAGGCAATAGGCAGAATATCCGGAGCCCGCTTTCGCCGGGCAGTCTATCTTTTTAGCCACCGAAGCGACCACACACACCGAACTCGAATCCCATCAGAAGACATCAAGTGAGCAGTGCGTGACGTACAAAGCTATCACCTAGTAGCATAAAGCCATCAAGCGCTGACTCTAGCGCGTAGCGTTTTTCTTACATCAAAAAGCCTGCCTGCCCCGGAAAAACACCTAACGCAGACAGGCTTATAAAGCCAAACAGAGATCATTTACTCTTCATGAATTACGACTATCAAATATAACTCATGCCGGATAGATGGCATTCAGCCATGACTGGTTTAGCCACCTCGCTAATCTTCCGAATTGCGACTCAACACAACACGGGCCAAGGCGATGAACCCGCCCAATAACAACCCAGCCACGAACCCCACTATTAGGATCAAGCCCTTCTTAGGCTTTATCGAACTCTCCGGCACCTCAACACTACCATCCTGCCGGTACACTGCAATACTCTCAGGATCGATGTTCAACTTATGATAAAAACTGTACCTCATTTGCAACGACCGTAAATCTTTAATAAAAGCATCATCAGAAGACCTAGACTCCAACGCTTTGATCTCCGCAGCCAACGCCTTGCTCCCCCGCTGGTAATCCATTTTATTACCAGTTTCTACAGTGATATCTACTGCAGCGGTAGAGTTGATAGCCGGTGAGTTTAAACCAATGGACTCAGCAATCTTCAATGCTTCCCGTAGCTGCTGAATCCGATCCTCGCGTACGCGCTGTGCGTTCTCGCGCAAGCTGACAATTTTCTGCTCCAAATTGCGAGCCCTAACCGAAGCTTCAGTCGTGACGTTCTTGATCAACTCCGACTCAGCAGCTTCGCTAGCACGCTGGACATAATCTTTTGCCCATTTCGTGACCTGTATAGGATCTATACCTTGAACGGTAATAGAAAAGCGATCAGGCGTACCTTTACCAAGCCCCTTTATCACCAACTCTCGGGAAAAACGCTCATATAAACGATCAAGCGCACCCTTTCGCTCAACCTCACTAAGTGAAGGAAGATAGACCTCATTAAAAAATTTCTGGCGAAGATATTCACCCTGAAGATTCCGAGCAAATACATCGTAAACATAATTAATGGAATAAATATCCAGCTCCGTACTTTTTCCACGACCATAATTCAGCTCAGCAATATCATTCTGAGTAGGTGGCACGATAAAAAGTTTGGATTCGTAAACAGGCTTACTAAGAAACGCATAGAGGCCTGCACCAACAGTAACCAAAAGAGTGACACTTAGGATCAGCCATTTTTGAGCCCAAAGCCCCTGAGCAAGCTCAACCAGATCAATCTCCTCTGCGTCACGCGCATCAATGCGATCATTTCGCATAAGAAGCCTCGCTTTGCATCAAGCCCGTAGACACATCGAACGTATTCAAAGGCAAGACGGGCAAGGCCGTGTCGGATATAGCGGCAAACTGAGCTAGATTAAATACGAACAAAACGCACCCAAAGTCAGAAAAATTGCAGATAGTGATCCTTACCAAGACTTCCGGGCCACACATCCATTTATTTAAAGCGCCTACGCACCCCTAAAAACCACGCAAGCGACGGCCCGACTATCATACCAGCGAGAAGCGCCAGGATCACGAAAACCGAGACAGGAAGCTGCGGAGCTGACCAACCCAGAAACAGCAATGCCACTGGCTGGTTGTTTTCAAGCACGAACAGGACGATAGCTGAGGCCACGAGCAGCGCAAGTACGACAAGGGTCAAGCGTTTAAAGTTCCGCATATGAACTCCTCTGTTTTAGGGCTCCGTCAGAGCTCATCCCCCTCCTCCTCATTCACACGATCCCTAAGCTCTTTGCCTGGTTTGAAATGAGGAACGAATTTTCCATCAAGGCTGACGGACTGGCCCGTTTTGGGGTTGCGCCCAACCCGCGGAGCGCGGTAGTGCAGGGAGAAGCTGCCGAAACCGCGGATCTCGATGCGATCCCCCGTAGCCAGGCACTGGGACATTTGTTCAAGCATGGTCTTGATGGCTAGCTCCACATCCTTGGATGAGAGTAGCCCTTGATGGGTGACAATTCGTTCGATCAACTCCGACTTCGTCATATTTTTCCCTTCTTTTTCAAGCAGCTAGGAAAATCGCTTGAAAAGGTTTTAGCATGACCGGAGGGATTTGAACAGCCCAAGTATTGACATTCTTCTTGACTCCCCTACCGCCTCTTTGTGCGCAAGCAGGGAGATGCTATCGACAGATGACCAGCATCGTACGAGTCAGATAGCCAGCCGGATTAAAACCAAAGGGGTACTGATCTTCATCCTTCGCGTCGTCGGATCGGGTAATCACCTTGTAGCCAGCCCCCTTACACTCTCTTGCGGCCCTCTTGTGGCACTTCTCCCAACCGGAACCCAACCCCGAGCAGTCGACCTCGATACCACTGACACCACGCACTGCGTGGGTCTTGGCGCTTGTAGAGCAAGCGGCCAGCACCAAGACACTCAACACCAGAAAGAGCTTGTTCATTCAGTTCCTTTAGACAGAGGTCCGGATCGATCATTTATACAAGTCGGAGCCACGCCCTGAATAGATTATTGATCCGCTTCATAAAAGAGACAGCTGGGTTAATGAGTTGGTTTCGCAGCGCCCCGAATGAACGCCATTATCGGCAGGGCTCGGGCAGAGAATCTTGAAATTTCGCAGGCACAAAAAAGGGCGACCGAAGTCGCCCTTTTTCTATGGTCTGACAGAACTCAGTTCTGTTTTTCCATTTGTGCACGCAACAGGTCGCCCAGAGTGGTAGGACCAGCAGCAATGTCAGAGGTAGCTGGCTTGTCGCGCAGGCTCTGGATTGCTTCTTTCTCTTCAGCATCGTCTTTCGACTTGATGGAGAGCTGGATTACGCGGCTCTTGCGGTCAACGCTGATGATCTTGGCTTCTACTTCTTCGCCTTCTTTCAGAACGTTGCGCGCGTCTTCAACGCGGTCACGGCTGATTTCGGAGGCTTTCAGAGTCGCTTCGATATCGTCGGCCAAAGTGATGATGGCGCCTTTGGCGTCAACTTCTTTCACGATGCCCTTAACGATTGCGCCTTTGTCGTTCTCTTGAACGTACTCGGAGAACGGATCGCTTTCCAGTTGCTTGATACCCAGGGAGATACGCTCGCGCTCTGGGTCAACCGACAGGATAACGGTGTCCAGCTCGTCGCCCTTCTTGAAACGACGCACGGCTTCTTCGCCCACTTCGTTCCAGGAGATGTCGGACAGGTGAACCAGGCCGTCGATGCCGCCGTCCAGACCAATGAAGATACCGAAATCGGTGATCGACTTGATGGTGCCGGAGATTTTATCGCCCTTGTTGAACTGGCCAGAGAAGTCTTCCCATGGGTTGGACTTGCACTGCTTGATGCCGAGGGAGATACGACGACGCTCTTCGTCGATGTCCAGAACCATGACTTCCACTTCGTCGCCGACTTGTACGACTTTCGAAGGGTGGATGTTCTTGTTGGTCCAGTCCATTTCGGAAACGTGTACCAGGCCTTCAACGCCTTCTTCCAGCTCAGCGAAGCAGCCGTAGTCGGTCAGGTTGGTAACACGAGCGGTGACGCGGGTGCTTTCTGGGTAACGGGCTTTGATAGCGACCCATGGATCTTCACCCAGTTGCTTGAGGCCCAGGGAAACACGATTGCGCTCGCGATCGTACTTCAGAACCTTGACATCGATCTCGTCGCCAACGTTGACGATTTCCGAAGGATGCTTGATACGCTTCCAGGCCATGTCGGTGATGTGCAGCAGGCCATCGACGCCACCCAGATCGACGAATGCGCCGTAATCGGTGAGGTTCTTGACAATACCCTTGACCTGCTGGCCTTCCTGCAGCGATTCCAGCAGAGCTTCACGCTCGGCGGAGTTCTCGGCTTCCAGGACACTGCGACGGGAAACGACAACGTTGTTGCGCTTCTGGTCCAGCTTGATGACCTTGAATTCCAGCTCTTTGCCTTCCAGGTGCGTGGTATCGCGCACTGGACGGACGTCAACCAGGGAACCTGGCAGGAACGCACGGATGCCGTTAACGTCGACAGTGAAGCCGCCTTTAACCTTACCGTTGATAACGCCCTTGACCACTTCCTCAGCTGCGAAGGCCGCTTCCAGAACGATCCAGCATTCAGCGCGCTTGGCTTTTTCACGGGACAGCTTGGTTTCACCGAAACCATCTTCAACCGAGTCCAGCGCAACGTGAACTTCGTCACCGACGTTGATGTTCAGTTCGCCAGCGTCGTTGTAGAACTGCTCAAGCGGGATCAGCGCTTCAGACTTCAGACCAGCGTGAACGGTTACCCAGCGAGCTTGGTAATCGATATCAACGATAACGCCGGTGATGATGGAGCCTGCCTGAAGGTTCAGGGTTTTCAAGCTTTCTTCAAAGAGTTCCGCAAAGCTTTCGCTCATTTTAATTCCTGTTGATTAGGGCGAAGTAAACGCCCATCTCCACACCCCAGACGATGTGGGTTAGTTTCATATAAAAGAAGCGCCGCAGGACTATGACTGGTCCCCTGCGGAGCTTCCTGTCACCCGGCGATATCGCGAATGGCGATCTCGCTCATGATGCGTTGCAGCACCTGATCGATGGACAACTCCGTGGAATCCAGCTGTATCGCGTCGGCCGCCGGCTTGAGCGGGGCTACTGCGCGCTGGGTGTCACGCTCATCGCGTGCACGGATCTCATCTAGCAGACTCGACAGACTAACATCCTCGCCTTTGCCCTTCAACTGCAAATATCGGCGACGCGCCCTCTCCTCTGCACTGGCGGTGAGGAAAATCTTCAGCGGCGCGTCAGGAAAGACCACCGTGCCCATGTCACGACCATCGGCCACCAGCCCCGGCGGCTCCTGGAAGGCACGCTGGCGTTGCAGCAAGGCTTCGCGTACCACCGGCAGCGCGGCGACCTGGGAGGCCCCGGCCCCCACGCTTTCGGTACGAATGACGTCGCTGACTTCGTCACCTTCCAGAATGATGCGCTGGAGCTGACCGTCGGTCGCGGCAATGAATTGCACGTCCAGATGAGCCGCCAGCGCCTTGAGCAACTCTTCGTTGGTCAGGTCGACGCCATGGTTCGCGGCAGCGAACGCCAATAGACGATACAGGGCACCCGAATCGAGCAGGTTCCAGCCCAACTGCCTGGCCAGGATCCCGGCGACGGTGCCCTTGCCCGAACCGCTTGGGCCATCGATGGTGATGACCGGTGCCTTGATGTTCACGACTGCGCCTCTTGTGCTACTCGGATACCGACCTGCGCGCACAGCGCCAGGAAGTTCGGGAACGACGTCGCGACGTTGGCGCAATCATGGATGCGAATCGGCGCGCTGGCGCGCAAAGACGCAACACTGAAGGCCATGGCGATACGATGGTCACCGTGACCATGGACTTCGCCGCCGCCGATCTGGCCGCCGTCGATGATGATGCCGTCCGGCGTTGGCTGGCACTTGACGCCCAGGGCGAGCAAGCCATCAGCCATCACCTGGATGCGATCCGACTCCTTGACCCGCAGCTCTTCGGCACCCGTCAATACGGTGCGCCCTTCGGCACAGGCAGCCGCCACGAACAGCACCGGGAACTCGTCGATGGCCAGCGGAACCAGCGCCTCCGGAATCTCGATACCCTTGAGTTTAGCTGCTCGTACGCGCAGGTCCGCCACCGGCTCGCCGCCGACTTCACGCTGGTTTTCCAGGGTGATGTCAGCGCCCATCAGGCGCAGGATGTCGATCACGCCGGTGCGGGTCGGGTTGATGCCGACATGCTCGAGCACCAGGTCGGAACCTTCGGCAATCGAAGCGGCCACCAGGAAGAATGCCGACGAGGAGATGTCACCCGGCACTTCGATGTGGGTAGCGGTCAGCTTGCTGCCAGACTCGACGGACGCCGTGGCGCCATCGACCGTGACCGGGTAGCCGAAGCCGCGCAGCATGCGCTCGGTATGGTCGCGGGTCGGGGCCGGTTCGGTGACGGTGGTCTTGCCTTCGGCGTAGAGACCCGCCAGCAGCAGGCAGGATTTTACCTGCGCGCTGGCCATCGGCATGGTGTAGGTCAGGCCCTTGAGCTTGTTGCCACCACGAATGATCATCGGCGGACGACCGTCGGCGGCCGTCTCGATGACCGCGCCCATTTCCCGCAACGGATTGGCGACGCGATTCATCGGGCGCTTGGACAGCGAGGCGTCACCGGTCAGGGTGCTGTCGAAGTCTTGCGCGGCCAGCAGGCCGGACAACAGACGCATCGAGGTCCCGGAGTTACCCAGGTAGATGGGCCCCGGAGCAGGTTTGAGGCCGTGCAGGCCGACACCATGGATGGTCACGCGACCGTGGTGCGGACCTTCGATGACCACCCCCATGTCGCGAAACGCTTGCAGCGTTGCCAGGGCGTCTTCACCCTCGAGGAAGCCTTCCACCTCGGTCACGCCTTCGGCCAGGGAGCCGAGCATGATCGAACGGTGGGAAATCGATTTATCGCCCGGTACACGAATACGCCCGCTCAGGGAGCCACCAGGTTGTGCCAGGAAAATCAGATCGTTGGAGTTCATAGCGTCCACATAGGCCCGACGGGCCAGGATTTTACTGAAATGCTCGCGGGCCACCCTGGCGCGTGTGAAAACGCCCAGCAATTGGTGCCCGTCCCCTGCATCGACCGCGTCGCGCAAGGCGTCGAGGTCGCTGCGAAATGTATCGAGTGTGCGCAAGACAGCTTCGCGGTTGGCGAGGAAGATGTCGTGCCACATGACCGGGTCGCTTCCAGCGATTCTCGTGAAATCGCGGAAACCGCCGGCAGCGTAACGGAAGATCTCAAGATTTTCATTGCGTTTGGCCAACGAATCCACCAGGCCGAACGCCAACAGGTGCGGCAAGTGGCTGGTGGCCGCCAACACTTCATCGTGACGCTCGACCTGCATGTGCTCGACATCGGCGCCCAGTTCGCGCCACAAACGGTCCACCACTGCCAGCGCGGCTGGATCCGTCTGGTCCAGCGGCGTGAGAATCACTTTGTGGCGACGAAACAGTTCGGCGTTGGAGGCTTCCACCCCGCTCTGCTCGGAACCGGCAATCGGATGGCCGGGCACGAAGCGCGCCGGCATCCCGCCGAAGGCCTCGGTGGCCGCACGCACGACGTTGCCCTTGGCGCTGCCGACGTCGGTCAGGATCGCTTGTCCCAGGTTCATGGTCGCCAGACGCGCCAGCAGTTTTTCCATGGCCAGGATCGGCACCGCCAATTGGATCACATCCGCGCCCTGACAAGCGATCGCCAGGTCATCCTCGCAGCGATCGACCACCCCCAGCTCCACGGCCAGCTTGCGCGACTGCGGATCCAGGTCGACACCGACCACCTCGCGGCACAGACCGCTTTCACGCAAGCCCTTGGCAAACGAACCGCCAATCAACCCCAGGCCGACCACCACCAGGCGACCGATCATAGGGGCAGCAGGTTGCAGCGAAGTGACATCAACCACGAGCCAGAACCTTGCTCAACGCCTCAAGGAAACGGTTGTTTTCCGCTGGCAGGCCGATGGTGACGCGCAAGTGGTTCGGCATGCCGTAGTTGGCCACCGGACGCACGATCACGCCTTCGCGCAGCAGCCCCTGGTACACCGGCGCAGCGACACGCCCCAGGTCGACGCAGATGAAATTGCCTTTGGATGGAATCCAGCTCAAGCCCAGCTCACGGAACCCCGCTTCCAACTGCTGCATGCCGGCCGCGTTCAGGCGACGGCTTTCGGCCAGGTAGGCCTCATCCTGCAAGGCGGCACAGGCGGCTGCTAGGGCGAAGCTGTTGACGTTGAATGGCTGGCGCACGCGGTTCAGCACATCGGCCACCACGGCGGTGGACAAGCCGTAGCCAACCCGCAGCGAGGCCAGGCCGTAGGCTTTCGAGAACGTGCGCGAAACCAGCAGGTTCGGGTAGGCCGCGAGGAAATCCAGGCCATCGGGCAAATCGCTGCCTTCGGCGTATTCGATGTAGGCCTCGTCCAACACCACGAGCACGTGCGCGGGCACGTCTTGCAGGAAGTCGTCCAAGGCCTGGGCGCCGAACCAGGTGCCGGTCGGGTTGTTCGGGTTGGCAATGAAGACTACCCGCGTGTTGGCATCGATGGCGGCCAGCATGGCCGGCAGATCGTGCCCCCAGTCCTTGGCCGGAACCACGTGGGCATCCGCGCCCACGGCCTGGGTCGCGATCGGGTAGACCGCAAACGCGTGCTCGCTGAACACGGCGTTGAGACCGGGTGCCAGGTACGCACGGGCGACCAACTCAAGAATGTCGTTGGAGCCATTGCCCAGCGTCACCTGGTTCAGCTCGACGCCACAGCGCTCGGCCAGCAGGCTTTTCAACGCAAACCCATTGCCATCGGGGTAACGGGTCAGCTCGGCCAGTTCGTCGCGGATCGCCGCCAGTGCCTTGGGGCTCGCGCCCAACGGATTTTCGTTGCTCGCCAACTTGACGATGCTGGCCGGATCCAGGTCCAGCTCGCGGGCCAGTTCGTCGACGGGCTTGCCCGGAACGTAAGGCGAGAGTTGTTGCACGCCTGGCTGAGCCAGAGCGAGGAAGTTGCCACTCATTTGCTATCCGCCCTTAAAGAACTGCCTTGGGGTAGGAACCCAGCACCTTGAGTGCCACTGCTTCCTGACTGATTTTCTCCAGCACACCTTTTACCAGCGGATCGCGGTGGTGGCCGACGAAATCGATGAAGAACACGTAGGTCCATTTACCACTGCGCGACGGACGGGTCTCGATCCGCGTCAGGTCGATACCGTTGTCGTGGAACGGCACCAGCAGTTCATGGAGCGCACCGGGCTTGTTGCTCATGGAGACGATGATCGAGGTCTTGTCGTCGCCGGTCGGCGGTACTTCCTGGCTGCCGATCATCAGGAACCGCGTGGAGTTGTCCGGGCGATCCTCGATTTTCTCGGCCAGGCGCGTCAGCCCGTAGAGGCCGGCCGCCATATCACCAGCGATCGCCGCCGAGTTCCACTCACCCTTGACCCGCTTGGCCGCTTCGGCGTTGCTCGATACCGCTACGCGCTCGACGTTCGGGTAATGGGCGTCCAGCCACTTGCGGCACTGGGCCAACGATTGGGCGTGGGAATAGATCCGGCTGATGCTGTCGGTCTTGGTGTTCTCGCCGACCAACAGGTGATGGTGGATACGCAGCTCGACTTCGCCGCAGATCACCATGTCATGCTCGAGGAAGCTGTCCAGCGTGTGGTTGACCGCGCCTTCGGTAGAGTTTTCCACCGGCACCACGCCAAAATTCACCGCGCCGGCCGCCACTTCACGGAAGACTTCGTCGATGGCCGCCATTGGCTTGCTGATCACCGCGTGACCAAAGTGCTTCATGGCGGCGGCCTGGGTGAAGGTCCCTTCCGGGCCCAGGTAGGCGACTTTCAGCGGCTGCTCGAGCGCCAGGCACGAGGACATGATTTCGCGGAACAACCGCGCCATCTCTTCGTTGCCCAGCGGCCCCTTGTTGCGCTCCATGACACGCTTGAGCACCTGGGCTTCACGCTCAGGACGATAGAACACCGGCACTTCGCCTTCGGCCAGGGAGGCCATCTTCACCCGGGCGACTTCCTGGGCGCAGCGCGCACGCTCGCTGATCAGCTCCAGGACCTTTTCGTCCAGGGCATCGATGCGCAGGCGCAGCGCCTTGAGTTCTTGCTCAGACATCAGCCATGTTCCTTCTCGAACTCTGCCATGTAGGCGATCAACGCGTTGACAGCGTTGATGTCGACGGCGTTGTAGATGGAGGCACGCATGCCACCGACCGAACGGTGGCCCTTGAGGTTCAGCAGCCCACGCTCGTCGGCACCGGCCAGGAACGGCTTGTCCAGACGGTCGTCGGCCAGGCGGAACGGCACGTTCATCCACGAACGATCAGTCTTGTTGATCGGGTTGCTGTAGAGGCCGCTGGCGTCGATGAAGTCATACAGCGTGCGCTGCTTGACTTCGTTGAGCTTGCCGATGGCTTCGACACCGCCCTGCTCCTTCAGCCATTCGAACACCAGGCCAGAGAGGTACCAGGCCAGGGTCGGCGGGGTGTTGTACATCGAGCCGTTGTCGGCCGCGACCTTGTAGTTGAGCATGGTCGGGCACAGGGAACGGGCACGCCCCAGCAGGTCTTCACGAATGATGCTGACCAGGATGCCGCTAGGGCCGATGTTTTTCTGGGCGCCGGCGTAGATCATGCCGAAACGGGAGATATCCACAGGGCGCGAGAGAATGTCCGAGGACATGTCGGCCACCAATGGCACGTCGCCGGTTTCCGGGATCCAGTTGAATTCCAGGCCACCGATGGTTTCGTTCGGCGCGTAGTGAACGTAGGCCGCGTCCTTGGACAGGTTCCATTCGTTCTGGCCGGGAATCGCGAAATAGTCGTAGGGCTTGGCGGTGGCAGCCACGTTGACGTGACCGTAGCGCGAAGCTTCTTCGATGGCTTTCTGCGACCAGATACCGGTGTCGATGTAGTCGGCCTTGCCACTTTCCGGCAGCAGGTTCAACGGGATCTGGGCGAACTGCTGGCTGGCGCCGCCCTGCAGGAACAGCACCTTGTAGTTGGACGGGATGTTCAGCAGATCACGCAGGTCCTGCTCGGCCTTGGTGGCAATGGACACGAACTCATCGCTGCGATGGCTCATTTCCATGACCGACAGGCCCTTGCCGTGCCAGTCGAGAAGTTCACCCTGGGCACGCTTCAGGACCGCTTCAGGCAACGCCGCCGGGCCGGCACAGAAGTTATAGGCTCTCTTGCTCACATCCAATCTCGCTCTGATCTGGTGGTCACTTAAATCTTCATTCACCCATCACCCGATGGTAGCTACCGCTCATGTAAGGATTGCCCTGAACCTGTGGCGAGGGAGCTTGCTCCCGCTGGGCTGCGCAGCAGACCCATTCTATGGGCGCTTCGCACCCAAGCGGGAGCAAGCTCCCTCGCCACAATGAATCAAACAAACCTTAAGTGAGCAGCATCAGCCCCACAGGAGAATGTGCAGTGTCGCAAATTTTCAAACGGGACAAACAACAAGGGGGCGAATCTTCATCCGCCCCCCGCGTGTCCGCTTAGTCCTGCGGTTCTTCTTCGTCTGCGGCAGCGTCGAGCGGTTGGTCACCGGTCATGTCGTCGACATCGGCACCCAGGGTGCCGTCGAACGCCACGCCTTCCTCGCCTTCCAGCTCCTCGCCTTCGACTTCCGATGGCTCCTGCACCCGCTCAAGCCCTACCAGCGTTTCGTCGCTGGCCAGCTTGATCAGCGTCACGCCCTGGGTGTTACGACCCAGGCTCGAGACTTCGGCGACCCGCGTACGCACCAGGGTACCCTGGTCGGAGATCAACATGATCTCCTCGCCATCGAGCACCTGGACAGCGCCAACCAGACGGCCGTTACGCTCGTTGCTGACCATGGCGATCACGCCCTGGCCGCCACGCTTGTACTCAGGGAACTCGCTGATGGCCGTGCGCTTGCCATAACCACGCGCCGAAGCGGTGAGGATCTGGCTGCCCTCTTCTGGGATCAGCATGGAAATCAGCTTCTGGCCTTCCGGCAGGCGCATGCCGCGCACACCGCGGGCGGTACGGCCCATGGCGCGAACGTCGGATTCCTTGAAGCGAGTGACCTTGCCGCCGTCGGAGAACAGCATGACTTCACGCTCGCCGTCGGTGATGGCGGCGGAAATCAGCACGTCGCCTTCGTCCAGCTCCAGGGCAATCAGGCCGACGCTACGCTGGCGACTGAAGGATTCCAGCGGGGTCTTCTTCACGGTGCCGTTGGCGGTCGCCATGAAGATGTAGTGACCTTCGGTGTATTCCTCCACCGGCAGCATGGTGGTGATGTATTCACCGTCGTCCAGCGGCAGCAGATTGACCAGCGGACGACCACGGGCTGCGCGGGACGCTTCGGGGATTTCGTAGGTCTTGAGCCAGTACACCTTGCCCTTGCTGGAGAACAGCAACAGCGTGGTGTGGCTGTTGGCGACCAGCAGGTGAGCGATGTAGTCCTCGTCCTTGACGCCGGTCGCCGACTTGCCTTTGCCGCCGCGACGCTGGGCCTGGTAGGCGGCCAACGGCTGGGTCTTGGCGTAGCCGCCGTGGGAAATGGTCACCACGCGCTCTTCTTCCGGGATCATGTCGCCCAGGGTCAGGTCGAGGCGCGCATCGAGAATCTCGGTGCGACGCACGTCGCCGTACTCGGCGCGGATCACTTCCAGCTCTTCGCGGATCACTTCCATCAGGCGCGTGGCGCTGTTGAGGATGCGGATCAGTTCGCCGATCTGGTTGAGGATCTCCTGGTACTCGGCCAGCAGCTTCTCGTGTTCCAGGCCGGTCAGGCGGTGCAGGCGCAGTTCCAGGATGGCTTGCGCCTGTTCCGGGGACAGGAAGTACTTGCCTTCGCGCAGGCCGTATTGCGGGTCGAGGTTCTCCGGACGGCACGAATCGGCACCGGCACGCTCCACCATCGCCACCACCGCGCTGGACTCCCAAGGCGTGCTGATCAGCGCTTCCTTGGCTTCCGACGGCGTTGGCGAGGCCTTGATCAGGGCGATCACCGGGTCGATGTTCGACAGGGCAACGGCCTGGCCTTCAAGAATGTGGCCACGCTCGCGAGCCTTGCGCAGTTCAAACACGGTGCGGCGGGTAACCACTTCGCGACGGTGACGTACGAAAGCTTCCAGCAGGTCCTTGAGGTTCAGGATCCGCGGACGGCCGTCGATCAGCGCAACGATGTTGATGCCGAACACACTTTGCAGTTGGGTCTGAGCGTAGAGGTTATTGAGGATCACCTCAGGCACTTCACCACGACGCAACTCGATCACGACGCGCATGCCGTCCTTGTCGGACTCGTCACGCAGCTCGGTGATGCCTTCGAGCTTCTTCTCTTTCACCAGCTCGGCGATCTTCTCGATCAGGCGAGCCTTGTTCAGTTGGTACGGCAGCTCGGTGATGACGATCTGCTGGCGGCCGCCAACCTTGTCGATGTCTTCGACGGTGGAACGGGCGCGCATGTAAATACGGCCACGGCCGGTGCGGTAGGCTTCGATGATGCCGGCGCGACCGTTGATGATCGCGGCGGTCGGGAAGTCCGGACCCGGGATGTATTGCATCAGCTCATCGACAGTCAGCTCGGGATTGTCGATGAGGGCCAGGCAACCGTCGATGACTTCACCGAGGTTGTGCGGCGGGATGTTGGTCGCCATGCCCACGGCGATACCGCTGGAGCCGTTGACGAGCAGGTTCGGGATACGGGTCGGCATGACCGCCGGGATCATTTCGGTGCCGTCGTAGTTCGGCACCCAGTCCACGGTTTCCTTGTGCAGGTCGGCCAGCAGTTCGTGGGCCAGCTTGGTCATGCGCACTTCGGTGTATCGCATGGCCGCGGCGTTGTCGCCGTCCACGGAACCGAAGTTGCCCTGGCCGTCTACCAGCAGGTAGCGCAAGGAGAATGGCTGCGCCATACGAACGATGGTGTCGTACACGGCAGTGTCGCCGTGGGGGTGATACTTACCGATCACGTCGCCGACGACACGGGCAGATTTCTTGTACGGCTTGTTGAAGTCGTTGCCCAGTTCGCTCATCGCGAACAGCACGCGCCGGTGCACGGGCTTCAAGCCATCGCGCGCATCCGGCAGCGCCCGCCCGACGATTACGCTCATTGCGTAGTCGAGGTAGGACTGTTTCAGCTCGTCTTCGATATTGACCGGGAGGATTTCTTTGGCCAGTTCGCCCATGAGAAGCCTGATTCCTTTTTCTGGTGAAACCTCGTCACATCCAGATGGGACGAACGAAGCTCGCCGCTGCAGAACAAGTGCCGTGCAGCGACTTACGACAAATCAACGAGTTATGCCATGGATCTGCGCAGTAAAGGCCACCTCGCGAGGCAGCCTTGGAAACCGCCGGATGTTATCACAAGAGCCGCCACGCACCTATCCCCCAGATGCGCATGGTGCGTAGTTAGTTGACCGGTGACAGGCTGATATGGGACCAGAGGGGCTTAGAAGCGCTGCGGATGGAGAATCAGGGCGAAAATGCAAGGCATTTGTTGCCTTTGAGGACCTCATCGCGAGCAAGCTCGCTCCCACAAGGACTCTTATGTCAGAAATTTCAGACATGCCCTATCCACTGTGGGAGCGAGCTTGCCCGCGATGGCGGCAGATCACCCTCTGGAAATCTTCAGTGCAACCGCTTGCGGCACATCAACTGCGCCAACTTGGCGGTGTCCGGACGCTCGATGATGCCCTTCTCCGTGACGATGACGTCGATCAAATCCGCCGGGGTGATATCGAACGTCGGGTTGAAGGCGTCCACCTCCGCACCGAGCCTCTTGCCGCCGATTTCCAGCAGTTCACGTCCATCGCGCTCCTCGACCGGAACGTCATCACCGCAGGCCAGGCTCATATCGATGGTCGAACTCGGCGCCACCACCATGAAACGCACGCCATGGTGCATGGCACAGACCGCCAGTTGATAGGTACCGATCTTGTTCGCCACATCGCCATTGGCGGTGATGCAGTCGGCACCGACAATCACCCAGGTCACACCTTTCGTCTTCATGATGTGGGCGGCGGCGGAATCGGCGTTGAGGGTCACCGGGATGCTCTCACGGGCCAGCTCCCACGCCGTCAGGCGCGAGCCTTGCAGCGATGGACGGGTTTCGTCGGCATAGACGCGCTCCACCATGCCTTCGATATACGCGCCACGGATGACACCCAAGGCCGTGCCGAAGCCACCGCTCGCCAGGGCGCCGGTGTTGCCGTGGGTGAGGATGGCCTGGGCGTTGCCCTGGTGCTTGCGGATCAGGTCGACACCGAGCTGGGTCATGGTCAGGTTGGCTTCGCGGTCACTTTCGTGGATCGCGATGGCTTCAGCCTCAAGTACCGCCAGCGGCTCGGCGTGCTCTTTCAAGCGCCCCAACCGGTCGCGCATCCGATCCAGCGCCCAGAAGAGGTTCGCCGCTGTCGGCCGGGCCTCGGCCAGCAAGGCAAAATCAGCCTCCAGGGCCGATTGCCAGTCACCGCCCTCGGCCACCCTGGTCCGCGCCGCCAGCACGACACCATAAGCCGCGCTGATGCCGATGGCCTGCGCGCCGCGCACCACCAGCGAGCCAATGGCCTCGGCCACATCGGCGGCACAGGTGCAGGCGATCCAGTTTTCCTCGAACGGCAAGACACGCAGGTCCAACAGGTACAGGACGCCATCACGCCAATCGATGGCCTTCACCTTCTCCGCAGCCAATAGTCGATCGCGCATCCTTCACCCCGTACTCATGAACAAAAGCCGCCGATTATAGCGATCCCTCCGCGAAGACGCTCGGGTATACTTCGCCATCCTTTATACCCCATGGAACCGTTCCACGATGCCCAAGCCTGCCGTTGCGCTCGACTTATTATTGCTGCCGACCTGGTTGGTGCCTGTCGAACCCGCCGGTGTAGTGCTCAAGGATCATGGCCTGGGCATTCGCGACGGCTGCATCGCGTTCATTGGTCCACGGGCAGAAGCCCTCCGGTGTGACGCCGCCCAGGTCCGTGAGCTGCCCGGCATGCTGCTCAGCCCCGGCCTGATCAATGCCCATGGCCACGCAGCCATGACCCTGTTCCGCGGCCTGGCCGACGACCTGCCCTTGATGACCTGGCTCGAACAGCACATCTGGCCGGCGGAAGCCAAATGGGTCGATGAGCATTTCGTACGCGACGGCACCGACCTGGCCATCGCCGAGCAGATCAAGGGCGGCATCACCTGCTTCTCCGACATGTATTTCTACCCCAAGATCGCCAGCGAGTGTGTCCACGACAGCGGTATTCGTGCGCAAATCGCGATTCCAATCCTCGATTTCCCGATCCCCGGTGCCGCCAGCGCCGACGAAGCCATTCGTCAGGGCATCGAATTGTTTGGCGACCTCAAGCACCACCCACGGATCAAAGTCGCATTCGGCCCGCACGCCCCCTACACCGTGGGCGACGAGAACCTGGAGAAAATCCGCGTGATCGCCGAGGAACTGGACGCGGCCATTCATATGCACGTTCACGAAACCGCCTTCGAAGTGCAGCAGGCTGTGGATAACACCGCGGAGCGACCGCTGGCGCGCCTGGGACGACTTGGCCTGCTGGGGCCACGCTTTCAGGCCGTGCACATGACTCAAATCAGCGACGAAGACCAGGCCTTGCTGGTAGAAAGCAATTGCAGCGTGATCCACTGCCCGGAATCGAACCTGAAGCTGGCTAGCGGTTTCTGCCCAGTGGAGCGCCTGTGGCAGGCCGGCGTCAATGTGGCGCTTGGCAC
This sequence comes from Pseudomonas sp. NFACC46-3, assembly GCF_900114515.1. Lineage (NCBI taxonomy): Bacteria > Pseudomonadati > Pseudomonadota > Gammaproteobacteria > Pseudomonadales > Pseudomonadaceae > Pseudomonas > Pseudomonas sp. NFACC46-3. Next base: position 119,309 of record NZ_FOTH01000016.1, read on the forward strand.
CGACGGTGCGGCGAGCAACAACGACCTGGATCTGCTGGGCGAAACCCGCACCGCGGCCCTGCTGGCCAAGGCCGTCGCCGGCTCGGCCACGGCCCTGGATGCCCACCGGGCGCTGCGCATGGCCACGCTCAATGGCGCCCGGGCGCTGGGCATCGAGGCGATTGTCGGCTCGCTGGAAGTGGGCAAGGCCGCCGACCTGGTGGCCTTCGATCTGTCGGGCCTGGCCCAGCAGCCGATCTACGACCCGGTGTCGCAGTTGATCTATGCCACCGGTCGCGATTGCGTAAAACACCTGTGGGTGGGCGGCAAGCCGTTATTGGAGGATGGCCGACTGACCCGCATGGACGAATCAAGACTGATCGCCACGGCCCAGGCCTGGGGTCGGCGCATCAGCGGCCACAACGAATAACCACGCCCCTTGAGCCACGGCTCGGGGCACCTGATTTTTCAAGCTTTTCGAGGATCTGCACATGAGCAACGTCGACCACGCCGAAATCGCCAAGTTCGAAGCCCTGGCCCATCGCTGGTGGGACCGTGAAAGCGAATTCAAACCGCTGCACGACATCAACCCGCTGCGGGTCAACTGGATTGACGAACGGGTCAACCTGGCTGGCAAGAAGGTGCTCGACGTCGGTTGTGGCGGCGGCATCCTCAGCGAAGCCATGGCCCAGCGCGGGGCGACGGTGATGGGCATCGACATGGGCGAAGCGCCACTGGCCGTGGCGCAACTGCATCAATTGGAGTCGGGCGTCAGCGTGGAATACCGGCAGATCACCGCCGAAGCCCTGGCCGAAGAAATGCCCGGCCAATTCGACGTGGTCACCTGCCTGGAAATGCTTGAGCACGTGCCGGATCCGTCGTCGGTCATCCGCGCCTGCTTCCGTATGGTCAAGCCCGGCGGCCAGGTGTTCTTCTCCACCATCAACCGCAACCCGAAGGCCTACCTGTTCGCCATCATCGGCGCCGAATACATCATGAAGCTGCTGCCGCGCGGCACTCACGACTTCAAGAAATTCATCCGCCCTTCCGAACTGGGCGCCTGGAGCCGCGCGGCCGGGCTGACCGTCAAGGACATCATCGGCCTGACCTACAATCCGCTGACCAAGCACTACAAGCTGGCCGCCGACGTTGACGTCAACTACATGATCCAGACCCTGCGCGAGGAGTAAGTCGATGCGTCTCAAAGCGGTTCTCTTCGACATGGACGGCACGCTGCTCGACACCGCGCCGGACTTCATCGCCATCTGCCAGGCCATGCGCGCCGACCGTGGCTTGCCACCGATGAACACGCAGCACATTCGCGACGAGATTTCCGGCGGTGCCCGGGCGATGGTCGCGGTGACCTTTTCCATGGACCCTGAATCACCGGGGTTCGAGGAACTGCGCCAGGAGTTCCTCGACCGCTACCTCAAGGGATGCGCGGTCCACAGTCATTTGTTCGACGGCATGGCCGAGGTGCTGGCCGATATCGAAGCGGCCAACCTGATCTGGGGCGTGGTCACCAACAAGCCGGTGCGTTTCGCCGAGCCGATCATGCAGCAACTGGGCCTGGCCGAGCGCTCGAAAGTGCTGATCTGCCCTGATCACGTGAAGAACAGCAAGCCAGACCCGGAACCGCTGACCCTGGCCTGCAAGATGCTCGACCTGGATCCGGCCAGCGTGCTGTTCGTGGGCGATGACCTGCGGGACATCGAGTCCGGACGCAGCGCCGGTACCAAGACCTGCGCGGTGACCTACGGCTACATCCACCCGGACGACAACCCGAAGCACTGGGGTGCGGACGTCGTGATCGACCACCCTTCGGCGCTGCGTGAAGTGCTGGATAACGCGTTGTGCAGTTGCTGAACTGAGCCCTTGTGGCGAGGGAGCTTGCTCCCGCTGGAGCGCGAAGCGGTCCCCTGGACGACGGCTGCGCCGCCGAGCGGGAGCAAGCTCCCTCGCCACAAAAGCCTCTTTGCCACAAAAGCTTCCTCGTCACCGGTACTGTGCTGCTCTAATTGTTGAGGTTTTTTATGTTTGATTATTCCGCCCGCCCCGACCTGCTCAATGGCCGGGTGATTCTGGTCACCGGCGCCGGTCGCGGTATCGGTGCCGCAGCGGCGAAAGCCTATGCCGCCCATGGCGCCACCGTGCTGCTGCTGGGCAAGACCGAAGCCAACCTGACCCAGGTCTACGATGAAATCGAGGCGGCCGGTCATCCGCAGCCAGCGGTGATCCCGTTCAACCTCGAAACCGCACTGCCTCATCAGTACGATGAACTGGCGGCCATGATCGAAACCGAGTTCGGTCATCTGGACGGCCTGCTGCACAACGCCTCGATCATCGGCCCGCGTACACCGCTGGAACAGTTGTCCGGTGAGAATTTCATGCGGGTGATGCACGTTAACGTCAACGCGATGTTCATGCTTACCAGCACCTTGCTGCCCCTGCTCAAGCTGTCCCAGGATGCGTCCGTGGTGTTCACCTCCAGCAGCGTCGGGCGCAAGGGCCGGGCGTACTGGGGCGCCTATGGCGTGTCCAAGTTCGCCACCGAGGGGCTGATGCAGACCCTGGCCGACGAAGTCGACACCGTTGCCGCCGTGCGCGCCAACAGCATCAACCCCGGTGCCACCCGCACCAGCATGCGAGCCCAGGCCTACCCGGGGGAGAACCCGCTCAACAATCCGACGCCCGAGGAGATCATGCCGGTCTACCTGTACCTCATGGGCCCGGACAGCACCGGCGTCAATGGCCAGGCGTTCAACGCGCAATAATGGCCACGGCCTGCATCGCGACGACTTACCGTCGCGATGCAGGCTCCATTCGATGCCCAACCAAGCGAACCGCCAAACCCACGTCGCTGGAAATATCCCTATTTGCCGCCAATAAATTGATTCCTAAGCGGTTTTTATTGAAGTGAACCGAATGGCACGACTTTCGCTCTAAACTTCCTCAAACATGCCATGTTCGGCAAGTAGTGGACGTTGAGACGAGACTTATGCCTGCCAGGGAAAGCAGACTAAACTCAAATCAGTGTCCTACGGGACTGAAGGACCAGTACGACGCGCAGCCCAAAGCCGCCACACCCAACCTGCCAGGACAGATTTAGCTTAGGGGCTAACGCCATATGAAAACGCCCACCCAGAGCAACGCGATTGACTTCGACAGCGCCAAATTGCAGCGTCTGGGTCTTGGCCAGCCATCGCCGCTCGCGGCACGCTCCGTCAGTCTTTCGCAATTGCGCCAGCAACTGAGCCAACAGCTGCAGACCAGCCTGGAGCCACAGCGAATCCTCGGCCTGTTTTTCCGGGAAATCCAGCGGCTGGTGCCCCTGGATGCGCTGGCTTACCAGCACAAAGCCAGTGATTTGCGCCTGGAGTTCGGGCAACGCGGGCATCACACCCTCAGCTATAACCTCAGCCATGAAGGCGAACACCTGGGCGAACTGGTATTCCGTCGCAACCAGCGCTTCACCGAAGCCGAACAAAGCGACCTTGAATCCAGCATGTCGGCGCTGCTGTATCCACTGCGCAACGCGTTGCTCTATCGGGCCGCCACCCAGAGCGCTCTGCGCGATCCGCTGACAGGTACCGGCAACCGCATTGCCATGGACCAGACGCTGATGCGTGAAATCGACATGGCCAAGCGTCATTCGCAACCCTTGTCGGTGCTGATGCTCGACATCGACCATTTCAAGCGCATCAACGATAGCCATGGTCACGGCGTTGGCGACGAAGTGCTCAAGGCCGTGGCCGAGTCGATCAAGGGCCAACTGCGCAACGTGGACATGGTGTTCAGGTTCGGCGGTGAAGAGTTTCTGATCCTGCTGGCCAATACCAGCCGGGATGCTGCGGCCATGGTCGGGGAACGACTGCGCTACGCCGCCCAGGCCCAGGATTATTTCGCCGCGAGCACAAGGATCGAGCTGACGGTCAGCCTGGGTTGCGCCACCCTGCTACCGGGGGAATCATCGGAAAGCCTGCTGCGCAGGGCTGACAGCGCACTGTACGTGGCCAAGCGCGAAGGCCGTAATCGACTGGCGATGGCTGGCTGAAAACCTCTGTGCAAGCGAGATTGTGTGGGAGCGAGCCTGCTCGCGATAGCGGTCTTGCAGTCAACCTCCCCGTCGACTGTCCAGACCTCTTCGCGAGCAGGCTCGCTCCCACAGGTTGTGGCTATCTGTAGCGGTAGTAATCAGCTCCCGGCCAGTGCCAGGCGCTCACGGGTGGATGAGGACTTGCTCACCGTGTCCGACTGCTCCAGTTGCATGCAACGCTCCAGGAACAGGTACATGTAGTCATAGCTCTTGCAGACGGCCTGGCGCAGCTCCGTTTGCAGGGCTTTGCTTGGGTTCATCCCCGCCAGCGTACAGATGATTTCCAGGGCTTCCCAAGGATGGGCATCGTCGTACTGGGCATGCATCTTCAGCCATTTCATCGCCCGCTTGCGGTCTTCCTCGGCGAAAGCGGCCGCGTAGACACCGCTGGAACACACGAGCGCCGACCACTCACCCGTGGCCCCCTCAATGGCATAGTTGGTCGCGGCGATGGCCACGATCAGCGAATCCGAGGAACTGGTGTGCCAGCACCAGTGGCTCAAGGCATGCAGCTCAGGCGGCACATGCTGGGCTTGCAGGTCTTCCAGGGTCACGCCGTGGGCGGCGCTCCAGTTGACCCAGTAGTCGGCATGGTTGAGTTCGACACGAATGTTGCGCATCAGCCAGCGACGCGCCATGTCCTCACCGGGGTGGCGGGCAAAGCGGGTCTTGGTGAGGTTCTGTGCCATGTATAAAGCGAACTGTTCGACGACCGGCCAACCACCAATGAGGTAGTGGCGCATGGTCCTGGCGCTGAGCTTGTTGTCGCGCATGCGCTGGTACAGTTCGTGTTCGACAACCCGGCGCTTGCTCTCGCTGCAATCGGTAATGAGCTGCTGTGCCCATTTCGGATAGCTCGTGGCGTCCATGAGCGGGCCTGTTCGGTTGAATGTGTCGATCACTGTCGGGCTCCTTTTGATTGTGATTTTCCAGATCAGCAAGAGTTTCAGCGGAACGTGCCGGGGGCCTTGAATAACAACGGCTGCGGCCGGGCCGGCCGACATTGCAACGTGTCACAGGTAAACAATTGCGGGCGTTCGATCACATACCCCTGAGCGTAATCCACCCCTATCTCCAGCAATGCCTGCTCGATCTGGGCGGTCTCAACAAACTCGGCAATCGTGCGCTTACCCATGACGTGGCCGATGTGATTGATCACTTCGACCATTGCTCGGTTAATCGGGTCGTCCAGCATATCCTTTACGAAACTCCCGTCGATCTTCAGGAAGTCTACAGGTAAATGTTTCAGGTAGGCGAATGAAGACATTCCGGCGCAAAAGTCATCCAGCGAGAAGTAACATCCCAAGCTCTTGAGTTCATTGATAAAGCGGATCGCACTGCCCAAATTCGAAATAGCGCTGGTTTCTGTAATTTCAAAACAAATCATTTCCGGCGGAATCGAGTAGGCCACGAACTGTTTACGCAGGAAATCGAGGAACGCCTGGTCTCCAATCGTTGTGCCTGACAGATTGATCGCACACATCGCCATAGGCCCCTGTCGCGAATCATTCAGGCACTGGCGGATGATCTTGAAGACATTCTCCACCACCCAACGGTCCAGGGAGGTCATCAGGCCGTAGCGTTCCGCCGCGGGAATGAAGCTATCCGGCAGGATCATCCGCCCGGCTTCGTCATGCAGGCGCAACAGGATCTCAATATGCCCGCCGCCATGGTCGCCCGGGCCCAACGCGGCGATTTCCTGGGCGTAGAGGCAGAAGCGATTTTCCTCCAAAGCCATGTGCAAGCGCTGGACCCAGGCCATTTCGCCAAAACGCAGGGACAGCTCCGAGTCGTCGGCATGATAGACCTGGACCCGGTTGCGGCCCTTTTCCTTGGCCATGTAGCAGGCCATGTCGGCAGCCCGCAGGGACGCCTCGAGGGTCGTCGGCGTCTGGGCGATATGCACCAGGCCGATGCTCACGGTGGTCACGAACGGCCGGCCCTTCCAGACAAAGTGCAGGTTCTGCACGGTCTGGCGCAGCCCTTCGGCAATCTTTTCCGCCGCTTCCGGCGAACAGTTCTCCAGCAAGATCCCGAACTCATCCCCGCCCAGCCGGGCCAGGGTGTCGTTTTCCCGCAGCCCCGATTGCAGCAAGGCGCAGATATGGCGCAACAATTCGTCACCCGCTGCATGGCCGCAAGTGTCGTTGACCAGCTTGAACTGATCCAGGTCGAGAAACATCAAGGCATGACGCCCGACCTGGCGAGTGAGGTTGTGCAAGGCCTGCTCGAGGCGATACTCGAATTCCCGGCGGTTCGCCAGGCCAGTCAGGGCATCATGAGTAGCCTGCCACGACAGGTTGGCGATGTATTGGCGCTCCTGGGTCATGTCATGCAACACCAGCACGGCGCCGCTGACCTTGCCCGCATGACGGATTGGCGCGCCCACCAGGGTGACCGACACGGTACTGCCATCCAGGCGCTGGATCAGCTTGGAATGTTCGCTGGCACCGCTGAGCCGACCGCTGAGGATGTGCTCGATAAGGGTCAGCCCCTCGGTCTGGGCATTGTCATCGAGCAAATTGAACAACGCGGCCAAGGGCAAGCCCGTCGCATGTTCAGCCTTCCAATGGGTCATCGCTTCGGCAGCGGGGTTCATGTAGGCGATGGCACCTTCGACGTCGGTGGTGATGACCCCGTCGCCAATGGATTGCAGGGTGATCTGCGCCCGCTCTTTCTCCATCTGCAGCGCGTTGGCGAACACCTGCCGCTGGGCGAGCAATTTATGGGTCCGCAACAACGCCAGGACGATCAGTCCCAGGGCGGTGGCGAAATTGGTCACCAACAAAAGCTGCAGGATGAAACGCGAGCCCTCGCCCAATGCGTCGCTGAAGGCCTTGGCAGCCGGGGTAACGGAATCGTTGATCGCAAAGATCTGGGCCTTCCAGCCGCGGATATCCACCTCCGACGCCTGGCCTGCGGTAATGCTGTTGTGCATCTGCCGGGCGACGTTATCCAACTCGATCAAGTAGCCGTCGCCCACCGTCCAGAGATCGATGGCTTCTTCCAGGTAACTGAAGTGGCGAAAATTGAGGTACAACCAGATCAAGCTGGAAACGTCATCCGGATGATTGCCACCTTGGAGAATCCCGGCCCGTGCAGCTTCGAGATCCGGCGGTTCGCGATCCAGCGCCACGCGCAGTTCATGGCCGCCCTCGGGGACGGCGATGGCTTGCTGGTATTTGCGGAAAATCGCCTCGTCGCGGCTGTCGGCGTAGAGGTTGAGATAATAGATGGCGTCTTTCTGGCCCTTGGACCAGAGACTCTCCCCCGCCACATAGCCGCGAACGGCAGACAGCACGTAAAGGCTGACGCCGCCAAGCAATGCCTGAAATAGCACGACGGCAATAAAGGGCCAGACGATGCCTAGCAGCCGTGGTGTTCCGAGAGTCTGCTTTTGCTTCATGAGGTCCCTTGCACAGGTATTGCCAGACGAACACCCGCCAGAATTCCGCTCCTGACTCAATAGCCTAGGCTAGTTTTCAACCTTTCGAATGAATGGATGAACAGATCGACAGACTTTGCGTGGAATTCAGAAAAATCGGCGTGTTTGCCTGCTTTTTTTCCGATACTAAGCGCAGAAAAGCGCTAGAAACTCAAGGCTGCTGAATCTGTTGCAAATGACCATAGAGTCGCGCGTACAGGCCACCTTCGGCAATCAGCTGCAAATGGTCGCCGTCTTCGGCGATTTGCCCACCGTCGAACACCAATACCCGATCGGCCTGCTTCACCGCCGAGAGCCGGTGGGCGATGATCAGCGTGGTGCGTGCGCTCAAAAAACGCGCCAGTGCCTGATGAAGGTTGTACTCGGTCGCCGCGTCCAGTGCCGAGGTGGCTTCGTCGAGAATCACCACCCGTGGGTCGGCCAATACCATGCGAGCGATGGCCAGCCGTTGACGCTGTCCGCCCGACAGCCGCACCCCGGAACGCCCAACGACGCTCTCCAGGCCCTGGGGCAGCGCCCGTACGGTGGCATCGAGCTGGGCGATTTCCAGAGCACGCCAGCAGTCGTCGTCACTGCACTCACGGCCCATGGCGAGGTTGGCCCGCACCGTATCGTTGAACAGCGCCGGATGTTGCAACACCACTGCAACATTCTCCCGGATGGTCTCCAGGCCGATCTCCTGTTGCGTGGCGCCGCCGAAACGAATGCTGCCTGATTGTGGCGTGTACAGCCCCAGTAACAACTGCACCAGGGTGCTCTTGCCACCGCCGCTGGCCCCGACGATGGCGACTTTCTCGCCCGGCGAGATGGACAGGTTCAACTGGTTGAGCACCAGTTCCTCGCCGTAGCCGAAACTCAACCCCTGGATCTCGATGCCCACCGTGTCACGGCCCTTGAACGGATCGACGACGCCCGTGTACTGGGGCTCGTCGGCCCGGGCCAGCAGTTCATTGATCCGGTTCAAGGCACCGCCGGCGGCGTAATAGGCGTACTGCAGGTTCAACAGTTGCTCGACCGGACCGATCATGAACCAGAGATAGCTGAACACCGCCAGCATCTGGCCGATGGACAGGTCGGAAAACACCACGGTGAGCATGGCCGCCGCGCGAAAAATATCGATGCCGAACTGGAACAGCAAACCACTGGCGCGGTTCGAGGCATCGGTTTTCCACTGCGAACTCACGGCGTAATCGCGGACCTCCTTGGCGCGCATCCCCAAGCGGCCAAGAAAATACCCCTGGCGGTTACCGGCGCGCACTTCCTGGATGGCATCCAGGGTTTCGGTCAAGGCCTGGGTGAAGCGCGAGGTGCTGTCGTTCTCCAGCTTCTTGAGGTGCTTGACCCGCTTGCCCAACTGCACCGTGGCGTAGATCACCAACGGATTGAACAGCAGGATCAGCAGCGCCAGCTCCCAGTGCATCCACACCAGGATCCCGGCGGTGCCCACCAGGGTCAGCATCGCCACCAGGAAACGACTGAGGGTTTCGCCGATGAATTTGTCCAGGGTGTCCAGGTCGGTGACCAGATGGGCCGCCACGGTACCGCTGCCCAGGCTTTCGTATTCGCCCAGGGAAATTCGCTTGAGACGTTCGATCAAGCGGATGCGAATGCGATAGACGATGTCCTTGGCCAAGCGGGCGAACAAGCGCGCCTGCAGCACGTTGAACAACAATGCGCCACAGCGCAGGGCCAGGGTTACCAGCAACATCAGTCCAATGTAGCCGGCCGCGCGCTGCCAGCCCATGGGCAACGCCTGGTTCATGACTTTCAGGGCCGTATCGCCATGCCCCAGCAGGACTTCATCCACCAGCAACGGCAATAGCAACGGGATCGGTACGCTGCACAGCGTCGCCAGCACGGCCACGCCGTTGGCGATCCACAGGGCTTTTTTATGCTTGAGGGCCAGGCGACGGATTTCCGCCCAACTCAACCGGTCGATGCGCTGCGAGGCCGATGTATCTGGTGGCCGGTCAGGCACAGGTCGCGCGCTCCAGCCAGCGGCCAAGCAAAGGCGACAGTTGGCTCAGGGGCTGGTAACCGTTGGTCAGCAAGGCCAACTGGCCATCGCGCTCGGCCAACAGTGTGGGGAACCCGGCAATGCCCAGGTCCTGTACCCAGGTGAAATCCGCAGCCGTGGCCGCATGTTGATCGGCGCGATCGAAGGCCGCGGCGAATTCGATGCGTGGCAGCCCGGCCTGTTCGGCCAGCTCCACCAGCACGCTGGCGTGGGTCACGTCGCGGCCTTGCACATAAAAAGCCTGCTGGATCAGCTTCACCAACTTCCAGGCCAGGTCCGGAGCCAGGCTGCGGGCCGTGACCAGTGCCCGGCAGGCAGGCTCGGTGTCGTAGACGAAACCGTCCGGCAGCGCGCCTTCAAGCTTGAAGGGCTGGCCGGTGGCCTGGGTAACGGCCTGCCAGTGTTCAAGAATGTAGCGCCGGGTGGTCGGCTCCAGCGCCAAACCGCTGCCGGTGCGCAAACCACCCACCACCAGGTGCAACTCCACCCCCGCGGCCTGCGCCTGCTCTACCAGCGCCTCGGCCACCGGCGCAAAACCCCAGCACCAGGAACACATCGGGTCCATCACATAGAGCAGGCGTGACGCCATGGTTCAAGCCTCGGAAGATGATTGCTTGTAGTTGTAGCCGATCGGGTGCGGCATGTTGCGAGCCTTGGCCAACTCGATCTGCTTCTGCCGGTCGATGGCACTGCGACGGGTCTTCTCGCTCAGTTTGTCCCAGCAGTGCGGGCAACTGATGCCAGGCACGTAGTGCTCCGAGGCGCGGTCTTCTACGCTTACCGGAGTACGACAAGCGTGACATTGATCGTAGTCCCCTTCGCTGAGGTCGTGGCGGACGGTTACGCGGTTGTCGAACACGAAGCAGTCGCCGCGCCACTTGGTTTCTTCCTGGGGGACCTCTTCGAGGTATTTCAGGATGCCACCCTTGAGGTGATAGACCTCGTCGAAACCCTGGCCAAGCATGTAGCTGGAGGCTTTTTCACAACGAATGCCGCCGGTGCAGAACATCGCGACTTTCTTGTGCCTGGCCGGGTCGAAGTTGGCCTTGATGTATTCAGGGAATTCGCGAAAGCTGGTGGTCTTGGGGTCGATGGCGCCCTCGAAGGTGCCAATGGACACTTCGTAATCGTTACGGGTGTCGATCAACAACACTTCCGGATCGCTGATCAGTGCGTTCCAGTCCTGTGGTTCGACATAGGTGCCGACCTGCTTGTTAGGATCCACGCCTTCGACGCCGAGGGTGACGATTTCTTTTTTGAGCTTGACCTTGGTGCGGTAGAACGGCTGTTCATCGCAGTACGACTCTTTATGGTCGATGTCGATCATGCGCGGATCATTCTTGAGCCAGGCCAGCAGGCCATCGATGCCTTCGCGAGTGCCGGAAACCGTGCCGTTGATGCCTTCTTCGGCGATCAGCAACGTGCCTTTGATGCCGTTGTCGAGCATGGCCTTGAGCAAGGGCTCACGCAGCTCGACGTAATCTTCAAGGGTGACGAACTTATACAGTGCCGCCACGACAATGGGTTGTGCCATGGGTGTTTCTCCAGGTGGCTACCCTCGTAAAGGGTGAACCGGATGCGAAAAAAAACGCGCCGGGTGAGCGGCGCGTTGCGGATTCTAGCAAAAACACGGTGGCTTTAGGAGCTGCACGCGCCTGTGAGCCGGACCATTGTGGCGAGGGAGCTTGCTCCCGCTCGGCGGCGAAGCCGTCGTCTGGATCAGTTTCCAGGGGACCGCTTCGCGGTCCAGCGGGAGCAAGCTCCCTCGCCACAACAAGCATCCGCGCGACAAACAACCACTTTCAGTGCTTGCTGCCGCCGGCACAGGTTGGCGAAGCCGGGGCCGCGTCGATCTGGGCCCATTCTTCAGGGGTGTAGGTGTGCAGCGCCAACGCATGGAATTCGCCCATCAGCTCGCCCAGCGTGCCGTAGACCTTCTGGTGACGCTTGACACGATTGAGCCCTTCGAACTGCTGGCTGACCACCACGGCCTTGAAGTGGGTCTGCAGGCCACGGCTGTGCATGTGGCTTTCATCCAGCACTTGCAAGTGCTCGGGCTGCAAGAGCCCGAGTGTCGATTCGATGCGTTGTTGCATGCTCATACCAGGCTCCGCTTACGGCTTTTTCTTGGCAGGGGCGGCGGCTTTTGGCTCGAGCTCGGCCGTCATGTCCGCCAGCAGCTTGTTGACCACCGGCACCGCGCTTTCAAGCTTGGCCTGGGTCAGTTGGGCTGATTGCTGGGTCAGTTGCGGCATTTTTTCCAGGACTTTCTTGCCCAGTGGCGATTGATAGAAAGCGACCAGGTCCTTGAGCTCCGATTCGCTGAAGTTGCTGGTGTAGAGCTTGACCATGTCCGGCTTGAGCTTGTTCCAGCCGATAGCTTGGTCCAACGCGGCATTGGCCTTGGCCTGGTAGGTTTCCAGGGTGGCTTTTTTCGACTCAGGGGCCTTGGTCTGTTCAAAGCGCTGGGCAAACATCTGCTGCACTTGCATGTATACCGGAGTGCCCAGTTTGTCAGCGTGCGCCAGGGTCAGGAACGCTTCGGCGCTGGCGTTGTGGCTGGCGGTATCGGCGAAAACAGGGCCGCTGGCACACACCAGAGCAACTGCGGTACAGATGGCACGAAGACGGGTCATCGAGTTTCCTTTCATTACAGGCGAGGTAGAACCCCAAGGGCGACCATTCTGCGCCTAAAAAACGCTGGGCCTCAACCCCGATGCTTGCCGGGTCCGATTGACGGGCCGAACCCACCGCTCCTGGATTGAAGGATGATTGAGGGAACCGGTGCCGCCCATCTGGGCCTAAACTGCGCATTCAGCCCTTAAGGAGTTTGACCCGATGAGCCGTATCGAAACCGACAGCCTTGGCCAGGTTGAAGTCCCGGACGACGCCTACTGGGGCGCCCAGACGCAGCGTTCCATGATCAACTTCGCCATTGGCAACGAACGCATGCCACTGTCGGTGTTGCACGCCTTGGCACTGATCAAGAAAGCCGCCGCACGGGTCAATGATCGCAATGGCGACCTCCCCGCCGACATCGCCCGCCTGATCGAACAGGCCGCCGACGAAGTGCTGGCCGGCCAGCATGACGACCAGTTCCCGCTGGTGGTCTGGCAGACCGGCAGCGGCACCCAGAGCAACATGAACGTCAACGAGGTGATCGCCGGGCGCGCCAACGAACTGGCCGGCAACCCCCGCGGTGGCAAGAGCCCCGTGCACCCCAACGATCACGTCAACCGCTCGCAGAGCTCCAACGACTGCTTCCCCACCGCGATGCACATTGCCGCTGCCCAGGCCGTCCACCAGCAATTGTTCCCGGCCATCAGTGAGCTGTCCGGCGGCCTGGCGGAACTGGCGGCGCGCCACATGAAACTGGTCAAGACTGGCCGTACCCACATGATGGATGCCACGCCAATCACCTTTGGCCAGGAACTGTCGGCGTTCATTGCTCAACTCGATTACGCCGAACGAGCGATCCGCGCCGCGCTACCGGCGGTCTGCGAACTGGCCCAAGGCGGCACGGCGGTCGGCACCGGGCTCAATTCGCCCCATGGTTTCGGCGAAGCGATTGCCGCTGAACTGGCGGCGCTGTCGGGCCTGCCGTTCGTCACCGCGCCGAACAAGTTTGCCGCGCTGGCCGGCCATGAACCCTTGACTGCCTTGTCCGGCGCCCTGAAAACCCTCGCCGTGACCCTGATGAAAATCGCCAACGACCTGCGCCTGCTGGGTTCCGGGCCGCGGGCGGGGTTTGCCGAAGTGAAATTGCCGGCCAACGAACCGGGCAGTTCCATCATGCCCGGCAAGGTCAACCCGACCCAGTGCGAAGCCTTGTCGATGCTGGCCTGCCAGGTCATGGGCAACGACGTGACCATCGGCTTTGCCGCCAGTCAGGGGCATTTGCAGTTGAACGTGTTCAAACCGGTGATCATCCACAACCTGCTGCAATCGATCCGGCTGCTGGCCGATGGCTGCAGCAACTTCCAGCAGCACTGCATCGCCGGGCTCGAGCCGGATGCCGAGCAGATGGCCGCGCACCTGGAACGCGGGTTGATGCTGGTGACCGCGCTGAACCCGCACATCGGCTACGACAAATCCGCCGAGATCGCCAAGAAAGCCTACGGCGAAGGGCTGACCTTGCGTGAAGCGGCACTGCAACTGGGGTACCTGACCGATGAAGAGTTCGATGCCTGGGTGCGACCGGAGAATATGCTGGAGGCCGGTAGCCAGGGCTGAAGATTTGCGGTGACCGATAACCTGTCTTCGCGAGCAAGCCTGCTCCCACAATGGATTGGGGTCGGATACACAACCTGTGTCCGATGAGATCGAATGTGGGAGCGGGCTTGCTCGCGAAGAACGATAACGCGGTCTATCGCTCTACAACCATCCGCTGCCGCCGGGCCTTGAGCCCGGCGATCAGCGAGGGCCCCAGGGCGACCAACGCCGAACCCAGCACCACCAGCACCGCCCCGCCATACCCCAGCAGATTGATCTGCTCGGCATGGACATAATCAGGCCACCACCAAGCCGCCATCGCCACCGCGGCGAACGTCACCAGCGGCGTGATCGCCAGGGTCGCACTGACCCGCGACGCCTCCCAATGGGCCAAGGCTTCGGCAAACGCGCCATAGGCAATCAGCGTGTTGAGGCAGCAAGCGAGCAACAACCAGCCTTGCAACGGACTCAATTGCAGCGCCTCCAACGGGTGCACCCAGGGGGTGAGCAGCAACGCGCAGAACAGGTAGATCACCATCATCACCTGCAACGAATTCCACACCGTCAACAGTTGCTTCTGGCCCAAGGCATAGAAGGTCCAGACCGTCGACGCCAGCAACACCATCAGCACCCCGGCGGTGTAGTCGCTCAGGGACGTCAGCAACTCACCCAGGCGCTGGTTGAAAAACAGCGTAAAACCGATCAGCAACACCAGCAGGCCGATGCCCTGCCCCACACTGAAGCGCTCCTTGAACACGAACAGGCTGGCGACCAGCAACATGATCGGCCCCATCTGCACCACCAGTTGCGCGGTGCCGGGGCTCAAGCGATTCAGGCCCATCAGGTACAACACGTAGTTGCCCACCAGCCCGAGCACCGCCATCGCCACCAGCCAGCCTCCGCGCGGGCCAAGGACCTTGTGACTGGGCAGGCGCCGGGTGGCCGCCAAATAGATGAACAGCAAACCGCCGGACACCAGCAAGCGAAACCAGGTCACGGTGACCGGGTCCATCACTTGCAGCACTTGCTTGAGCTTGATCGGCAGGATTCCCCAGAGCAGGGCAGTCAGCAGGGCGAGGAACAGGCCGTAGACCCAGCGACCGGACGATATGTGCATGCAACCCTCGAAGCCCAAGACAAAGGACGTCCATTCTAGGCGTCTATTGCGTCACGACACAGGGACAGTTGGGCAGAGGCCGCCCACGGGATTGTATGGGTCGTAGCCGTCGATCGGCTGGGCAGGCGGGAATCAGGGACAACACATATGCTCATTTGAAACAGACCTTGCTGCACTCTGGAGACCCGACATGCTTGGAAAACGCGCCTTGGATCCCGCCCCTACGACTATTTTTCGCAGTGACCGGATCTGCCGGGTCAACGGCGAGTTTTATTTCAATACACGTGAGGGCACCCAGGAGGGTCCGTTCGCCACCCGCGAGGCGGCGGAGCGGGAGATAGAGGCGTATATCGGCCGGATGCTACAACTGACGCAGGTTGCCAGCTAGGCAGGATGTGGCGAGGGAGCTTGCTCCCGCTGGGCCGCGAAGCGGCCCCTGTTCAAACAGCACGGTACTGATAAGCCGGCGACTGCTTCGCAGCCGAGCGGGAGCAAGCTCCCTCGCCACAGATTGCCCCCCAACCTCTTCGGCAAACGGTTAACGAACCACCTCAAACAACCCCGTAGCCCCCATCCCACCGCCCACGCACATGGTCACGACGCCGTAGCGCAGGTTGCGTCGCTGCAGCTCGCGCACCAGGTGCCCCACTTGCCGCGAGCCGGTCATGCCGAATGGATGGCCGATGGAGATCGAGCCGCCGTTGACGTTGTATTTCCCGGGATCGATTTCCAGTCGGTTGCGGCTGTACAGGCACTGGGAAGCAAAGGCTTCGTTGAGTTCCCACAGGTCGATATCGGCGATCTGCAAGCCCTTGGCCTTGAGCAGCTTGGGCACTGAAAACACCGGGCCGATGCCCATCTCGTCCGGCTCGCAACCGGCCACGGCGAAGCCGCGAAAAAACGCCTTGGGCTTGAGCCCCAGCGCCAGGGCTTTTTCCAGGCTCATCACCAAGGTCATCGAAGCCCCGTCGGACAACTGCGACGAGTTGCCCGCCGTCACCGAACCGTCTTCGGCGAACACCGGTTTCAGGCCTGCCAGGCTTTCGTAGGTGGTGTCCGGGCGATTGCAATCGTCGCGATCGACCACACCGTCGAGGACCTGCACAGCGCCAGTGTTCTTGTCCTCGACCCGGTACTTGACCGCCATCGGGATGATTTCGTCATCGAACAACCCGGCCGCCTGGGCCTTGGCGGTGCGCTGCTGGCTCTGCAAGGCGTAGCGGTCCTGTTCCTCGCGGCTGACCTGGTAACGACGGGCAACGATCTCGGCCGTCTGGCCCATGGGGAAATAGATCCCGGGCACCTGCTCCTTGAGCAGCGGGTTGATCAGGTGGTCGGTGTTGACGCTTTTCATCGTCAGGCTGATGGACTCCACGCCGCCCGCCACGATGATGTCGCTGCAACCGGAAGCGATCTGGTTGGCGGCGATGGCAATGGCTTGCAGGCCCGAGGAACAGAAGCGGTTGAGGGTCATGCCGGCGGTGCCGGTGCCCAATCGCGAGAGCACCGCCACGTTACGCCCGATGTTGTAGCCCTGGGCGCCTTCATTGGACCCGGCCCCGACGATGCAGTCCTCGACACTGGCGGGGTTGATGTCGTTGCGCGCCAGCAAGGCATCGACACAATGGGCCGCCATGTCGTCTGGACGGGTCATGTTGAACTTGCCGCGAAAGGACTTGGCCAGGCCGGTCCGTACGCTGTCGACGATCACCACTTCACGCATGGCTGTACCTCATTGTTGTAGTCGGTTGAGAGTGAATCGAGCATAAATCCACTGCATAACCGACTGCGACAATCATTCACCTCGCGTATGCGCCTCCATCGCCCTAGCCCTTCTTTTTCTTGCGAGCCTGCTTTGCACTCCGCTCGAAAGCCGCTTCCAGCGCCTGGTTGAGGGTGCGCAACACCTTGACCCGCGCCCAGCGCTTGTCGTTGGCTTCCACCAAGGTCCAGGGGGAAATCTCGGTGCTGGTGCGGTCGACCATGTCGCACACCGCGGCCCGGTAAGCGTCCCACTTGTCGCGGTTGCGCCAGTCATCCTCGGTGATCTTGAAGCGCTTGAACGGAATATCCTCGCGCTCCTGGAAACGCTCCAGCTGGGTTTGCTTGTCGATGGCCAGCCAGAACTTGACCACCACCACGCCGGCGTCGGCGAGCTGTTCCTCGAAATCGTTGATTTCCCCGTAGGCCCGCAGCCAGTCGGCCTGGCTGCAAAACCCTTCGACCCGCTCCACCAGCACCCGACCGTACCAGGAGCGGTCGAACATGGTGAACTTGCCGCGTGCGGGAATATGCCGCCAGAAGCGCCACATGTAGGGGTGGGCGCGCTCTTCTTCCGTGGGCGCGGCAATGGGCACGATGCTGTATTGGCGCGGGTCCAGGGCCGCCGTGACCCGCCGGATAGCCCCGCCCTTGCCCGCCGCGTCATTGCCTTCGAACACCGCTACCAGGGCATGCTGGCGCATGCGCTTGTCCCGCAGCAGGCCAGAGAAGCGCGCCTGCTCGGTGATCAATTGTTCTTCGTAGTCGGCTTTGTCCAGGCGCCGGGTCATGTCCAGGCTGTCGAGCAACGTGATCTGGCCATCCAACTCGGGCAGCGGCGCCACGCTGACCTTTTGCGGCCTGATCTTCGGCCGGTCCAGGGCCTGGCGCAAACCGTCGAGCAAGATCCGCCCGACGGTGAGGCTGCGATAACAGCTGTCCATGCCTTCGATCACATGCCACGGCGCGTAATCGCGACTGGTGCGGCGCAGCACACGCTCGCCGTATTTGACGAACTTGTCATAGGTCTGGGATTGCTGCCAGTCCAGCGGGCTGATGCGCCAGCTGTGCAGCGGGTCATCCTTGAGCCCCTTGAGCCGGGCCTTCATCTGCTTCTTGGACAGGTGGAACCAGAACTTGAAGATCAGCGCGCCTTCGTCGCAGAGCATTTTTTCCAGGCGCTCGGCACCGGCAATCGCCTGGTCGAGCCGTGGGTCCTTGAACTCGCCATGGACCCGGCCCTGCAGCATCTGGCTGTACCAGTTGCCGAAGAAAATTCCCATGCGCCCCTTGGCCGGCAGCATTCGCCAATAGCGCCACGCCGGAGGCCGCGCCAGTTCCTCGTCGGTCTGTTGGTCAAAGGTGCGCACTTCGATCAGCCGCGGATCCATCCATTCGTTGAGCAACTTCACCGTCTCGCCCTTGCCCGCGCCTTCGATGCCGTTGATCAACACGATGACCGGAAACCGACCCTGCTGCTGCAACTCGAACTGCGCTTCCAGCAGTGCTTCCCGCAGGGCCGGCACCTCGGCTTCAAAGGTTTCTTTATCGATGACGTGACCGATTTCAGCGGATTCGAACATGGACAGCTCCTTCCAGGGATTGGGGCAAGACTAGCGGATTGGATGCGGCCCTGTGCAGCAGATTCCATCAAGAACAACGCTGTGTTGCGATGGGTCAAGCAAGCCGATACCGATCGGCTAGAATGGCCGCTCAGTTTCGACCGAGCCAGCCATGACGCCCATCCAGCAACACGCCCAACTCGACTGGGACGACCAGGGTCGCCCGCGTTCGCGGGTGTTCGACGATGTATATTTTTCCGACCAGTCGGGGCTGGAAGAAACCCGTTATGTGTTCCTTGAGCAGAACAACCTGGCCGAGCGTTTCGCGGCCCTGGCCGATGACGGGCGACTGGTGATCGGTGAAACCGGATTTGGCACCGGTTTGAATTTCCTTTGCGCCTGGCAACTGTTCGAGCAGTGCGCACCGGCAGGCGCCCGACTGCATTTTGTCAGTGTCGAGAAGTACCCCCTGAGCCCCGAGGACCTGCGCCGGGCCCTGGCCTTGTGGCCGCAACTGAGCCTTCAGGCGGAGCAATTGCTTGAGCAGTACGTGGCCATCCACCAGGGTTTCCAGCGCCTGGTCCTGGCGGGCGGACGGGTGACGCTGACCCTGTTGATTGGCGATGCCCTGGAGCAGTTGCCGCAGCTGGACGGACAGATCGACGCCTGGTTCCTCGACGGCTTCGCGCCGGCCAGGAATCCCGAGATGTGGACCGCCGAGCTGTTCGCCGAACTGGCCCGGCTGTCCGCACCCGACGCCACCCTCAGCACCTTCACCAGCACCGGTTGGGTCAGGCGATTGCTGAACGCGGCGGGCTTCAAGATGAAGCGCACGCCGGGCATCGGCCATAAGTGGGAAATCCTGCGCGGTGTGTTTCTTGGCTGGCCGGAGCAGACACCGGCGCCGGCCTCGGCAAAACCCTGGTATGCCCGCCCCTTGCCGCCCATCGGCGAGCGCCGGGCCCTGGTGATCGGCGGCGGCCTGGCCGGTTGTGCCAGCGCCGCCAGCCTCGCCGCGCGTGGCTGGCAGGTGACGCTGCTGGAGCGTCATGCAGGCTTGGCCGAGGAAGCCTCCGGCAACCCCCAGGGCGTGCTGTATCTCAAGCTATCGGCCCACGGCACGGCGTTGTCGCAGATGATCCTCAGCGGTTTCGGCTACACCCGGCGCGTGTTGGAACAACTGCAACGCGGCATTGACTGGGACGCCTGCGGGGTCTTGCAACTGGCCTTCAACAGCAAGGAAGCCGAGCGTCAGGCACAACTGGCCGAGGCGTTCCCAAGGGATTTGCTGCACCCCCTCGATCAGTGCGAGGCGCAAGTGCGGTCCGGCATCGGCCTGGCCTGTGGTGGTCTGTTTTATCCCGAGGGCGGCTGGGTGCATCCACCGGCCTTGTGTCGCTGGCAAGCCTCAGGCACGGCGATCGACGTGCAGCCCCATCATGAAGTGCTGCAACTGCGCCGCGTGGACGGCCAGTGGCAGGCATGGGACGACGAACGATGCCTGGCCAGCGCACCGGTGGCGATCCTCGCCAGCGCCGCCGAAATCAAACGTTTCGAACCGGCCGCCGACTTGCCGCTCAAGCGTATTCGCGGGCAAATCACCCGGTTGCCGCAAACCACCCGCAGCCAGAGCCTGGCGACCGTAGTTTGCGCCGAAGGCTATGTGGCCCCGCCGCGGCTGGGCGAGCACACCCTGGGCGCCAGTTTCGATTTCAACAGCGACGACCTGACGCCCACCGCCGCCGAGCACGCCGGCAACCTGCAGATGCTCGAAGAAATCTCCCAAGACCTGGTGGATCGCCTGAACGCCGGCAGCCTGGACCCGGAACGCCTCGAAGGCCGTGCGGCATTCCGTTGCACCAGCCCGGATTACTTGCCGATTGTCGGACCGTTGGCGGATAGGCAGGCGTTCAGCGAGGCCTATTCGGCCCTGGGCAAAGACGCCCGCCAAGTGCCAGACACCCCCTGCCCGTGGTCCGAGGGTTTGTACATCAACAGCGGCCATGGCTCCCGTGGCCTGATCACTGCACCGCTGTCGGGCGAACTGATCGCCGCCTGGCTGGACAACGAGCCTTTGCCGCTGCCCCGCAGCGTGGCCGAGGCCTGCCATCCGAATCGATTTGCGTTGCGGGCATTGATTCGGGGCAAGGCCTGACACCCTTTAATGGTGTGCCCCAATCCCTTGTGGGAGCGAGCTTGCTCGCGATGGCGGTGGATCAGTTGGCATCTGAGTTGACTGCCCCACTGCTATCGCGAGCAAGCTCGCTTCCACAGGTTCCTCTTATCCCGTGAGGCATGGGGCACCCCCTACCCGCCGGCTTATAACGCATCGATCTAAAACTCACAGCAATCCCTCCGGTCAGTTTCAGGGTACCCGCCCTTTTGGTGGGTGCGGCTTGACCCCTCCCCAACGGAAAAACCGGTAAGGACTTATGTGCGGATTAGCTGGAGAGTTACGTTTCGATCAACAACCTGCGGACCTTGCGGCCGTAGAGCGAATCACCCATCACCTGGCCCCTCGCGGCCCCGACGCCTGGGGTTTTCATAGCCAGGGACCAATTGCCCTGGGCCATCGGCGCCTGAAAATCATGGACCTGTCGGACGGCTCGGCCCAGCCGATGATCGACAATCAGCTGGGCCTGTCCCTGGCCTTCAACGGCGCGATCTACAACTACCCGGAGCTGCGCAGCGAACTCGAAGGCCTGGGCTACAGCTTCTATTCCGGTGGCGACACCGAAGTGCTGCTCAAGGGCTATCACGCCTGGGGCGAAGCGCTGCTGCCCAAGCTCAACGGCATGTTCGCCTTCGCCATCTGGGAACGCGATGCCAAGCGCCTGTTCATCGCCCGCGACCGCCTCGGCGTGAAGCCGCTGTACCTGTCGCGCACCGGCCAACGGCTACGTTTCGCCTCGGCATTGCCGGCGCTGCTCAAGGGCGGCGATATCAACCCGATGCTCGACCCGGTGGCCCTCAACCATTACCTGAATTTCCACGCGGTGGTCCCGGCGCCCCGCACCTTGCTGGCGGGTGTTGAAAAACTGCCGCCCGCGACCTGGATGCGCATCGAAGCCGACGGCAGCACCGAGCAGAAAACCTGGTGGACCCTGCCCTACGGACCACGGGCCGACGAACTGCACCTGAACCTGGAAGACTGGATCGAGCGCGTGCTCGACAGCACCCGTGAAGCGGTCGCCATTCGCCAACGCGCCGCCGTGGATGTCGGCGTACTGCTTTCCGGTGGCGTGGATTCAAGCATGCTCGTGGGCCTGCTGCGGGAAGTCGGCGTAGAGGACCTGTCGACCTTCTCTATCGGTTTCCAGGATGCCGGTGGCGAGCGCGGTGACGAGTTCCAGTATTCGGACCTGATCGCCAAGCACTACGGCACCCGCCACCACCAACTGCGTATCGACGAAAAAGAGATCATCGAGCAACTGCCGGCAGCGTTCCGTGCCATGAGCGAACCGATGGTCAGCCACGACTGCATCGCCTTCTATCTACTGTCGCGGGAAGTGGCCAAGCACTGCAAAGTGGTGCAAAGCGGCCAGGGCGCCGACGAGCTGTTCGCCGGTTACCATTGGTACCCGCAGGTCGATGGTGCCAGCGATCCGTACGCGGCCTATCGCGCCGCGTTCTTCGACCGCAGCCATGAAGAATATGCCGCCACCGTGCAGCCCAAATGGCTGACGGCCAACGACGCCGCCGGCGACTTCGTCAAGGAACATTTCGCCCAGCCCGGGGCCGATGCCGCGGTAGACAAGGCCCTGCGCCTGGACAGCACCGTGATGCTGGTGGACGACCCGGTCAAGCGCGTCGACAACATGACCATGGCCTGGGGCCTGGAAGCGCGCACGCCCTTCCTGGACTACCGCCTGGTGGAACTCTCGGCCAGGGTCCCCGCGAAGTTCAAGCTACCCGATGGCGGCAAACAGGTACTCAAGGAAGCCGCCCGGCGGGTGATCCCCGGCGAGGTAATCGACCGCAAAAAAGGCTATTTCCCGGTACCAGGCCTCAAGCACCTGGAAGGCAACACCCTGGCCTGGGTTCGAGAACTGCTGCTGGATCCGAGCCAGGACCGCGGCCTGTTCAACCCGGCCATGCTCGACCGCCTGCTGACCGACCCCAACGGCCAGCTCACGCCATTGCGCGGCTCACGACTGTGGCAACTGGCGGCGCTGAACCTGTGGCTCAGCGAGCAAGGAATCTGATCGATGAAACCTCATGCAACGGTTCACAACCAACGCCTCTTGCGCGGCCAGGCGCCCTCCTATGAACGCCTGCAGGCACGCCTGGCCGAAGACGGCAGCGAATTGGGCGCCGACCCGATCGCGGTGCATTGCGGCTGGGGCCGACTTTTGATCGGCCACACCTTCCCGGACCCGGCAAGCCTGGCCCGGGAACTGCTCAACGAACAACCCGGCGAAAGGGACATTGCCTTATACGTGGCCGCGCCCCAGCAAGTGCTGGGGCTGGAACCGGCCCAACTGTTCCTCGATCCGTCCGACACCTTGCGCCTGTGGTTCAGCGACTATCGCCAGGCCACGCGGGTGTTTCGCGGCTTTCGGATTCGCCGGGCCCAAGGCGAGACCGACTGGCAGGCCATCAACCAGCTCTACCAAGCCCGGGGCATGTTGCCCATCGACCCACTGCGCCTGACCCCGCGCCATGAGGGTGGCCCGGTCTACTGGCTGGCCGAAGATGACGACACCGGTGCGGTGATCGGCAGCGTCATGGGCCTGAATCACCAGAAGGCCTTCAACGACCCGGAAAACGGCAGCAGCCTCTGGTGCCTGGCCGTGGACCCGCAATGTCCGCGGCCCGGTGTTGGCGAAGTGCTGGTGCGTCACCTCATCGAGCATTTCATGAGCCGTGGCTTGAGTTACCTCGACCTGTCGGTGTTGCACGACAATCGCCTGGCGAAAAACCTCTACGCCAAACTCGGTTTTCGCAATCTCTCGACCTTCGCCATTAAACGCAAGAACGGCATCAACCAGCCGTTGTTCCTGGGGCCAGGCCCCGAAGCGCAGTTCAATCCTTATGCGCGCATCATTGTCGAAGAAGCTCACCGCCGAGGCATCGACGTACAGGTAGACGATGCCGAGGCCGGCTTGTTCACCCTGGTCCATGGCAGCCGCCGGGTCCGATGCCGCGAATCCTTGAGCGACCTGACCAGCGCCATCAGCATGACGCTGTGCCAGAACAAAAGCCTGACCCACAAAGTGCTGAAAAGCGCCGGCCTGAACCTGCCGGCCCAACAGTTGGCGGGCAATGCCGATGACAACCTGGCGTTTCTCGACGAGCACGAACGGGTGGTGGTCAAGCCGCTGGACGGCGAACAGGGCCAAGGCGTGGCGGTGGATTTGCGCACCATCGAGGAGGTGCAGAGCGCCATCGAAGCGGCCCGGCAATTCGATAGCCAGGTCTTGCTGGAAAGTTTCCACGAGGGTCTGGACCTGCGCATCCTGGTGATCGGTTTTGAAGTGGTGGCGGCGGCGATCCGGCGCCCGGCGGAGGTGATCGGCGATGGCCGGCACACCATCGGCGCGTTGATCGAAGCCCAGAGCCGCCGACGCCAAGCGGCCACGGGCGGCGAAAGTAAAATCCCGATGGATGGCGAGACCTTGCGCACACTCAACGCGGCGGGGTTCGACTACGACAGCGTGCTGCCCGCTGGGGAGCACCTGTTCGTACGGCGTACGGCGAACCTGCATACCGGCGGCGTGCTGGAGGATGTCACCGGGATCCTGCATCCGACCCTGGTCGATGCGGCGGTGCGCGCCGCACGGGCGCTGGACATCCCCATGGTCGGCCTCGACCTGCTGGTACCGGCGGCCGATCAACCCGAGTATGTGTTCATCGAAGCCAACGAACGCGCAGGCTTGGCCAACCACGAACCACAACCCACCGCCGAGCGCTTTGTGGATCTGTTGTTTCCTCATAGCCAGGCGGTGGCCTAGCCCTTCTTCTGTGGCTAGGGAGCTTGCTCCCGCGGGGCTGCGAAGCGGTCCTTCTCCGTTGCCCTCCGGGTCTGTGCATTGACCTGGAGCTCAAAGGGGACCGCTCGCGGTCCAGCGGGAGCAAGCTCCCTCGCCACAAGGTTCCCCTATTCAACTTAATGTTCCGTGAGGAGTTTCCATGATCAGCAAAATTCCAGAACCGGATCTCGAATACCTGCAGAAAGTCCTGCTGGAAATGCTCGCCATTCCCAGCCCTACCGGCTTTACCGACACCATCGTGCGTTATGTCGCCGAGCGGCTCGAAGAGCTGGGGATCGCTTTTGAAATGACCCGCCGTGGCACAATCCGCGCCACGCTCAAGGGGCGCAAGAGCAGCCCCGACCGGGCCGTGTCGGCGCACTTGGATACCATCGGTGCCTCAGTGCGGGCCATCAAGGACAACGGCCGCCTGACCCTGGCCCCGGTGGGTTGCTGGTCCAGCCGATTTGCCGAAGGCAGCCGGGTCAGCCTGTTTACCGACACCGGCGTGATCCGTGGCAGCGTGCTGCCGTTGATGGCGTCCGGGCACGCGTTCAATACCGCCGTGGACGAACTGCCCATCAGTTGGGACCACATCGAGCTGCGCCTGGACGCCTACTGCGCCACGCGTGCCGATTGCGAAACCCTGGGGGTGGGCATCGGTGATTACGTCGCCTTCGATCCCCTGCCGGAATTTACCGAAAGCGGCCACATCAGTGCCCGGCACCTGGACGACAAAGCCGGGGTCGCAGCCCTGTTGGCGGCGCTCAAGGCGATTGTCGACAGCGGCGAAGAACTGCTGATCGATTGTCACCCACTGTTCACCATCACCGAGGAAACCGGCAGCGGTGCAGCGGCAGCATTGCCCTGGGATGTCAGCGAATTTGTCGGCATCGACATCGCGCCCGTCGCCCCTGGCCAGCACTCGAGCGAACATTCGGTCAGCGTGGCGATGCAGGACTCCGGAGGCCCCTACGACTATCATCTGTCGCGGCACTTGCTGAAACTGGCCAAGGAGAACGAGGTACCGGCACGCCGCGACCTGTTCCGCTACTACTTCAGCGACGCTCATTCGGCCATCACCGCCGGCCACGACATCCGTACCGCCCTGCTCGCCTTCGGCTGCGACGCCACCCATGGCTACGAACGCACCCACATCGACAGCCTGGCCGCCCTCAGTCGCCTGCTCGGCGCCTACATCCTCAGCCCGCCGGTGTTCGCCAGCGACGCGCAACCAGCCCAAGGCTCACTGGACCGCTTCAGTCATCAGATCGAACACGATACCCAGATGGAAAGCGATACCCGGGTGCCATCGGTGGATAGCCTGGTGGGGCAGCGCTCCGATAGCTGATCCAACATTCACTGTCTGGGCTATTACCATCGCGAACAAGCTCGCTCCCACACTTGAAATGCATTCCTGTGGTAGCGAGCTTGCTCACGATGAGGCCAGAACGGCCCCACAAACCCAAGGCTAGCCGCAAAAGCCCATTGGCCGTAGCATCGTCCCATTGTCTAGCCGAGGTACCCCATGCTCATCCCCCACGACCAACTCGAAGTCGACACGCTCACCCGCCTGATCGAGGATTTCGTGACCCGCGACGGCACCGACAATGGTGACGACACCCCCCTGGAAACGCGGGTTCTGCGGGTCAGGCAAGCCCTGACCAAAGGCCAGGCGTTGATCGTCTTCGACCCCGAAAGTGAACAGTGTCAACTGATGCTCAAGCACGACGTGCCAAAACACCTATTCGACTGAACAGGCCTTGCGAGTGGCCTGGGCCTTTTTCTTCTGGATCTTGTCGTAGATTTCGGAGCGATGGACATCGACGTGCCGTGGCGCTTCCACGCCGAAACGCACCGTGCCGCCGCTGACCGACAGCACACGGACGGAAATATCGTCACCAATGGAAATCAACTCACCTACAGCGCGGCTTAATACAAGCATGGTTCTTGTCCTTAAGAATGTCTGGACCCTGACCATGCCCGGCCTGTTCCCCGTTCTCAAGACACCCGCGAGAATTCAGTAAGGCCCTACAAGCAAAGTTCTTGTGACTGACGGAAACTTCCTGCAAAACCCTGTCGGACCGCCGGTTATTTCAGGGGGCCGAGAACCGCGGGCCGAATAGAATCACACTCGCCCCCAAGACGCAGAGTGCCACGCCAATCCAGTCGGACCCCAGTGGCCGCACCCGCTCAACCACCGCCAGCCAGCCGATCGATGCAATGATATAGAGGCCGCCATAAGCGGCGTAGGCGCGCCCGGCGTACGTCGCTTCGACGCGGGTCAACAACAGGGCGAACAACGTGAGACTGAGCAACGCCGGGGCGATCCACCAGGCACTCTTGCCCTGGCGCAACCACATCCAGAAGGCGTAGCAGCCCGCGATCTCAAACAGGGCGGCGAGAAAAAACCACAGGTAATTGAGCATGCAGATGTCCATCAGGAAGGCCGAATGGCGCCATCCTGAGGACATCGGGCACCCAGGTCAATTGAGGTTTTGCCGGGCCTTGGCGCGCATCTTGTCAGCCATGACGGTCATTTCGTCGTACAGCAACTGTGGGTTCTTCTGCTTGAGGGCCCAAGCCATGCGTCCCTGTTCGTGGGGCAGGATCATGAACTGGCCCTGGGCGACCTGCTGATAGATGTAGTCGGCAATATCCGTGGCGCTGATCGGTGAGCTTTCCAGCAACTTGCCGACCTGGGCTTTCATGGCCGGGGTCGGGCCACGGAAGGAGTCCAACAGATTGGTCTGGAAGAACGACGGACACACTACGTGTACACCCACTTCCTGCTGCGCCAGCTCCACCAGCAGGCTTTCCGACAGCGCCACGACACCCGCCTTGGCCACGTTGTAGTTGCTCATGGCCGGGCCCTGCATCAGGGCTGCCATGGAGGCGATGTTGATGATCTTGCCACGGCTTTTTTCCAGCAGCGGCAAGAACGCCTTGCAGCCCTTGACCACACCCATGAGGTTGATCGCGATCTGCCAGTCCCAATCCTCCAGGGAAAGCTCGCTGAAGAAGCCGCCCGAGGCCACGCCGGCATTGTTGACGATGATATCGATACCGCCGAATTTCTCTTCGCAGGCCTGGGCGAACGCAGTCAATTGGCTGTAGTCGCGCACATCGCAGCGCTGGATGAAGCCGTCGCCACCGGCACCACGCACTAGCTTGAGGGTTTCCACGAGGCCCGGTTCGCTGACATCCGATAAGGCCAGGCGCCATCCTTCGCGGGCCCAGCGCAGCGCGATTTCGCGACCCAGGCCAGAGCCGGCACCAGTGATCATCATGCGATTTTGCATAGCAGACAGCCTTGTTGTTCCGGGAGAGATAGGCCGAGTGTAGCGAAGGCGTTCAACGGACCCACGCTCCATCAGAGTGCTGAATGGCGAGGGCAAACCGTAGGCGCTACAAAAACTTTGAATTTTCTACAAGGCGCAACGGTCGGACTTATTAAGCCGCCCGGATTTAACGCATGCGCGCTGGTAGTTGGAAGTTGTATCACTCCAGAACTGACCAATAAGGAAATCTACAATGGGCACAATACTTATCATTATCCTGATCCTCCTGCTGATCGGTGGCCTCCCCGTCTTCCCGCACTCAAGAAGTTGGGGTTATGGCCCGTCCGGTATCATCGGTGTGGTGTTGGTAGTGCTGTTGATCCTGCTACTACTGGGCAAGATATAAACCACTCAGTAAGCGATCGAGTAGGAGGCGGATTTGCATCCGCCGTCCTCTCACACCACCGTACGTACGGTTCCGTATACGGCGGTTCAGGTTATGCAGATAAGCCGTTGATCGTGTCCAGTATCGAGACCAGTCCGAGTTGGTTCCACAGTTTCTTCGGCAGCGCCTGATTCATATGCGACGCCCCCGAGTTCCACCATGGGCCGCGGCCATTCGACGTTGACTTGCAGGCACGAGCTTCGCCAAGCCCCAAGCGCATTAAGTTGCGCGCCCTCGTCGAGGGCTGCTTCCATTGGCGCCAGATGGCACACCGAAGCTTACGTCGCACCCATCCGTCCAACTCCTC
>NZ_FOTH01000050.1:0-29383 GCF_900114515.1 Pseudomonas sp. NFACC46-3
CGGTGGATCAGGTTGATTGAGTGAAGCTTGAGAGGGGCTGCTGCGCAGCCCAGCGGGAGCAAGCTCCCTCGCCACAAAAGCATCCCGGTCGACCAACCGATTTGCTCTTGAAACTGACACCGATCCGAGGCATTCCCTTAACCCGCGCCGTACCCAATTCCCCGTGGCGAGGGAGCTTGCTCCCGCTGGGGCGCGCAGCGGCCCTAAAACCCGGCAACGCGGTGGGTCAGGTTGATTAGTGGTTCCTTGAGGGGGGGCTGCTGCGCAGCCCAGCGGGAGCAAGCTCCCTCGCCACAAGGGCTGTGTGCAGCCGTTATTTGGCCATGATCGCCACGAACAGCTCGGACGTCAGGAACCGTTGCAACCAGTCCCGTAGCCGAGGATAAGGCGCCTGGGTGAACCACTCGCGGTCGACATGGGCGAACTGACGCACGAATGGCATCAGCGCCACATCGGCCAGGCTCAGGTGATCGGCCACCAGGAATGGCCGCGCTTCAAGCAGCGTTTCCAGCCGCCCCAGGAACACCTCGCCCTCGGCCCGATAATGCTCCACCGGCTGTTCAGGATGACGCTCGGGGTACTTGTAGCGGTTCAGGTGAAGCTTGAACCGATGGTCGTTTTCCTCGATCAACGCTGCCGCCAATGTCTGGCCTTCGGGATCATCCAGCAACCGCCAGTCTTGCGGATCATGGCGGGCCAAGGCCCAGGCCATGATCTCCAGGCTTTCATCGATCACCCGGCCATCGACCTGCAGCACCGGCACCGTGCCTTTGCTGGAGAGTGCGAGCATCTCGGCGGGCTTGGCCTTCAGGCTGACTTCGACAATCGCCACCTCGACCGCGCTGTAGCGCAAGGCCATGCGCGCCCGCATCGCATAGGGACAGCGACGGAAGGAATAGAGCGTGGCGTGGCTCATTTCACCTCCACGGTGCTCAACCCGTTGCCCTGGCGACGGACCTGAATCTGCACCGGAATCCGCTCGTGCATTTCCTGCACGTGGGAAATCACCGCGACCTTGCGGCCCTGGGCCTGCAGGCCGTCGAGAGCGTCCATCGCCAGTTGCAGCGACTCGGGGTCGAGGCTGCCGAAGCCTTCGTCGATGAACAGCGATTCGATCTTCAGTGTGCTGGACGCCATCGAGGCCAGGCCCAAGGCCAAGGCGAGGGAGACCAGGAAGGTTTCGCCGCCGGACAACGAATGTACCGAGCGCAGTTCATCGCCCATTTCCGTGTCCATCACCAGTAGCCCGAGCATGCTGCCGCCACGCTTGAGCCTATAGCGGCGTACCAGTTGCCGCAGTTGGGCATTGGCGTGGTGCACCAGCAAGTCGAGGTTGTAGGCCTGGGCCAGCTTGCGGAAGCGGTCGCCGGTGGCCGAACCGATCAGGGCATCGAGGCGCGCCCAGCGCTGGTATTCGGCGTAGGCCTGTTCGATCTGCTGGGCCAGGGCCTGGTTGGCGTGCTGCCGGCGCTGGTCCTCGGCCTGTTCGGCGCGCAGTTCGGCACAGCGCTGTTCACTGGCGGCGAACTGGCCTTGCAGCTCGGTGAGGGCTTCGGCCAATTGTTCCGGCAACAGGTTGCCATTGTGCTGGGCCTGATGATTTTGCAGGCGCTGCTCGCGTTCGGTGAGCAGGACGCGGGCCTGCTCGATGGCTTTTTCGCTGTTGAGCAAGCGCTGGCGCAACTGGCTGACGTGTTGGTCGTCCAGGCCGAGCAGGGCCTCGAGGGCGGCATCGTCCAGTTCCGGATGGCTGGTGCGCCATTGCGCGATACCGGCGGCCAGCGCCTGGCGTTCGAGGTCCAGGGATTGGGCCTGTTCCTGTCGGGCCTTGAGTTCGGCGGCCAGTTGCACCAGGTCGTTGCGCAATTGCTGCAACTGCTGATTGGCCGTCGCCTCGGCATCCCGCGTCTGTTCCAGGCGCTGGTCGAGTTGTTGCTGCCACTGTTCGGCGCTGGTGTGCTCGCCGAGCAGTTGCGTGAGTTGCTGCTGGCAGGTCTGTTGTTGCTCGTTCAGGGCGCTGAATTGCAGGCGGGCCGCTTCCAGTTGCTGGAGGCGGGTCTGCTGGCGGTCCTGCTCTTTCTCCAGGGTCTGCTGGCGCTGGAGCTGTTCGCTCAGTTCGTCGCGCTGCTGTTCCAATTGCTCCAGGCGCTGGGCGATATGCTGGTCGAGCTGCAAGAAGGTTGCGGCGGGTTCGCTGCGCAAGGCCTGCAGGGTGTCAGCGGGTAGCAGGGTGCTGAAGTGGCTCAGCTCCTCGTCCAGGCGCTGGCGGTCGCGGGACAGTTCCTGCTGCTGGTTGCCCAGGTGTTGTGACGCCTGTTGGCTGGCTGCCTCGGCTTCACGCAGTCGCTGCGCCATGCGCGCGGCGTCTTGCTGCAGGGTCAGCAGGGTGGTTTGCCGTTGTTCGTCCTGGCTGATGCGCAGGTTCAGTTGGCTGTTCTGCTGGGTCAGCCAGGCGTCGCGCTTGTTCGCTTCCTGGGCCAGCAGTTGCGCCGACAACGGGTGGGCTTCAAGGCTGGGCGCCAGGCCCTGTTGCTGGCTGGCGAGCTGTTCCTGTTGCTGTTTGAGTTCCTTGAGCTGGGCGATCACTCCACTGTATTGCGCCCGCAGGTCGATGACTTTTTCATTGAGCAGGTCGACGGCCTTGCGGGCGTTGGCCTCTTCGGTTTCATCGAAGCGCCCGAGGTTTTCCAGCAGGGCTTCGGGCTGATGATAAGGATGCTCGACACTGCCACACACGGGGCAGGGCTGTTCATCCTGCAACTGTGCGCGCAGTTGCTCGACACTTTCGCTACGGGCCAGGCGCTGGCGCTCCAGCAGCTCGCGAGTAACGGTCAGGGTCTGTTCGGCGATGGTCAGTTCGGCCTTGGCTTCGCCGCCTTCGCGCACCAGCCGGTCACGTTCCTGCAACGCTCGTTGCTGGCGTTGTTCAAGCTCGGCGCCACGTTTGTCCAGCTCTTGCTGACTGGCCCACAGCCGGGTCAGGTCTTCGAAGGCGCGCAGTTGCTTGCGGTTGTCTTGCAGCAGGGTGCCGAGTAACTGGATCTGTTCGGCCACGGCCTCCGGCTCGGCGCCGGCTTCCTTGTAGAGCACTTCAAGGTCTTGCCGGCGGGTGGCCAGTTCCTCGGCGGCGCGGGTGGCGTTTTGTTCCAGTATGGCGAGTTCGGCCTGGCCCTGGTTCAGGCGATTACCGATCAGCATCAGTTGTTGGAGGCGATCGCGATAGGCGTTCCAGGCATCGCTCAGCGGGGCCAGGTGCGTGCTTTGTTCCAGCGCGTCGGCGATGCGCTGCAAGCGCTCGGCCACCTGCCTTTGCTGCTCGAGCAAGGTGTCGATGGTGCGCTGGCCTTCGGTGCAGGCCTGCTGTGCCTGTTCCTGGCGCTCGGCGCTGAGGCTCGCGTCTTGGGCCAGGCGGGCGAGGGTGCTCTGCTCGCCGAAGGCCTGACGCAGCAATGGCGCACTGTCGATGCTTTGCTGACGGGCGCTGGCCAGCGCTTGTTGCGCATCGTCCAGGGCCTTTTCCAGTTCGGCTTGTTGGGCGTGCAGGTCGATCTGCTGCTGGGTGAGTTGCTGGATCTGCGCCGCCAGGGGCTCAAGCTGCCGGTTCAGTTCCGTTTGGCGAATGAACTGATGCCGCTGGGGCGCCAGTTGTTCCAGGCGGACCAGTTTCAGACGTTCGTCGGCCAGGGCGTTCCAATCGGCCTGGGCCTGTTGCAGCTGTTCGGCGGCGCTGGCGTGTTCATCCTGCAATAGGCCCAGGTCGCGCAGCCAGGTGTGCTGCTGCTCCAGCTGCTTGAGTTGGGCTTGTTGGGCCTTGAGTTGCAGCTGCGCTTCGGTGAAGCGCAGGTCCAGCTCGGCCCGCGCCTCGGGAGCGAGCGGCGTAACGCCAGTGGCCTGGTCCTGTAACTGCTTGTGGTTTTCCTTGGCTTGCTTGGCCTTGTCGAAGGCGCGGCGCCCGAGGCGGGTGTAGAGGGCGGTGTCGGTGAGTTTTTCCAGCAGTTCGCTGCGATCGTTGTCATCGGCCTTGAGGAACGCGCTGAACTCGCTCTGGGCCAGCAGCACGGCACGGGTGAACTGTTCGAAGTTCAGGCCCAGGGCCGTTTCGAGCTGGGTCTTGTATTCGCCTTTCTGGCTCGCCAGCAGTTGATCGTTGTCCAGGTCCCGCAGGCTCTGGCGGCTGGCTTGCAACTTGCCGCCGGCCTTTTCCCGGGCGCGATTGGCTTCCCAGCGGGCCCGATAGCGGCGTCCGTCTATGCCGCGAAAATCCACTTCGGCATAACCATCGCCGGTACCACGGCGCAACAGTGTGCGCGGATCGCCCGTGGCAATTTCGCCATCGACGTCCGGCACCTTGGCGTCGCGTCCGGTGTTATTGAGGCGCGGCACGGCGCCAAACAGCGCCAGGCACAGGGCGTCGAGCAATGTGCTCTTGCCGGCGCCCGTGGGGCCGGTAATGGCGAACAGGCCGGCGCTGGCCAAGGGTTCGGCGGTGAAGTCGATTTCAAACGGCCCGGCCAGGGACGCCAGGTTCTTGAGGCGGATCGCGAGGATCTTCATGGCTGCTCGCTCTCCATCTGCACGTCTTGCAACAGCACGGCAAAATCCTTGAGGGTCTGTTCGTCCACGTCGTTGCCGTAGGTGTCCTGCCAGGCGCGGCTGAACAACTCCTGTGGGCTGAGTTGATCCAGCTCCACCAGCGCGCTGCCATCATCGGCATTGCCGGCGCCGCCGTTGCCGGCGTACTCGGCGGCGATCCGCACCAGGCGCACGGCCTTGCCTTGCAGTGCGGTCTCCACTTGGTGACGCAGGTCCGGCTGCGGTTCGTCTAGGCGTACCCGCACTTCCAGCCAGGGTTGGCGCTGGACATCGGCCAGCAGGTCGATGTCGGGCAGGTCCTTGAGTTGCACCAGCAGATCGGCCAGTGGCGCCGGGCCCAGGCGTTGCAGGTTGACGGCCCGTGGGATCAGGCGCGGCTCGACCTTGACCAGGGCCTCGCCGTCCAGGGTGATGTCGAGGATCTGATGCTGATAGCCGATCTCCGAAAATGACAGCGGGATCGGTGAACCGCTGTAGCGGATACGCTCTTCACCGTTGACCTTCTGCGGCTTGTGCAAGTGGCCGAGGGCGACGTAGCTGATGCTCGGGCCGAACAGGCTGGCGGGCAGGGCCTCGGCATTGCCGATGATCAGGCTGCGCTCGGAATCCTCGGACACCGAACCGCCGGCCATATGCGCATGACTGATGGCGATCAGCGCCTGGCCTTTCTTGCGCTTGCTATTGGCCGCGGCGATCAGCCACTCATGCACCTGGCCGATGCCTCGCAGGTAGTCGTCGCCCAGCTGTGCGCCAGTGACTTCGGCAGGGCGCAGGAACGGCAGGGCCAGGCACCACGCCTTGATCTTGCCTTTGGCATCGGGCAACGGCAACAACAGGCGCTCGACGTCCAGTTGACCGTCGTCCAGCCACAGCACCCGGCCCAGGGCATGGGTGCGCAGGCGTCGCATCAGCGGCGCAGGCAGTTCGATACGCGAGCCGGAGTCGTGGTTGCCGGCGATCATCACGATGGTCAGGTTGGCGTTTTGTTCATGGGCGCTGACGATGAAGTCGTAGAGCCGCTCCTGGGCTTTGACCGGCGGATTCACGGTGTCGAAGATATCGCCGGCAATCAGCAGTACGTCGGGTTTTTCGCTGCTCAGTTGGCGCAGCAACCAGTCGAGGAAACACGCGTGTTCGAAGTCGCGTTCCTGGCCGTGGAGGTTTTGCCCCAGGTGCCAGTCGGAGGTGTGAAACAGACGCAAGGTGTACTCCAGGAAACAGATGATGGCCGCGTGAAGAGGGGCGGCTAAAAGAAGCAGAGTTTACTGGGAAATGGGGGCGAGAACTTGCTCGACGTTGCAGGATTTGGTGCAAGACCCTGTGGCGAGGGAGCTTGCTCCCGCTCGATTGCGCAGCAATCGCAAAAAAAGGGGCCGCTTCGCAGCCCAGCGGGAGCAAGCTCCCTCGCCACAAAAGCTACAAAAGCTACAAAAGCTACAAAAGCTACAAAAGCTACAAAAGCTACAAAAGCTACAAAAGCTACAAAAGCTACAACTCCCCAGGAAACCGGGTTTACTTGGGGTACAACGGCGGCAACCCGGAATCACTGGCAGAAGCCTGCGCCCCATCGGTGGGGGGAATCGCCCGAATCGCCCGCCACAAGTCTTCACCCTGCCAATGCTGGCCGGTCTCGCTGTAGAGCGCGCCGTTGAGGCCGTCCAGGGCGTCGGACAGCGGCACGAAGCGTGCGGCCATGTCGGCCAGGGTTTCCGGTTGCTGGCGGGCCCAGGCGTCCAGGGCCTGGCGGGTGGCGTGGGGGTCGTTGGCCAGGCAGGTGCGTTTGAGATCATCCAGCAAGGTGCGGGGGCTCGGTCCGGTCTGGGTCGAGCGCAGGATGGCTGGCTGCCAGCGGCCGCGCCACCACAGGGCGAAGCCCAGCACGGTCGTGCAGGCCAGGACCAAGGTGCTCAGTTGCCAGTACCAGAGCATGTCGCTGTCGACGGTTGTTACGATCTGCGCCGTGCCGGCCGGCGTGTCCACCATCAGGCTTGGATTGTTCGCCACTTGCAGGGTCCGCGCCGGGAGGCTGGTGCGGTCCAGGTGGTCTTCCAGGGTGTTCCACCAGACCACTTCCACCGGTGGCAGCTCGATGGTGCCGCTGCGATTGGGCACCAGCGCTTCGCGGTCTTCGCGGCTGCCCACCAGCCCGCGTTCACTGTTGCGGCTGCTGAGTACCGGTTGGTCCGGATAGCGCCGCAGGCCATTGATCTCCGTGGCCGGCAGCGGTGGCAACTGGGCGCTGGCCAGGCCTTCGGCTTCCAGGGTCAGGCTGCGGGTCAGGGAATCACCCACCTGGCTGTGGGTCGGCTCCGGGCTCCAGCTTTCACTCAAGGACAGGCTGCGTGCCGGCAGCCAGGGCACGTCGGCCGGATAACTGGCAGGCTTGGGCTTGACGCGCAGCAACAGTTGCGTGGAGCTTACCCGCATCAACTGGCCGGGCTTGGGGCCCGAAGGTACGGCGTCCTGGGCCACCGGCTCGACCAGGGTGGCGCTGAATGTCTGAGCCGGAATCGTCAGTTCGCCGCTGCGCTGTGGGTAGATGCCGTAGCGCAGTTCAATCACGCCATGGCGGACATCGTTGATGACTTTTTCATAGGTGCGCGATTCGCCCAGTTGCTCGGTGCGGGCATCGGGGATGTGCAGCGGCGTGAGGCTGCTGTCGTCGTACAGCGACACCGAATGGTAGATGCGCAGGGTCAAGATCGCCTGGGCCTGAACATACACGTCGGTCTGGTCGAGGCTGGCCTCGATAAACACCGCTGCCAGGGGCTCCGAGGCGTCGCGGGTTTCGCTTTCGATCACCTGCAGGGTGATCG
This sequence comes from Pseudomonas sp. NFACC46-3, assembly GCF_900114515.1. Taxonomy (NCBI): domain Bacteria; kingdom Pseudomonadati; phylum Pseudomonadota; class Gammaproteobacteria; order Pseudomonadales; family Pseudomonadaceae; genus Pseudomonas; species Pseudomonas sp. NFACC46-3. The sequence continues at coordinate 7,410 of NZ_FOTH01000050.1, forward strand.
GCTGGCTGGTCACTTCGCCCAGTTGCAACGGCGGAATGATCACGGTGCCGCTTTGGCGCGGCAGCAGGGTCACGATCCAGCGGGTGGTGGCGCGGTTCTCACCGTCAAGGGTCGTCAACTGGTTGACCTGACGGGTACCGCGCACATCGAACAAGGCCTGGAGCGGAGCCAGGTCCGGTTTGCCGAACAACGTGGCGTCGTTGGATTCCAGGGTCAGCTCCACCGTTTCCCCGGAGTTCAGGCGGCTGCGGTCCACACTGGCAGTCAGCTGTGCAGCCTGGGTTCCAGAGGCCCAGAGCAGCAACACGAGGAAGTAGGTGGTGAAGCGGGTCATTTGGTTTTTTCCTGGGCCTGATGGCTTTGCTGTTCATACCAGAATTTACGTCTGAGCAGCTCCCCTGGATTATCCGGGATCTGGCGCAGCCATTGTTCCAGTGCCTGGCGCTGTTCTTCTTCATTGCGCTGGCCCGCGGCAGGACGCAGTGGCGGGGTGGTGGTCTGCTCATCGGGCAGTTCGCTGCCTGGTACATCCTGGGCGGTAGGCGGTTGTGCCGCGCGCGGGGGTTGGGGCTCGTCCGATGTCGCGCTTGCCTCGAGAGAGGGCTGTCCCGGTTCGGAAGACTGGGTGGGTGAGTCGGTATCCGGCGATTGCTCGGTGGGGGCCGGCTCCTCGCTTTCGGCAGGCTTGGGTTCTTCCGGTACGGGGGGCGGCTCTTTCAACAAACTTTCCACCAGGGCCTTGTTGGTCTGGGCGGGGCGCAGGTCGGGTTGCAACTCCAGGGCCTGCTCATAGGCATCCAGCGCGGCTTCCAGTTCGCCGCTCCTGGCCAGGGCGTTGCCGCGATTGTAGTGCGCACGGGCGTCGTTGCCTTCGGCGAAGCGTCGGGCGGCTTCGCTGTACTGGCCGGCTTCGTACAGGGCGACGCCTTGCCACTGGCTGTCCTCGAAGTGGGCGGCGGCTTCGGCGGGACGTTTTTGCTTGAGCAAGTGCTGGCCCTGTTGGTCGGCGCGCAACCACAGGTCCTGGAATTCGAAGGCGTGGCCGGTTTGCGGCAACATGAATAACAGTGGCAGGCAGAACAGCCAGCCTCGCCGTCCGGCACAGGCGGCCAGCAGCAACAGGGGCAGGAGCAGCCAATAGCCCTGGTCGGCCCAGGTGTCCAGGCGCAGCGTTTGTCCATCGCTGCGCAGATGACGAGGGCCGTCCAACAGGCCCAGGCCGCGCAGGTCGCTGTCGTCCAGGCGCGCCGGCCGGTAGCGGCCGTCCAGCTTGTTGGCAAAGGCCTTGAGGCCCGGGCTGTCCAGGCGTGGCAGCAGGATCGAACCCTGCGCATCCTTGAGGTAACTGCCATCTTCCTGGGGTACCGGTGCGCCTTCGCGGGTACCAATGCCGAGCATCAGCCATTGTGTGGCGGAACCGTCCAGGGCCTGGCGAATGCCTTGGCGTTCCTGCTCGTTCAGCGACGAACCGATCAGCAGGATCCGGCCATGGCCCAGTTCGCCCTGGTCCAACAGGGCCAGCGCCTTGCGGACCGCCAGGTCGGCACGATGGCCGCTCTGCGGCATGATCGATGGCGCAAGGGCTTCGAGCAGGTTGGCGCTGGTGGACAGATCGTCGGACAGCGGCACCAGCGTATGGGCGCTGCCGGCATAGACGATGATCGCGGTCTGGGCGTCGCTGCGGTTCTGCAACAGGTCCAGTACCTTGCGCCGGGCCTGCTCCAGGCGCGTGGGCGGGACGTCGGTGGCGAGCATTTCCGGGGTCAGTTCCAGCACCACCACCAGCGGGTCGGCGGGTTTCTGGCTGGTCTGTTCGACCCGCGCCCAACTCGGCCCCAGCAGCGCCAGCACGATCAACAGCCAACCCAGGCCCAGGGCAATCCACGGCAGCCGGCTTTCCCGGCCACTGCCGCCACTGAGCAGCACAGCATGAAAGGCGGGCGGCAGGATCATCTGCCAGCGGCCCACGCGTTTCTGCCGGTGCCACAGTTGCCAGAGCAACCAGCCCAGCAGAGGTAGCAGCAATACGAACCAGGGGCGTAGCCAATGTGGCCAGAAGGCGATCATCGACGCCTCCGCAAGCGCAGGCGCTTGAGCCGCTGGCGCCACTCGGTGTGTTGGGCCGGCTGGAACAGCGGCTGGTTGAACAGGCGCTGCAACGGATTGTCCGGCCAGCGCGCCCGGGCCACCAGCAACATGCTCAACAGCAGCGCAACGGCCAGGGGCCAGTGATACAGCGCCAGGGCAGGACGGGCCTGGGTCGGTTGCTGGGTCACCGGCTCGAGCTGGTCGAGGGCGGTCTTGATCGCCAGTAATTGCGCGCCATCCTGGGCACGAAAATACTGGCCGCCGGTGGCTTGGGCGATTTCCTTGAGTGTCGGTTCATCCAGGTCCAGGCTCGGGTTGACGCCGAGCAAACCCGTGGTGCCGCTTTGTTCCGGGTCGGCACCGATGCCGATCGGGTAGATTTTCACGCCTTCGTCGGCAGCCAGTCGCGCAGCGGTCAGCGGATCGATTTCACCGCCGTTGTTGGCGCCGTCGGTTACCAGGATCAGCACGCGGCTGTGGGCCGGGCGCTGGCGCAGGCGCTTGAGGGCCAGTCCGATGGCGTCGCCTATGGCGGTGTTCTTGCCGGCGATACCGATACGCGCCTCATCGAGCCAATGGCGCACGGTGCGGCGGTCGAAGGTCAGCGGTGCTTGCAGATAGGCCTGGCTGCCGAACAGGATCAGGCCGACCCGGTCACCTTCGCGGCCTTCGAGAAAGTCCCCGAGCATGTGCTGGACCAGCACAAGGCGACTGACCTCTTCGTCCTTCCACTGCATGTCGGGAAAGTCCATGGAACCCGAGACATCCACCGCCACCAGCAGGTCGCGGCCGCTGGCGGCAATGGGCAATGGCTCGCCCAACCACTGCGGTCGGGCCGCGGCGATCAGCAACAGCAGCCAGAGCAGGATGAAGGGCGCCTGTTGCCGCCAGGTCGGCAGATTGGCCCGCGCCCGGCGACCCACCAGGCCTTCCAGGTCCCCGAGGAAGCCGACCTTGAGCGCTGGCTCGCCGCTATCGGCCGCCGGCAGCACCAGGCGCATCAGCCAAGGTAGCGGCAACAGGGCGAATACCCACGGCCAGGCGAACTCAAACATGTTTGCGAATCCAGATTTCGACCGCCTGGGTCAGGCCAGCGATGGCTTTGTCATCGAGCTTGCATTCGGGTTTGTAGGCGCCTTCCACCAAGATCATCCAGCGCGTCAGGCCCGCGGCCGGGCAGCGGTTATCCAGGAACGCCAGCCATTTGCGCCCATTGAGGGTGTGGCTCTGGCTGTAGGGGTAGTGATTGCGGCATAGACGCTTGAGCAGCCCGTTGAGCTGTTGCAGCCAGGCCCCGGCCGGCGCGCCGTCGTAGGGTTTGGGCAGCAGGGCGAGTTCGGCCAGCGCGGCCAGGCGCACCGGGTCGAGGGGTTGTTCGGCGCGGGCGACGGTGCGCTTGATGGGAATGAACCGGCGCAGTTGCCACAGGCCCAGGCCCAGCAATGGGATCAAAACCAGTAGCAACCACCAGCCCGGCGCGGGTGGCCAGAAACCGATAGGCGGCGGCGCCATCAGCGGTTGCAGTTGATCGAGGCTGCTCATCGGCTTTTCCCGGCCCGCTTGGGGTTCAGGTAGTCGCGCAGTTGCTCGACCATGTCGCCCTGGGTACTCAGGGGCAGCATCAGGATTCGCAGTTTCTGCGCCAGCATCTCCCAGCGTTCCTGGCGCGCCTCGGCCTGGGCGCGATAGGCCTGGCGCAGTTCGAAATTCAGGGTGTCGAGTTCCAGCTGCGAACCACGCTGGGTGAACCGCAGCAGACCGGCGGCGGGCAGGGCATGATCCAGCGGGTCCGACAGTGGCAGCAACAACAGGTCGCAATGGCGCGACAGCAGGCTCAACTGTTGCTCGGCGCTGTCGGACAGCGCGCGCTCATCGCAAATCACGATCGCCAGGCTGCCGGGCCGTAGCACCTCCCGGGCTCGGCGCAGGGCGATGCCGAACGAGTCGCGATCCGGCTCGGCCTCGGTGTGCAGTGACTGATTGACCCGCACCAGCCGGTTGAGCAATTGCAACAGGCTCTGTTTGCTGCGTCGCGGCTTGACCTCGTAATGGGTGTTATTGCCGAACACCAGGCCGCCGACCCGGTCGTTATGCCCCAGCGCGGCCCAGCCTATGAGGCTGGCCGCCTGGGCGGCGAGCACCGACTTGAACACCAGCCCCGAACCGAAGAACAGCCGGTGGCTTTGCTCGATCATGATGAAGATCGGCCGCTCGCGTTCTTCGTGGAACAGTTTGGTGTGGGGCTCCTGGGTCCGGGCGGTGACGCGCCAGTCAATGGTGCGTACGTCGTCGCCGGCCTGATAGACCCGCACCTGGTCGAAATCGACCCCGCGCCCGCGCAGTTTGGAGTGGTGCAGGCCGATCAGCGGGCTGCGCTGGCCTGGGGTCGAGAACAACTGCACTTCGCGCACGCGATGGCGCATCTCGATCAGCTCTGCGAGGCTGACGCGGATGCCCGGTGCGGGCGCCAGTGGGTTATTCATGACGCATGCTCAAGCGACAGCGACGACGTCGAGAATCCGCTGCACGACCCGGTCCTGGTCGATGCCAGCGGCCTCGGCTTCGAACGACAGGATGATGCGATGGCGCAGCACGTCGAACAGCACGGCCTGGATATCTTCGGGGCTGACAAAGTCGCGTCCGGCCAGCCAAGCGTGGGCACGGGCGCAGCGGTCCAGGGCGATGGAGCCCCGCGGACTGGCGCCGTAGGCGATCCATTCGGCCATTTCCGGATCGAACTTGGCCGGGTTGCGGGTGGCCATGATCAGTTGCACCAAGTACTCCTCCACGGCGTCGGCCATGTACAACCCGAGGATTTCCTTGCGCGCGGAGAAAATCGCCTGCTGGCTCACGCGGCGTTCGGGCTTGGTCTCGCCGTTAAGCGCTTCACCCCGGGCCTGCTGCAGGATACGGCGTTCCACCGCGGCGTCAGGGAAACCGATCTTGACGTGCATCAGGAAGCGGTCGAGCTGGGCTTCGGGCAGTGGATAGGTGCCTTCCTGCTCGATCGGGTTCTGCGTGGCCATCACCAGGAACAGCGGCGACAGTTCATAAGTGCTGCGCCCGACGCTGACCTGGCGCTCGGCCATCGCCTCCAGCAAGGCCGACTGGACCTTGGCCGGGGCGCGGTTGATTTCGTCCGCCAGCACCAGGTTGTGGAAGATCGGCCCTTGCTGGAACACGAAGCTGCCGGTTTCCGGGCGGTAGATTTCCGTACCGGTGATGTCGGCGGGCAGCAGGTCGGGGGTGAACTGGATGCGATGGAATTGCGCTTCGACGCCTTCGGCCAGTTCTTTGATGGCCTTGGTCTTGGCCAGCCCCGGCGCGCCTTCCACCAGCATGTGGCCGTCGGCGAGCAGGGCGATGAGCAGGCGCTCGATGAGTTTTTCCTGGCCGAGAATCTGCGTTGAAAGAAAGGTTCGCAGCGCAAGCAGCGCTTCACGATGTTCCATCGGTGACTGTTCCTGGAAAGGGTGGCCCCGGACGTTCGGATAACGCCGGGGCTGGGGGCGTTACTTTAATGCATGGCAGGGGGTGGCGACTAACGGGATTTTGATTGGCCGTGTGAATTGTGATCGGCTTGGAAAGATTGTGGGGGTGGGTTTGCTTGCCATGAATCCCACCCGACAGGCGCACTTACCCCGTGGCGAGGGAGCTTGCTCCCGCTTGAGTGCGAAGCACTCACAAAGTGAAGGGGTGTTTATCGGGACGTAGGAGTGCTTTGGAGCAGGCTACGTTGTCTTGCGCCATTGCCTACAACTGCGCCAGAATCCGCCGGCTTGTGCGCTTGGGAGGCAGGTTCTATCGTTTCCGGGTCGCTGATGAATCAGCGATCGGGTTTGGTAGCCCGCTCTCTACATGACGCAAGCGTCACTTTTACAAGTGCATCTCGGCATTTGTATTGATGGTGGCCATGCGTAGGGCGCTCTCGAGCGCGCCGGAGTTCATGTGGGCCGGTCTACCAACCTTCGTATGGCCGCCACCCTCGTTTGGTAGCGAGGTGGTGGTTCCTCTTATTCCACATGAGATTCCATTTATGTTCAAAGCTACCCCCAATCCCCCGGATACCGGTCTGACCTCACCGCGTCCAAAAACCAAGTCTCAAAAACACGACGAAGTCACCGACCGAGTCCTCGACCATTACCTGAACCCCAAGCCGGACAAACCCGAAGCAGAACCTGCCCCCGGCCAACTCTTCACCGTCAACAAAGACATCGACACCGAAAGCCTGCTTGCCAACCTCAGCGAAACCCTGGCTTCGGCCAATGCCATGGTCAATGACCTGGCGTTCGACCTGGACGGTTCACGCCGGCATTTCCTCCTGGGCATTCAGCAACTGATCGAACTGGGCAGCCTGCTGGCGAACCGTGCACTGGACAACATCGAAACCCATCAGCCGACATAACCCCCGTGGCGAGGGAGCTTGCTCCCGCTGGGCTGCGCAGCAGCCCCAAACCGAGCCGGCGCGGTTCCCAGACATACCGCGCCCGCCGGGCCTGCGACTGCTGCGCAGCCGAACGGGAGCAAGCTCCCTCGCCACAAGGGACTTGTGGCATTCCTTAAATCCTGGGCAAACCGCAAAACCTGTGGGCCCAGGATCTGAGTGTTGTCACAGCTCCAATGTGGGAGCGAGCTTGCTCGCGATGGCGGCAGCAGATCCATCACCCTATTTCGCTAGTTCTGCATCCGAATCTCATCCACCAGCAGCCTGACCGCTGGCCTGTCGACCAACTCCCGCCACGGGCCATCCTCCACGATGGCCCCGTCATGCATCACAATGACCCGGTCAAACCGATGCAGGTGGTCAACGTCATGGGTGACACAGATCAACCCCTGCCCGGCAAAAACGTCGAATAACAGGTCCCAGAGGGGCGTGGTCAGCCGGGGTTCGATGGATGCGCTTGGCTCGTCGAACAGATTGAATTTCCCGGGCTTGTTGATCAGGCGCAGCAGCGACAGGCGCTTGGCCTCACCTCCGGAGATATTCGATGCATTTTCGCTGACCTGCCGTGTTGCCACGATTTCATCCAGTTCCAATTGCCGTATGGCTCTAGACAAAATCGGCGATGCGCTGCCTCCGAACAGAACCGATTGTTCAAAGGAGCCTTCCAGGAACCGTGGTTGTTGGGGACAGTATCTCAAGACGTCTAGGTGAGTTTGACCGGTCAAAAGTGAGACCGGTGCCGAGTCGATACTCAGTTGGTCTCGCGTAGATGCATCAAGTCCGGCGAGCACTTCCAGAAAAGTGCTTTTGCCTGCACCGCTAGGGCCCGTAACGGCCACTGACTGTCCTTGAGTAAATGCCAGGGAGCGCTTGATCGACAGGCGAAGCGGTCCTGTTCCTGCCACTTCGCAGGGGCCGAGTTCCAGGACTGAGGGCCGCTGAAAATCAACCCGTACCAGCCGATTGCTGCGATCGAAATCCGGAAGTGATAGCAGACCCTGAAATTGGCGCTGGTCTGCAAGGAACTGATCAAGAACACGATACCCTTCAGTCAAGGTTGAAATACTGAGCAGATAACTCCCCGCGATTGAAAAAATGGCAACCAGCTGCCCGACGCTGATACTGGGCTGCCCCGACAGTTGGTCCACGACGCCCCAGTAAAGCAATCCCCCAGTGGAAAGGCTGACGAACAGTATCTTGGCGGTGCTCAGCAGGCCGCCAGATGATGCCGTAGTCACCGCAGCGTTGGCATAGCCTCCGAACGCCGCGCTCAACGGGCGCAGGGCCGTAGCTATGGCACTTTCCAGTTTTATTGTTTTTCCCGCGTTGAGGGTGTTGTAGAGGTGGGCACTTAATTCATCTTCCTGTTCATTGACTGCATCGATGTGCTTTCTCCTCCATCTGATGATTTTGTGGGTGACAGCCAGATAGATAATTCCTAACGCCGTCATGCTCAAAAAAATTTCACTGCCCCCTATGTAAATAAAAGCAGCTCCAACAACTATGAATTCCAAGAGTACGGGAAGCGCAATGGTCACAATGAACGTCAGCAGTTGTTCGTGAGCAGTAATGCCGCGCTCGACCGATTTGATGAAGTGGCCGATCCTCCAGGAATTGAATAACGAAAACTCCTTGCCTATGAGTTCGGTGATCCACTCAATGGACGCGTTCATGATAATGCTCTGCACCAGCTTGGACAGCGCATGGATTTGCAGCGGAGTGATGATGGCATGAATACATCCCGCGACAATCAGGCCTGTCGTCAGGGCGAGCAATGTGCTGGGTGCTGGATTCCGGTTGCCTTGCAGGGTGTCGGTGATGGTTCCAAGTAACAGTGGCGGGGCGAGTGTGATGAGTTTGAGTGCGATGATCGTGACTATGGTCACTGCAAGTAGTTTGGTGTGCCTTTTATAGGCGTTTTTTATCATTATGCGGATGCTGTGCATATACTCGCTCCTGATTGATCGTGTTTCGATAGTTCAGCCACGTAACACGTACTGAGGCGCCACCAAACGACCGTTCCTAATGATATTGAAGCGCTCAAGTCCTGGGATATAAACCTGAGTGACAAGGCTGTTGTTTGAGAAGCGAGCTACGGTTCGACGGAATATTTTCAATCCTGTATTTGATAGGTTTTTTTGCAGTATTTCTAATTGTGCGGAAACTGTCGCGGGGTCGGTGTGTGCAGGAGTGTCAATAGTAGGAAGTGCCGCTCTTATGACTGGTGCGAAATCAATCAGATGTTTCAGGTGCTTTGATTTGGATAGTAAATCAAAGGTTGCTCTATCTATAGATTCTTCAGTTGCGTCATATAAGTCCTCGGACTGGAACTGTTCAGTAACTGCCCTTTGGATTGCAGTATGGATTTCAAGCGAGCATCCGGAGCCGATGGGTGAAAGATGGTGAGGCCCAGGGCCCGCTTTGGGAAATGCCACAGCAAAATAAACTGACAGCACATCCTTGATAATAATTACTCGGAGTTTACTCGCTGATGCCAAGCCAGAGGGGTGGCCTCTCAGCGCTGTTTCAAGCAACGCGGTAGACGGTGTGTACAGTTCAATTGCCGGGCCGAGGCCGCAAATAGACATGTAGAAAAGAGACAGGATATGCCTCTCAATTGCCTCGTGGGTACCATGTAACAGTGCTTCGTTCTCTGTGCAACCAAAAGCAATTCCTGAGTTTGATGAATAGCGAGATAGAAAGTGCAGTACGGAATTTGAATCTTCATGGATCGTTTGCGTCGTTTCAGGGCATAGAAGGGCGCACGGAGCCAATAGCTCTTCATTGTTGTTGAGCGACGTAAGCCTAAAGCACTCTATTAATTTTTCGGTGTGAGGCATGCTGGTAAAAATCCCGTCTTCTGCGACTGCTTTTTGAGTAGCTATCTTATCGGAGCGGTACCGTGTGGGATAATCAACAAGAGACTGAAACGTGCTGAAGTGTTCAATGCTTTCTGCCAATGCGCCTATTAGTGAATCTGGTCCCTTGCCAGCTCCCGATTCAACTAGGTTGTCGTTATCATCAAACAGTTCAGCCGTCGCTACTAGTTTGGATGGTGTCGTGTACCGCGTTACTGCGCTGAGGCCCAGCGCATGAAGCGTGGACATGATGTTGAATAGCGCTTCGGTGGGGGGTAGTTCTCGTTCAGACATATGGGACTCCGTTAGTGGATGCCGAAAGGAGATCCTTTCGGCATCTGTTCGCCAAGATTTAATCGGTCACTGGCTTAATTAGTCAGTGACGCAAAAAAATCGGCTTCCGTTGCGAGGAGTCCTTTAGAAAAGCCTAATGCCTGTTGCAGGCCAAAAAAGGTATTATTTATTTCAGAACGTTTCCTTCCCATGTCGATTTACTCCAATGTGGTTAATGGGCGCCGCGACGCGAGCGCCCAACTTGCGGGTGTTCGCAAGTGATTAATTAATAACATTAGGATGAGGTGGAGGCTATTGCGGGACTTCCGAGGCTGTCGTAGGTTCGTTCTTGCCGTAGAGTAGGAGGGCGATGTAGGAATGTAGCTGCTTTGTTGAAAGCGTCGTTTTTCGCTACTGTTTTCGTCGTTTGGAATGTTTATATTATTTTAAGAGAGGATCGAAAGGGCCATCCGACAGAGTTGCAGAAGCATTCTAAGACGGGTGTGTCCGGGAAGGTTGAGTTGCATGCAGGTCTGAAGGGACACGGTGCCATCGCGATCCTGCTTGCGATGGCATATTCGAAGGCGACAATACGTCAGCCTACCCACACCCCCGCATTCACCAGATTCACCGGCCGCTCACCCGCCAATGCCGCCAGCAGGTTGTCCACCGCACAATGCGCCATCGCCTCCCGTGTCTCATGGGTGGCCGAGCCCATGTGCGGTGTCGCCACCACGTTATCCAGTTGCAACAGCGGCGAATCCGCACTCAAGGGCTCGTGCTCGAACACGTCCAGCCCCGCGCCACGGATCTGGCCGTTGCGCAGGGCGTCGATCAGTGCTGTTTCGTCCACCACTTTGCCTCGGGAGATATTGATGAAGAGGGTCTCGGGACGCATCCGGGCAAACGCCTGCGCATCGATCAGCCCTTGGGTTTCAGCCGTCAAGGGCAAGGTCAGGCAAACGAAGTCCGCCTGCTGCAACAATGTTTCGAGGCTGCAATAGCGTGCGTTGAAACGCTGCTCGACCGCGGGCTTGGGCGAGTGGCTGTGGTAGATGACCTGCATGCCGAAGCCGAAGTGCCCGCGCTGGGCCAAGGCTTCACCGATGCGGCCCATGCCGATGATGCCCAGGGTCTTGCCATGGACGTCGGTGCCGAAATGCCGGGGGCCGATGCTCTGTTGCCAGCCGCCGCTGCGCACCAGGTTGGCCAGTTCCACCACGCGGCGGGCGGTTGCCAGGATCAGGGCGAAACCGGTGTCCGCGGTGGTTTCGGTGAGCACGTCCGGGGTATTGGTGAGCAGGATCCGGCGTTCGGTCAGGTAGTCGATGTCGTAGTTGTCGACCCCCACCGAGACGCTGGCGATGGCTTGCAGGTTCGGCGCCAGGTCCAGCAGCGCCGCATCCAGCTTGAGGCTGGCACCCAGCAAGCCATGGGCGCTTGGCAAGGCCTCGCGCAGTTGCACCAGGCTTTGCGCGTCGAGGCGCTCGATGAGGGTGACTTGGGCCTGGGCTTGCAAACGGGCCATCAATTGCGCTGACAGCGCCTTGTACAACACCACGTGCTTTTTCATGGAGGGGTCTCGCTTCAGGAATGGGCGGGCGCCGAGTGTGGCGTCGCGGTTTTCGACACGGTCCGGTCGCTGGCGCCGGGCTTGAGGGCGAGGGTCAGCACCACGGCCACCAGCAACGCGCCGCTCATCAACAGGAAGGACATGCCAGGGGAGCCGGTGGAACCGTTGAGGTAACCCACCAGGTACGAGCCGCCGAACGAACCCAGCGCGCCCATGCTGTTGATTAGCGCCATGGCGCCGCCGGCGACGTTGGCGGGGAGGATTTCCGGAACGATGGCAAAGAACGGACCGTACGGCGCATACATGCAAGCGCCGGCGACCACCAGCAAACCATAGGACCACCAGAAGTGCTCGGCCCCCAGCAAGTAGGAGGCGTAGAACGCGATGGAGGCGATCAGCAGTGGCGGCCAGACGAAACGCTTGCGCTTCTGCGCCTTGTCCGACGCCCAGGACACCACCAGCATGCCGACCACCGCCGCCAGGTAAGGCAAGGACGACAGCCACCCGGCCTCGACCATGTTCATCTGCAGGCCGGCCTTGAGGATCGACGGCAACCACAACACAAACCCGTAGACGCCGATGCTCCAGCAGAAAAACTGCAACGCCAGGATGATGACCTTGGGCGAGCGGAAGGCCTCGGCATAGTTCTTCACCGCCTTGATACCCACCTGTTCAGCCGCCAATGCGCTTTCCAGGTCGTGTTTTTCCTGGTCGCTGAGCCACTTGGCCTGGGCCGGGCGATCATCGGCCAGGCGCCACCAGACAAAGGCCCAGAGCACCGCCGGCAGGCCTTCGATGATGAACATCCAGCGCCAGTCGAATTGCTGCACCAGATAACCCGAGACCACCGACATCCACAGCATGGTCACCGGGTTGCCGAGGATCAGGAAGGTATTGGCGCGCGAGCGTTCGGCCCGGGTGAACCAGTGGCACAGGTACACCAGCATCGCCGGCATCACCGCGGCCTCGACCACGCCGAGCATGAAGCGGATCACGATCAGCCAGTAGGCGTTGGCGACCACACCCGTCAGGGTGGCCAGCGAACCCCAGAGGATCAGGCTGACGAAGATCAGCTTCTTCACGCTGTGTTTTTGCGCGTAGATCGCCCCTGGCACCTGGAAGAAAAAGTAGCCGAGGAAAAACAGTGCACCGAGCAAGGACGACAGCCCCGGGGTGATCATCAGGTCCTTGGCCATGCCCGAGGCGGCGGCGAACCCGTAGTTGGCCCGGTCCAGGTAGGCCAGGCTGTAGGTGATGAACACGATGGGCATGATGTACCACCAGCGGCGGGTGGCGAGGTTGAGCGTTTGCATGTCGTTGACTCCTGAGCTTGTTGTTTTTGTTGCAGCAGGTGTGTTTTGCGGTGGTCTCTATCGCGAGCAAGCTCGCTCCCACAGGGTTAACGTCAGCCCCTGTTGGAGCGAGCTTGCTCGCGATTGGCGTCATTGAATTCCGCCAATAACTCAATGCGAGTCGGCAATCCCTCCATGTCTCCACGGCTCTGCACCGCGCGGCTGCCAATCCAATTGGCGCGCTGCACGGCCTCGGTGATGGCCTGGCCTTCGAGCAATGCGCTGATCAGGCCAACGGCGAAGCCATCACCGGCGCCCACGGTGTCCACCACTTGGGCCACCGGCACGCCGGGGATGACGCCTTGGTCCAACGCCGTGCGGTAATAGGCCCCGTCCGCGCCGAGCTTGATCACGACGATTTCGGCGCCTTGGTCCAGGTAGAACGCGGCGATGTCGGCCGGGTCGTCGAAACCGGTCAGCAGCCGGCCTTCGCCGAGCCCTGGCAAGACCCAGTGGGCGAGGGCGGCGAGGCGATTGATTTCAGTGATCATCGTCGACTCGCTGCCCCAAAGGCTTGGCCTCAGGTTGGGGTCGAACGACAGGCTGCGGCCGGCCGCGCGCATACGGCTCATCAATTCAAAGGACATCTCGCGGGCCGTGACCGACAACGCCGGGACGATGCCGGTGGTGTGCAAGTGACGGGCTTCAAGCAGCGATGGCGCGATGGAATCGATCGACAGATGACTGGCCGCCGAGCCACGACGGAAATACTCGACTTGCGGGTCGCTGCCATCGTCGGTACGGGACTTGAACTGAAATCCGGTGGGGTGCGTTGGATCGACCGCCACGTGACGACAATCCAGGCCTTCGTTTTCCAGTGTCTGCACGACGAAGCGTCCCAGGGAATCGGCGCCAACCCGGCTCAGCCACGCGACCTTGAAGTCCAGGCGCGACAAACCGATGGCCACGTTGCTGTCGGCCCCGGCAATGCGCTTGTGGAACTGGTCGACGCTGGCCAGGTCACCGCGCTGGTCGGCCACCAGCATCGCCATGGTTTCGCCGAACGACAGCACATCGAACTCAGGCATGGGCAGGCTCCCGGCGTGGTTGCCCGAGGCGGGCAAGGGTGGCGACATGTTCAGCGGTCAATTGCAGCAAGTCTTCGCCTTGTAGCGGGTATTCGGCGGCGCGCATTACACCGACGGGCATGTGCTTGAGCAGTTGCTCCCACAGGTGCAGGTCGGTCATGGCCGGAGGTACGGCGACCAGTTTGCCGTCGGCGCGCTGGGCCACTGCCTTGCAATGCACGTAAGCCACATACCGTCCGAGCTGTCGGGCGGCGACGGCGGCCGATTGGTCCTGCCATTGCCAGTTGCCGATGTCGAAGGTCATACCGACGGGCAATGCATGCTCTTCGGCAGCGGTGAAGAAACGTTGCAACGGTTCGATCCGTCCGCCTTGCAAGGTCTGGTCGTTTTCCACCAGCAACTGCACCGGGCTTGCGCCGAGCACATCCGCCAGTGCCGACAGGTCATGGGAGCCGGTGAAGTGCCCGAGGGAGACTTTTAGCCATGCCGAGCCGAAAGCCTCGGACCGTTGCAGGGTCAGTGCCAGGGCCGGGTTGGGCCTGGACTGCCCGGCGAGCCACAGCTCCAGTGGTGACGAGAAAACACTTTGCAGCCCCTGGGCGCAAGCGCGAGCGGCCAGCTCGGCGGGCTGTTCGGTGGTGAGCAATTCTTCGCGCCATTCGATGCGCGAGGCGCCGGCGGCGGCCAGCAGATCGATGAAATGGCCTTGGCCTTGTTGCCGTACCAGGTCGGCACCGTAGCTGGAAAGGCTGATGGAAACGGGTGGTTTGTTCATTGTTATTGCACCTCTGAAACCGGTTTCAGTTTTATTTAAAAAAAGGGGGGTGTGCTTCAGGTCCTCATCGCGAGCAAGCTCGCTCCCACACGGGATCTGTGGCGCACTGAAGATCCCTGTGGGAGCGAGCTTGCTCGCGATAGGGCCCTCACCATCACCGACCATTCCCAAGCGTCGACCCACGCTCAATCAGCCGCGCCGCAAAATCCAGGGTCCGCACCGGCCCGTTGTCACCGCGCAAGCGCTTGAGCAGGCATTCGAAAGCGCTGGCGCCGATCTCGGCGGTGGGTTGGGCCAGGGCGGTGATGCCGCTGCCCACCAACGGGTACCAATCCAGATCGTCGAGGGCGATCAGGCCTACGTCGTCGAACAAATGGCAACCCAGGTCGCGCAAGGCTTGAGTGGCGGCCAACGCAGCAATGCCGTTGGCGCAGAACAGTGCCTTGGGGCCAGCGCCCGGCTGGGCAAGGAAGGCCTCGATGCGGGCGGTCAACCGGTCACAGGTTTCCACCACGGCGCCGGTCAGGGCAGGGCGGCGCTCGATGCCGGCCTTGAAACTGTCGACCCGCTCGATCCGCGAGCTGGTGCCGTCGAAGGGCTCGGTGACCAGGAGCAGATCGCGGTAACCCCGTTGTTCAAGGTGGTCGAGCGCCATCGCGACGGCGGCCGGGTTATCCAGTCCCACCAGGTCGCTTTCGAGCCGATCAACCTTGCGATCCACCAGCACCAGCGGCATCTCGCTGCGCAGTTCGAGCAGTTCCTCACGGTGATGCCCCAGGGTGTTCACGATCAGCCCTTCGATATTGTAGGCGCGCAACAACGCCAGGTGCTGGCGCTCCTGCTCGTCATCGCGATCGGTGTTACACACCACTAGGCTGTAGCCATGGCGACGGCAGGCGGTTTCCACGCCATGCATCACGGCAATTGAATAAGGGTTGCGGATATCGGCCACCAGCATGCCGATCAGGCGTGTGCGCCCACGCTTGAGGCCGCGGGCCATCTGGTTGGGACGATAGCCCAACTCATTGATTGCCTGCTCGATGCGCCGGGCGATGGCCTCGGAGAGCAGGGCGCGGTCCTCGCCAATGAAGCGCGAGACACTGGCCTTGGAGACCCCGGCGCGTTCGGCGACGTCAAGCATGGTCACGCGGCTGCGCTGGGCGGCGGAGAAAGAATTCACGGATAGAAACCTGCTTATTGGAATTATTTAGCGGCTCTGAAACCGGTTTCAGGAAACCTCAGAATCCAGTCGGTCGTCAAGGGCGTCTTGATACGAGAGCGACCGACGGTGATTCACCTCGTGGTAAGGAGCCGCAGCGTGGGTAGGATGTGGTGGGAAGGCTCACGCGAACCAGTGTGGCGAGGGAGCTTGCTCCCGCTCGGCTGCGCAGCAGTCGCCATTCGTGCTGGCGCGGTTTGGCTGTCAGATCGTGGTGTGTGGTTTTTGGGGCTGCTGCGCAGCCCAGCGGGAGCAAGCTCCCTCGCCACAAGAGCTGCCCGACTCCTATCCTGAATCCCTGGCGCTGCTGAGCTCAGAGCTGACTTATATAAGTCCCGGTGCCCCGGAGAATGTTCTGCAACGTCAGTTCCACTTCCGCCAGGTCCGCCGCATCGCTGTTATGAATGATTTCCAGCACATCATCGCCATTCAGGGCATCGGCGTCCGCTGCGGCGATTTCGATCTTCAGCAGGGTCGGGCTCAGGGTCACCTTCACGCCATCGAGTGTCGAAGGCTCGCCATCCAGAGTGATTTCCAGTGCGTCTTCGTCGGGGTAGCGGGACATCAGGAACATGTCGCCCTGGGCGCTATGGCAGCAGAGCATGGCCATGTTGTCTTCTTCTTCGTCGCACGGGTTGGCGATCAGAAGGGCGGTGGTCATTTGCATGGTGATGGCTCCTGGCTCGATGAGCCCTGCGGGGGAGTAAAAGGTGGATTTTGCCAGCCGGGAGGAATTTCTGCTGGATTACCGCTGCCAGACGCAGGATCCAGCGATGATTTCACGCCGCCAGGTGCCGTTTGGCCCTTGGGCTGCTAGGGTTGTTCGATGCGCACGGGCTGTTTAGCTAGCCGATGACCGAATATGTCGCAGCGCTGCAAGCAGGCAGGTTGTCGCACTCGTTAAGCTGCGCAACGGATGTGCACCTGCAAAGGCCATCCCACGGGTGTTTTTTGCAGGTGCCCATGACATGAAATTACATGGAAAAGGATGTGACCTGCGGGTCCTGTCCAGCTTCATCCACCTGTCATCCTGTTTCCTCTGCCCGAGAATCAGGAACGGGATGGCCGATAACCCCGCAAGGGGTTGCACGCGACGCTTTCATCAATAACAAGCCCAAGCGGAGTACCACAGATGGCGTTCTTCACCGCAGCCAGCAAGGCCGACTTCCAGCATCAACTGCAAGCGGCACTGGCGCAGCACATCAGTGAACAGGCACTGCCACAAGTGGCGCTGTTCGCTGAACAATTCTTCGGCATCATTTCCCTCGATGAACTTACCCAGCGCCGGTTGTCCGACCTCGCCGGCTGCACCCTGTCTGCCTGGCGCCTGCTTGAGCGCTTCGATCACGCGCAGCCGCAGGTGCGCGTCTACAACCCCGATTACGAACGCCACGGCTGGCAGTCGACCCACACGGCCGTGGAAGTGCTGCACCACGACCTGCCATTCCTGGTGGACTCGGTCCGCACCGAGCTGAACCGTCGCGGCTACAGCATTCATACCCTGCAAACCACCGTGCTGAGCGTGCGTCGCGGCAGCAAGGGCGAGTTGCTGGAAATCCTGCCAAAAGGCACCCAGGGCGACGACATCCTGCAAGAGTCGTTGATGTACCTGGAGATCGACCGCTGCGCCAACGCCGCCGAACTCAACGTCCTGAGCAAGGAACTTGAGCAAGTGCTGGGCGAAGTGCGCGTGGCCGTGGCCGACTTCGAACCGATGAAAGCCAAGGTCCAGGAAATCCTCGACAGCCTGGACAGCAGCGCCTATGCCATCGACGCTGATGAAAAGAGCGAGATCAAGAGCTTCTTGGAATGGCTGGTGGGTAACCACTTCACCTTCCTGGGCTACGAAGAGTTCGTGGTTCGTGACGAGGCCGATGGTGGCCACATCGAGTACAACCCCGATTCGTTCCTGGGCCTGACCAAATTGCTGCGCGCCGGCCTGACCGCCGAAGACCTGCGCATCGAAGACTACGCCGTCAATTACCTGCGCGAACCGACGCCGCTGTCGTTCGCCAAGGCCGCGCACCCGAGCCGCGTACACCGTCCGGCCTATCCGGACTACGTGTCGATCCGTGAAATCGACGCCGACGGCAAGGTCATCAAGGAATGCCGCTTCATGGGCCTGTACACCTCTTCGGTGTATGGCGAGAGCGTGCGGGCCATCCCGTACATCCGCCGCAAGGTCGCGGAAATCGAGCGTCGCTCGGGCTTCCAGGCCAAGGCGCACCTGGGCAAGGAACTGGCCCAGGTGGTCGAAGTGCTGCCCCGTGACGACCTGTTCCAGACCCCGGTGGACGAGCTGTTCAGCACTGTCATGTCCATCGTGCAGATCCAGGAACGCAACAAGATCCGCGTGTTCCTGCGCAAAGACCCGTATGGCCGTTTCTGCTACTGCCTGGCCTACGTGCCACGTGATATCTATTCCACCGAAGTGCGCCAGAAGATCCAGCAAGTACTGATGGATCGCCTGAAGGCCTCGGACTGCGAGTTCTGGACCTTCTTCTCCGAATCCGTACTGGCCCGTGTACAACTGATCCTGCGGGTGGACCCGAAGAACCGCATCGACATCGACCCGTTGCTGCTGGAAAAAGAAGTCGTGCAGGCCTGCCGCAGCTGGAAGGACGACTACGCCAGCCTGGTCGTCGAGAGCTTCGGTGAAGCCCAGGGCACCAACGTGCTGTCGGATTTCCCGAAAGGTTTCCCGGCCGGCTACCGCGAGCGCTTTGCTGCGCACTCGGCCGTGGTCGACATGCAGCACCTGCTGAGCCTGAGCGAAAAAAATCCGCTGGTCATGAGCTTCTACCAGCCGCTGGGCCAGGTCTCTGGCCAGCGTGAGCTGCACTGCAAGCTGTATCACGCCGATACGCCACTGGCGCTGTCCGACGTGCTGCCGATCCTGGAAAACCTCGGCCTGCGCGTGCTGGGTGAATTCCCGTACCGCCTGCGCCACACCAATGGCCGCGAGTTCTGGATCCATGACTTCGCGTTCACCGCCGCCGAAGGCCTGGACCTGGATATCCAGCAACTCAACGACACCTTGCAGGACGCCTTCGTCCACATCGTGCGTGGCGATGCCGAGAACGATGCCTTCAACCGCCTGGTGCTGACCGCCGGCCTGCCATGGCGCGACGTGGCGCTGCTGCGTGCCTATGCCCGTTACCTGAAGCAGATCCGCCTGGGCTTCGACCTGGGTTACATCGCCAGCACCCTGAACAACCACACCGACATCGCTCGCGAGTTGACCCGGTTGTTCAAGACCCGCTTCTACCTGGCGCGCAAACTCACCGGCGATGACCTGGAAGACAAGCAACTGCGCCTGGAGCAAGCGATTCTCTCGGCCCTGGACGACGTCCAGGTGCTCAACGAAGACCGCATCCTGCGTCGCTACCTGGACCTGATCAAGGCCACCCTGCGGACCAACTTCTACCAGACCGACGCCAACGGCCAGAACAAGTCCTACTTCAGCTTCAAGTTCAACCCGCACCTGATCCCGGAACTGCCCAAGCCCGTACCGAAGTTCGAGATCTTCGTCTACTCGCCACGGGTCGAAGGCGTGCACCTGCGCTTCGGCAACGTGGCTCGCGGTGGCTTGCGCTGGTCCGATCGTGAAGAAGACTACCGCACCGAAGTGCTCGGCCTGGTAAAAGCCCAGCAAGTGAAGAACTCGGTGATCGTGCCGGTGGGCGCCAAGGGCGGTTTCCTGCCACGTCGCCTGCCGTTGGGCGGCAGCCGGGACGAGATCGCGGCCGAGGGCATCGCCTGCTACCGCATCTTCATCTCGGGCCTGTTGGACATCACCGACAACCTGAAGGACGGCGTGCTGGTACCGCCGGCCAACGTCGTGCGTCATGACGACGATGACCCGTACCTGGTGGTGGCGGCGGACAAGGGCACTGCGACCTTCTCCGACATCGCCAACGGTATCGCCATCGACTATGGCTTCTGGCTCGGCGATGCGTTCGCCTCCGGCGGTTCGGCTGGCTACGACCACAAGAAAATGGGCATCACCGCCAAGGGCGCGTGGGTCGGCGTGCAGCGCCACTTCCGCGAACGCGGCATCAATGTCCAGGAAGACAGCATCACCGTGGTGGGTGTCGGCGACATGGCCGGCGACGTGTTCGGCAACGGCTTGTTGATGTCCGACAAGCTGCAACTGGTCGCGGCCTTCAACCACCTGCACATCTTCATCGACCCGAACCCGGAGCCTGCCAGCAGCTTTGCCGAGCGCCAGCGCCTGTTCGATCTGCCGCGTTCGGCCTGGACCGACTACGACACCAGCATCATGTCCGAAGGCGGCGGTATCTTCTCGCGTAGCGCGAAGAGCATTGCCATCTCGCCACAGATGAAAGAACGCTTCGACATCAAGGCCGACAAACTGACCCCGACCGAACTGCTCAATGCCTTGCTCAAGGCACCGGTGGATCTGTTGTGGAACGGCGGTATCGGCACCTACGTCAAGGCCAGCACTGAAAGCCACGCCGATGTCGGCGACAAGGCCAACGACGCACTGCGCGTGAACGGCAACGAACTGCGCTGCAAGGTCGTGGGCGAGGGCGGCAACCTGGGCATGACCCAACTGGGTCGCGTCGAGTTCGGCCTCAATGGCGGCGGTTCCAACACCGACTTCATCGACAACGCCGGCGGCGTGGACTGCTCCGACCACGAAGTGAACATCAAGATCCTGCTCAACGAAGTGGTGCAGGCCGGCGACATGACCGACAAGCAACGCAACCAGTTGCTGGCGAGCATGACCGACGAAGTCGGTGGCCTGGTGTTGGGCAACAACTACAAGCAGACCCAGGCCCTGTCCCTGGCGGCCCGTCGCGCCTTTGTGCGGATCGCCGAGTACAAGCGCCTGATGAACGACCTGGAAGCCCGTGGCAAGCTGGATCGCGCCATCGAGTTCCTGCCGACCGAAGAACAGCTGGCCGAACGTGTCGCGGCGGGCCATGGCCTGACCCGTGCCGAACTGTCGGTGCTGATCTCCTACAGCAAGATCGACCTCAAGGAAGCGCTGCTCAACTCCCTGGTACCGGACGACGACTACCTGACCCGTGACATGGAGACGGCGTTCCCGCCGACACTGGTGAGCAAGTTCTCCGAGGCCATGCGTCGCCATCGCCTCAAGCGCGAGATCGTCAGCACCCAGATCGCCAACGACCTGGTCAACCACATGGGCATCACCTTCGTGCAACGGCTCAAGGAGTCGACGGGCATGAGCCCGGCGAACGTGGCGGGCGCTTATGTGATCGTGCGCGATATTTTCCATCTCCCGCACTGGTTCCGGCAGATCGAAGCCCTGGACCACCAGGTGTCCGCCGACGTGCAACTGGAGCTGATGGACGAGCTGATGCGCCTGGGTCGTCGCGCCACGCGCTGGTTCCTGCGCAGCCGCCGCAACGAGCAGAACGCTGCCCGTGACGTGGCGCACTTCGGTCCGCACCTGGCGGCGTTGGGCCTCAAGCTCGACGAACTGCTGGAAGGTCCGACCCGCGAAGGTTGGCAGACCCGCTACCAGGCCTACGTGGCCGCTGGTGTGCCGGAGCTGCTGGCGCGCATGGTTGCCGGCACGACGCACCTGTACACCTTGCTGCCGATCATCGAGGCGTCCGACGTCACCGGCCAGAACGCCGCCGATGTGGCCAAGGCCTACTTCGCCGTGGGCAGCGCCCTGGACATCACCTGGTACCTGCAACAGATCAGCGCACTGCCGGTGGAAAACAACTGGCAGGCACTGGCCCGTGAAGCGTTCCGTGATGATGTCGACTGGCAACAGCGGGCGATCACCATCTCGGTCCTGCAAGAGGGCGATGGCGCCCAGGACGTGGAAACTCGCCTGGCACTGTGGCTGGAGCAGCACCACGAAATGGTCGAGCGCTGGCGTGCCATGCTGGTGGACATCCGTGCTGCCAGCGGTACCGACTACGCCATGTACGCGGTCGCCAACCGCGAGCTGTTGGACGTGGCAATGAGCGGTCAGGCGGTCGTGACGGCCAACTGATTCGGCGTTGAATGAAAAAGCCCCGCATTGAGAGATGCGGGGCTTTTTTTGGTGCGCCAGGCATGGCGCGTTGCGCGCAAGCGCAACCAGCTTGGCTGTGGTGGTCACGCTGGTGACTTGGAGGTGAAAGTCCTCTACACACCCGGCAAGGGGAAGTGTTAGCCAGAGGCAAGGGTGTCGCGGGTGACTGCGAATCTGAAGGAAGCCCGAGGCAAAATGCTGGCCTGACGAACAGGAAGCGGATTAGGCGGTGCAGCGGGGTAAGGTAGCCAAAATTGCCAAAGCCCAATACTTGCACGGAACGCTGTGACGTAGATCCGACAGGCATAAGCAGGAAGGTCGCGCGAATTACCCTGGGAGATC
>NZ_FOTH01000013.1:0-161649 GCF_900114515.1 Pseudomonas sp. NFACC46-3
GCGTCACTAGTGTCCGGTAAAATCTTTTCAGAGCTGAAGGTTACCTTGGGTAGCCTTCAGCTCTGTTTGCTTCTGCCTTCGGTCTTCAAGGCGTTCGATGCTCAATGGGCGTTCGAACAAGCTGTGGGTCAGCCTAATAGCAAAGTCTGAAATAGGCCCCGAACATCCTGAGCGGTGCTGATAAAGGTGCAGCAAAAGGTAGGTAATCAAGGCGCTGTAGATCTGCAGACGAACGGCATTTTCGGAGAAGCCGAAATATCGTTTTAACTTGAGGTTTTGCTTGATCCACTTGAAAAACAACTCGATCTGCCAACGTTGTTTGTACAGATCAGCGACCTCCTCAGCTGAGCGAGAGAAGTCATTGGTAACCAGCACCAGTGGCGTTTCATGGTCGTCTCGACGAACCTGAATCCGGCGCACAGCCTGATCCTGATAGTGATTCGGACGTCGAGTGTTCAGGTATTTCTTACCGAACAGCACCGATTCGTCTGCCTCAATGAATTCCGGTGCATCGTCTTTTCTCAAGCTTTCTACCTGCTTCAGGTTGGCGTTTTTTTTCAGCCGTGTGACGAAGAAAGAGCCCAACTGATCGATCTGGTACCACCAGTTGTAGTCGCAGTAACCCTTATCGAAAACGTATGTCATACCCGCTTCAAGAGGCATGGTCAGGGCATCGCTCAGATCGTTGACGTTGGCGGCGGTGATGTTCACGTAAGTCGGGGCTGTTTGCCGTGGATCGATTGCCACATGCACCTTCAGGCCTTGAGTTATGCGGGTTTTCGTCGCGGTGGTCCATTCGTCAAAACCGGGTCCACGCAGGCTGATTGAGGTCGAATCGATCAAGGTGATCATCGCTTCGAGCGACTTGCGCTGTTTGCGACCAACACCTTGAAGCAGGTGCTCGCAGGCCAGGCGAAACGGTTCAGAGCTGCGCTTACTCAAGGCATCGCAAAGGGTTGAACGCACCATGTTCTTGGCGTTTAGGTGATAACGATGGGGTTCCAGCGACTGTGAAGCTGTCGCCAACGTGCGCAAGCTTTTAGCTTGGACAAGCTGACCGTAAATCAGCGTGATAAGTAGATCCCAGGAAGTGAACTGCTTAGCGTAACGATCAGCACCACAGCGTTTGACGGCTGCCTTGAAGAGCTGATGAGGAAGGGCCTGGAGCATTTGTGCAAATCGCGTGCTGCTGAACATGGGCGAAAATCGAGTCTGAAAAACCTGATTATTGCTTAAGACGCAGGCACAGCAAGGGGGAGCAAGCTCCCCCTTCAGTTTTTACCGGACACTAGTGACGCTCCGCGTGGGAATGCAGCCAGGGACGCTCCGCGTCCCCAAAGAGCCGAACGCGGAGCGTCCGTAGAGCCATTACCACGCAGAGCGTGGGAACGATCAACAATGCAGCCAGGGCCCAAAAAACAAAAAAGCCCCGAAGAGCTCACACCGTCCGGGGCTGCGGGTGAACCATCGCTCACAACTTGGCGATCGACACCTCGGTGGATTTGACGAAGGCAATCACTTCGTTGCCGATGGCCAATTACAGCTACTTGACCGAGCGGGTGGTGATAGCGACCGGGGGACAATGTCTGACGCGAACTGAAACAAATCCCCCCCGGCTGTTTCTTGATTTCTGCATCTAAAGAATTTACTTTCGCCCCCGCTTTTTAGTCCACACAGGAGTCCAGTCTTGGACAGTTACCCCAGTCGATCACGACAGGCTAAAACGGCAAGCTAGTCCAGCAGAACCCCTCTCTGCCACTGTCTTGCCGTCTTACGGCGGATAGTGGTATTTCGGTCCCGGCTCGGGATTCAAAGCCTCCTTCCCCATGAACTCGCCCAGTGCCAGCACGCAAGTGCTTAGCGCATCTGTGGGCCTTCGCTCAGCCTTCGCGATCCATTCCCAAAACTCTGTTCGCTCTGCGAACAAATCGTCGGTATGGAAGTGAATAATGGATTGGACAATCTTTTTTCTGCGCGTGACCGTCGCGCTCACTCTAGGCGCCCTGGTAGGTGCCGAACGTCAACTACGCCAGCGTCTGGCTGGATTGCGTACCAATGCCCTGGTTTCGACCGGCGCGGCCTTGTTCGTCATGGTTTCACTACTTACCGCCACCGGTGACAGCTCGGGAGCCGCGCGGATAGCCGCTCAAGTCGTTTCAGGCATTGGCTTTCTGGGTGCCGGCGTGATTATGCGCGAAGGCCTGAATGTGCGGGGTCTCAATACTGCCGCGACGCTTTGGTGCTCCGCTGCAATAGGCATTTTGTCAGGCATGGGACATATGCTGGAGGCCGCCATCGGAACGCTGGTGGTGCTCTGCGCCAACATCCTCCTACGCGAGGCCGCCCAGCGCATCAATCGCCAGGGCGCAGCCGCCGCCGTTGAAGTTGATCAGCGCTTTACTTTCAACATTGTCTGCCGGGCGGAGGATGAAGTGCATGTGCGCACCCTCGTCCTGCATGGCTTGAGCGGAAGCGCGCTGCGCTTGCAATCACTGCACAGTGAAGACTTGGCCAACCCGGACAAACTCGAAGTACGCGCTGAACTTATCGGCACGCCCGCAAGCCCGGCACAACTGGAACAGTTGGCCAGCCGGGTGAGCCTGGAAAAAGGGGTGAGTTCTGTACGTTGGCAACTGCTCAACAGCAATCTGCAAGACGAGTAAACACCCTGCCGATATACGCCGCACCGTCGGCGTCAGCACACACCGGAGACACCAGCAACTCGTCCTCCGGTTTTATTCCCCCTCCGTAAAGACGAACCCAGGAGCTTGCCATGAAAAAGAAGCCGCCAAACCGCACCAGCCTTGAGAACGAAGTGATCGTTGCGGTGATCGTGTTGTATCTGGTGCTCGCAATAGTCATGACGGCGGTGCACTACATGCAGCCACCGGACCAGGAAACCACGACATCATCAACCTCGCCTTCCCACAGCGAGCTCAATCCAACGTCCAAGTAGGGCATTGCTCATACAATGCCCCATCTACGAGTAATCAGACATGATCCGCAGCATTATCAACAATCACGCAACACTTTCCATCGCTCAGGGGTTACCTCAGCCGGAGCATGATCATGAGGTCGTTTGGCTTGAGGTAAACGCACCAACGGTCGAAGAAAGCGCGAATCTACAACAGCGTTTTGGCATCGAAACCGCCCCGAAAAACAGTAGCGTCATAGAGGATGGTCATTTTCTGTACATGCGCTCGAAACTGCTTGCATTGGATGCAAGCGGGACCCCGCATTTTGGAGGCGTGACCTTTGTCTTGGGTGAGCAGGTGGTAGCGATTCTCTGCGATGACGCGCACTTCCGCCCTTTTGATGTCGCCCTTCAGCGCTTGCGCCGAAAGCCGGCCAATACCCAAAGTCCGAAGGCAATACTTCGAGTGTTACTACAGATGGCCAACGACGGCGCTGACGCTGTCATCGACCGTATTGCCGACGAGTTGGAGAGGAGTACCGAGGATATCTCCGAAATCTCCGATGGCTACAACGCGAATGGTAAGGAGTTGGGCGTACCGGACCTGATCGAAACGATGCGCGCACTCAACGACAAGGAAGAGCTGATCTCTCTCTGTATTGAGGCACAACTCTCGCTTGCACGCACAGTGCGATACCTGAGCAGCGAGGTGGACAACACCACCGAAGCTGATTTGCAGGGCCTTGTGAATGAACTCACAGCCGACGTTGCGGGCGTCAAGGAGCATGCCTACTTCGAACACGAAAAAGTACGGTACCTGCAAAATGCCGTGACGAACATTCTCAACATAAAACAGAACCAAATCGTCAAGGTGTTCACCATCATCACCGCCGTTTTCCTGCCGCCCACCCTGGTTGGCACGTTCTACGGCATGAACTTCGCGGTAATGCCGGAGCTTTCGTGGGAGCACGGTTTCATCTATTCAATGGGGCTGACACTTTCGGCTGCGGTTCTCCCGCTTGTTTATATCAAGCGCAAGGGTTGGCTGCGCTAGTTGAAAGTGCTTACTGGCTCGTCGACGAACTTGATCTTTCTCGACGCGCCAGTTGCCTTGCTACTTACGGTTGGCGAACGAATACGCCTTATCGCGAATGGCACAACATTCCGCGTCTTATCTCGACGAAAAGGCTGGCTGAGCAAGAGTTGACTGCAAGTAAAAGCCCCGAAGAGCTCACGCCGTCCGGGGCTGCGGATGAACCATCGCTCACAACTTGGCGATCGACACCTCGGTGGATTTGACGAAGGCAATCACTTCGCTGCCAATCGCCAGCTCCAGCTCCTTGACCGAGCGGGTGGTGATGACCGATGTGACGATGCCCGACGCGGTCTGCACGTCGATTTCCGACAGCACGTCGCCTTCGACGATTTCCTTGATGGTGCCTTTGAACTGGTTGCGTACGTTGATGGCTTTGATAGTCATGGTGTCGATTCCTGTATGGATGAAGTTATTGCGCCCAACGCAACTGCGTGGGCAAGGGTGAAACAGGTTCGGGTTCCGGCGGTTGGCCAGGCAAGGACAGCACGCGGTTGAGGACTTCGGTTTCCAGGCTCGCCAGGCGATGAGAGCCGCGAACCCGTGGGCGCGGCAGGTCGATAGGCAAGTCGAGGCCGATCTGGCCGGCCTCGATCAGGATCACCCGATCGGCAATCGCTACCGCCTCGCTAACATCGTGGGTCACCAGCAACACCGTGAAGCCGTGCTGCTGCCAGAGATTTTCGATCAGTTGCTGCATCTCGATGCGGGTCAGTGCGTCCAGCGCCCCCAAGGGTTCATCGAGCAGCAACAGGCGTGGCTGATGAATCAGCGCGCGGGCCAGGGCCACTCGTTGTTTCTGCCCGCCGGACAGCGCCGCCGGCCACTCATGGGCACGGTCGGCCAAACCGACGGCTTCCAGTGCTTGCAGCGCCTGCGGGCGCCAGTTGCCTTTTAGTCCAAGGCCGACGTTGTCGATGACTTTTTTCCAAGGCAGCAAACGCGCTTCCTGGAACATCAACCGCGTGTCCTGTTGCGCGGCACTCAACGCTGCCGAGCCCGCCGACAGTTGGCCGTCGGTGGGTTGATCGAGACCGGCCAGCAACCGCAGCAAGGTACTTTTGCCACAGCCACTGCGACCGACCACGGCCACGAACTGTCCGGCCGGGATATGCAGGTCGATGTCACGCAACACCTGGCGTGTACCGAAGGTTTTTTGCAGCTTGCGCACTGCCAGCGGGATGCCACGCCGCAGGCGCGGAGGTTGTTGGGCGGTCATGCGGCACCTCCCTTGTCCACCTGGTAGGCCGGGTGCCAACGCAGCCAGACCCGCTCAAGCCCACGGGCGGCAAGGTCGGCCAATTTGCCCAGCACGGCGTAGAGAAGAATCGCCAACACCACCACATCGGTCTGCAGGAACTCCCGGGCATTCATAGCCAGATAGCCGATGCCGGCGCTGGCCGAGATGGTTTCCGCCACGATCAGCGTCAGCCACATGAAACCCAGGGCAAAGCGCACGCCCACCAGGATCGAAGGCAGGGCGCCAGGCAGGATCACTTGGCGAAACAGGCGCAAGCCAGACAAACCGTAGCTGCGGGACATTTCCACCAGTGCCGGGTCGACGTTGCGAATGCCGTGGTAGGTGTTGAGGTAGATCGGGAACAACGTCCCCAGCGCCACCAGGAAAATCTTCGCCGACTCATCAATGCCAAACCACAGGATCACCAACGGAATCAGCGCCAGGTGCGGGATGTTCCGGAGCATTTGCACGGAACTGTCCAGCAGACGCTCGCCCCATTTCGACAAACCAGTGATGAAGCCCAGGGCCAGGCCGATGCCGCCGCCGATCAGGAATCCGACTGCTGCCCGCCAGCCGCTGATCGCCAGGTGCGTCCAGATCTCGCCGCTGCGCACCAGATTGACCCCGGCCTCGATCACGGCCACGGGTGCCGGCAGGATCCGCGTGGATAACCAACCGGTCGACACCGACAGTTGCCATACCGCCAGCAATAGCAGCGGCACCGCCCAGGGCGCGAGGTTGTGGATGATTTTCTTCATGGCCGCCTCAGCTCTGGGACGCGGCTTTGGGAAGAATATCGTTGGCGACCATTTCACCGAACGGGCTCACATAACCTTGGCTTTTCGGCAGTTCCGGGCGCTCCACGTCCAGGTGGGGGAATAGCAGTTCCGCCACGCGATAGGACTCTTCCAGGTGCGGATAACCGGAGAAGATGAAGGTGTCGATGCCAAGCCCGGCGTATTCCTTGACCCGCGCCGCCACGGTCGGGCCATCGCCCACCAGCGCCGTACCCGCGCCGCCACGCACCAGGCCGACGCCGGCCCAGAGGTTGGGGCTGACTTCCAGCTTGTCGCGACGGCCACCGTGCAGGGCGGCCATGCGTTGCTGGCCCACTGAGTCGAAGCGCGCCAGGGAAGCCTGGGCCCGAGCGATGGTCTCGTCGTCCAGGTGGGAGATCAGCCGGTCGGCCGCTTGCCAGGCCTCGGCATTGGTCTCGCGCACGATCACATGCAAGCGGATGCCGAAGCGTACGGTGCGACCGAGCTTCGCGGCCTTGGCCCGCACCTGTTGGATTTTTTCCGCGACGGCTGCTGGCGGCTCGCCCCAGGTCAGCACCATCTCCACCTGCTCGGCTGCCAAGTCCTGGGCGGCTTCCGACGAGCCGCCGAAATACAGCGGCGGACGCGGTTGCTGGATCGGTGGGTAGAGCAGCTTGGCGCCCTTCACACTGATGTGCTCACCGTCGTAATCCACGGTTTCGCCTTCCAGCACCCGACGCCAGATACGAGTGAATTCCACCGACGCCTGGTAGCGTTGTTCGTGGTCAAGGAACAGGCCGTCGCCGGCCAACTCATCCGGGTCGCCGCCGGTCACCAGGTTGAACAGCGCCCGCCCGCCGGACAACCGGTCGAGGGTCGCAGCCTGACGCGCGGCCACCGTCGGGGAAATGATCCCGGGGCGCAGGGCGACGAGGAATTTCAGGCGCTGGGTCACGGGAATCAACGAAGCGGCCACCAGCCAGGAGTCCTCGCAGGAACGCCCGGTGGGGATCAGCACGCCACCGAAACCCAGTCGATCCGCTGCCTGGGCGATCTGTTGCAAGTAGCCGTGATCGACGGCGCGGGCGCCTTCGGCGGTGCCAAGGTAGTGGCCGTCACCGTGGGTAGGCAGGAACCAGAAAATATTGAGGCTCATGGAGTGGTCTCCTAAGGGATCGAATTACTGCGCTTTCGCAACGGCCGCCGGCGGCGTCCAGATCACGTCCTTGATGCTCAAGGGCTTGGGAATCAATTTGAGCTGATAGAAGCTGTCGGCGATTTTCTGCTGCGCCGCCACCACCTCCGGCGTAAGGAACAACGCCCCGTAGCCTTGGCGTTTCACCGACGTCAGGGTGATGTCGGCAGGCAGGCCCAGCAGCGGCGAGACCTGCTTGGTCACGTCGTCAGGATTGGCCTTGGACCACTCCCCCACTGCGCGCACCTCTTCCACCAGCGTCGTGATGACCTGAGGATTCTTTTGCGCATAGGGTTTGGTGGCGAGGTAGAACTGGTGGTTATCGACGATGCCCTTGCCGTCACGCAGGGTGCGTGCCTGCAATTGCTGTTCGGCGGCAGCCTGGTACGGGTCCCAGATCACCCAGGCGTCGACGCTGCCACGCTCGAAAGCGGCGCGGGCGTCGGCCGGAGGCAGGAACACGGTCTGGATGTCGGAATATTCCAGGCCGGCATCTTCCAGCGCCCGCACCAGCAGGTAGTGGACGTTGGAGCCTTTGTTCAGCGCGACTTTCTTGCCCTTCAGGTCTTGCACCGACTGGATGGCCGACCCCTTGGGCACGAGGATGGCTTCGCTGGTGGGTGCCGGTGGCTCATAAGCGACATAGAGCAGATCGGCGCCCGCGGCCTGGGCAAACACCGGCGGGGTTTCGCCGGTCACGCCAAAGTCGATGGAGCCGACGTTCAAGCCTTCCAGCAACTGCGGACCGCCGGGGAACTCGGTCCATTGCACGTCCACGCCTTGGGCGGCGAGACGTTTCTCCAACGAGCCCTTGGCCTTGAGCAGCACCAGGGTGCCGTATTTCTGGTAACCGATCCGCAAGGTCTCGGCTTGAGCTTGAGTAATGACGCCGAGGGACACAGCCGCAGCAAACAGAGCGACCAGCCCGCGACGCAAAATGACAGTGCGCATGGCGCCTCTCCTTTTTGCTGTGGGGTTTTGGCTGCACCTGCTGGGCCGTTGGCGGCTGAGTAAGGTGAGTTGAATCAGAGTGTCAGGGGTTCAAATGCTCCAGCGAGCACTCAACAAACGTTCGTTCAATACACTGGGGTCCAGCGGCCTGGGCCGGCGGGCCATGGCGCTGAAAAACTGTTCCAGCGCCTCGTCCAGGCGCTGCTGCAGGGCCGGCGCCAATTGCGCCTGGGCGCTGCCTTCGCCGTAAGCGATCTGGCTGTCTTCGGCAAAGATCCCATGGAGCATTTCCTGGGCCTTGAGCGCCGACAACACCGGCTTGAGGGCGTAATCCACCGCCAGCATATGGGCGATGCTGCCGCCGGTTGCCATCGGCAACACCACCTTATGGGCCAGGGCCCGTTCAGGCAGCAAGTCCAGTACGGTCTTCAGCGCACCGGAAAAAGACGCCTTGTACACCGGCGTGGCAATCAACAGGCCGTCGGCATTTTCGATCTGCTGGAGCAGGTCGACGACCTTAGGGCTGTCGAAACGGGCATGGAGCAGATCTTCGGCCGGGAAGTCGCGCACCTGATAGCTCACCACTTCCACACCTTGCTGCTGCAACCAGCGTTGCGACCGCTCCAGCAGCACCCCGGAGCGGGAGCGTTGACTGGGACTGCCACCGAGTGAGACGACCAACATGCCTACCCTTCCTTAACTGTCACGTGCGATTCGCGGTGGGCGATCTCGCTGTATGGGGCAAACCATAACAGGGGATTTATATATCCATAAATCATATTTATTCATTTGGTTATGCAATTTTGAGATATGCAATGTCTTTTCCTTGGCGCAATAAAAAAGGCCGTCGAAACGGCCAAAACCCTTGGTGCACAGGTACTGATCGTTCCCCACGCTCTGCGTGGGAATGCAGCCAGGGACGCTCTGCGTCCCAAAAGCCGAACGCGGAGCGTCCGTTGAGGCGTTCCCACGCAAGCGTGGGAACGATCATCAGATCAGGTTCAGGTGTTGCCTCAGCGATTGGGCTGTGGGGTCAGGCGCAGGTAAGGTTTCACGGCGCGGTAACCCTTGGGGAAGCGCTGCTTGAGTTCCTCTTCATCCTTGAGCGACGGCACGATCACCACTTCATCACCGTCCTGCCAGTTGGCCGGGGTGGCGACTTTGTAGTTGTCGGTCAATTGGAGCGAGTCGATCACCCGCAGGATCTCATTGAAATTGCGCCCGGTGCTGGCCGGGTAGGTAATGGTCAGGCGGATCTTCTTGTTCGGGTCGATCACGAACAAGGAACGCACAGTCAACGTGTCGCTGGCGTTGGGATGGATCAGGTCGTACAGGTCCGACACCTTGCGATCGGCATCGGCCAGGATCGGAAAATTGACCACGGCGTTCTGGGTCTCGTTGATGTCCTCGATCCATTTGTGGTGCGAGTCCACCGGGTCAACCGAGAGGGCAATGGCCTTGACCCCGCGCTGGGCGAATTCATCCTTGAGCTTGGCGGTCAGGCCCAACTCGGTGGTGCACACCGGGGTGAAATCCGCCGGGTGGGAAAACAGCACGCCCCAGCTGTCACCGAGCCATTCGTGGAAACGGATCTTGCCGGCGCTGGAATCCTGTTCGAAGTCGGGGGCGATGTCGCCGAGTCTGAGGCTCATGGTGGGGCTCCTGGATGGTTGTTGTGGGACCAACTGTGCACCGGTTTTCATTGCTTTAAAAAGAATGAATACCCATTTATTTAGATCATTAATGAATATAAAAAACTGTTCACTGGCGCCCTGGCGCATAGCGGCCCAAGATCATTTCCGAGGTTCGAGAAGGCCTCGAGTTGCTGAAAAGAGGAGAAGGTTCGGGGAAGGCTACAGGGGTGGGCCAGACCCGAAACGCAAGAGCCCCGCCCGGCGTGCTGCCGGGCGGGGCTTTTTTTGCCGAGGTATTACCCTAGGAAAGCAAGTTTGCTCGCGATGAGTGGCTTAGGCTCCATCGTCTGATTCTATGGGTGTCGATTTTCAACTGGATCCGGGGAGCTTCGCACTTGCAGATAACGGTATGTAACCAACGCAAACAGCACAATCAGACCAGCCATAAGAGCGCTTGTCATCATGACCCCCTCCCTGAACGCGCCATCGGCCATTTCCAGAATCCGCGTTGCCACAAGGGAAGACTGAGTTTGACTGACGGCGTGCGCCCCTCCCAGGGTTGCTGCTGCAGCCACTACTTCTTCGGCCACTCCCTCGGGTATCGCCAACGACAACCGATACAAAGCCGCTACGCCCCCACCAATCAATGTGGTACCCAACACCACGCCAACCTCATAAGCCGTCTCACTGACGGACGAGGCACTACCGGCGCGGTCGGCCGGAACCGCGCCTAACACAAGGTCATTGGACACTGTAGTGATTGCAGCAATGCTGACATTGAGCAACACGAAAGCCAGCCCTACCGTCAGAGCAGTGGCGGCAAACAGCGCCATCACCGAAAAGGCTGCCGCGGCAATTAGTAAACACCCGGTAATGACCTTGTTCGGTGCGATTTTTTGCGCCACAGGCACGATAGCGAGGCCGGCGATGATCGCCAGTATTTGCCCCGGCACCAGTATCAAGCTAGCCAGCAACGGGGAAAGTCCAAATACCAGTTGCAACAATTGAGTGGCAAAGAAAATGAACCCGATCAACAAGCCCAGGCTTACAAGGTTCGTCACAATGGAGACACTGAAGGCAGAAGAAGCGAATAGCTTAAGATCCAGCAGTGGCTGTTCCAACCGTAACTGGCGACGGACAAAAACCACGCCCAGAAAGACTCCAGAGAGCGCCCAGAATAACACCCGGCCATCGAAGCCAACCGTAGCCAGATGCTTGAGGCCCAGCATCACGCCCGTCATGGCTCCCAAGCTCAATACGATACTTAGGTAATCAGTCGATCTGCCGGACTGCCGTGGCGATTCGGTGATCATCGGCACCAAGAGCAGCACCGGCAGCAGGAACGGTAGAGCAACCAGGAAAACCGATTGCCAATCGAAATACTGCAACAGCACGCCGCCCAGCAACGGCCCCAATGCCGACCCGATGGTCAGGCAGGTTGCCCAGATAGCCACCGCCAAGCGTCGTTCTTCACGATCCTCGAATGCGGTGCGAATCAGCGCAAGGGTCGCTGGCAGAATCATTGCGCCGAAACACCCCAACAGCGCCCGTCCCGCAATCAAGTGCCAAGCTTGCTGTGAAAAAACTATACAAACCGACACTAAAGCGAACCCGGCACAGCCTAGGCAAAGCATGCGCCGATGACCAAAACGATCTCCAGAACTGCCCATGGTGACCAGTAACCCCGCTAGCACCAAAGAGTAGGCATCAATCATCCACAGCTGCTCGGCAGCAGACGGATTCAGTGCAGCAGCGATTTGAGGCAAGGCGAAATTGAGGATCGTGTTATCGATAGTCACCAACAGAACCGGAAGCATGATCACCAGCAAAGCTGCGCCCTTCGAGCGGTCCTTGATAATGAAGGCAAGAGAGGTTGCCGCTCCGTGCATCAGTTGTTTCTCCTTGGAGAGCTCAGTATGTTGAAGAGCCCCGAGGCCTGTGCAAGCCTCTGCGCCCATTGTGGCCACATACCTTTGGCCTGGATATCCATAGCCAGTTTCAAACGTCCGTGTCCACTAGCAAGCAGCCCGCTGGTGACTTCGCCGAAACAACCGTTCATCGCACCCGCTGCTTTGGATGCGGCATTAGTCCTATCCGTCTCACCAACCCTACAAACTTTTAATCCTCGACTCGCTAACTCAAAAGCAATCGAACCGCCTATAGCACCGCTACCGACTACAACAACGTCATAGATCATTTTCAACTCCAAACTTCATACCTAAGAACAGGAACATTCAAATTTACGAAACCGACAGAAGAAAAACCTAGGCTCAAGCGCAATTTCATGGAATAGACACGATGCAATAGGTGCATTTCTTTGCGACACACGCACGCATAGATTTTATAACTCGGATAACCTCACCTTGGTTCCGTTCAGGTTTGCCGGTATATTCGGCATCAGAGGAAATATCTGCCTTATCGGCCCTAACCGTTCACTTCGTCTGTCACAGCACGGGAGCCTTTTCGGCACTTCCTTAGAAAGCCATCCTTCTCAAGTCATTAATTTACCCAGTAGAACCTCATCGTCTACCACCAAAACTCGACTCTTCCAACGATAAAAAAACATCCTACGCTTGCAACATAATAGCCCGCAGGAAATTTCCCACGACCAACCACAGACCCACTGAGTAATATGCCTTGCGCGGCCCCACAACAAAAAAACCAATTAAACTCACAATTAAGTAAAACAGAAGCATCACAATCAACAAGCCTATGGCGTGAAAACTTCTGATCGTAGCTAGAAACTCCTTAAAGAGTCGATCTTTACAAGCTCGACTTCCCATTGAGGCGGCCACCCATACAGATCAGTCTTTATAGGCCGTTCTTTGTCGGGTTACTTGCATCCTAAGCCGTAAATTATTGATCCGATCTCAAGATAAGCCAGGATAGGCAGCATGAACACTCAAGCCTTGTTGATCCATCTGCAAAATCACTTGCCCGATTTACTCGCGGTATACCTGTTCGGTAGCCATGCACAGGGAACCGCCGGAGCTGACAGTGATGTCGATATGGCTGTGCTCTTGTCCGGCGAGGTTGACCCTGTGTCGTTATGGCAGCTTTCAGGGGATTTGGCAGATATCGCTGGCAGTCCGGTGGATCTGATTGACCTACGTGCGACAACCACCGTCATGCAATATCAGATCGTGACCCGAGGCCAGAGACTCTGGGCCCGCGACGTACAGGCGGGGTTGTTCGAGTGTTTTGTTCTCAGCGAAAAGACCGCTCTCGACGAGGCTCGGGCAGGCTTGCTCAAGGATATTCAGGAAGAAGGCAGCGTGTATGGCCGATGACGTACTGATCAACAAGGCAGCGAGTATCGAGCGTTGTATCGCCCGGGTGCGGGAGGAATACGAGAAGGATCCCGCTACATTTGCCACCGATTTCACTCGCCAGGATTCGGCTGTTCTGAATATCCAGCGTGCATGTAAAGCGGCGCTGGATATAGGGCAGCATTTGATTCGACGTGAGCGGTTGGGTGTCCCGCAAAGCTCCCGGGATGTGTTCGAGTTGCTTTTCCAAAGTGGCTGGGTGGAAGAAGGTTTGGTGAAAAACCTGAAGAACATGGTGGGCTTCAGGAACATCGCCGTGCATGACTATCAAGCTCTGCAACTGCCGATCATGGTTGCGATCATTACCCAGCACTTGGGGGATTTCCTGGCGTTCAGCGCGTTCATCCTGCGTAAGGACGCGTCGGAATCCACGCGATAACGGTGGGAGCACGGGGCGAAACCTGCTACGTGCCCCAAAAACGCAAAAGCCCCGCCCGGCGTACTGCCGGGCGGGGCTTTTTTTACTTCGCTACGTCTTACATGAAGTTGTAAGTGTAGTTGAAGATCAGGCGGGTCTGATCCCGGTCAGCGCCGGAACCACTACCGGTGCCGCGGTAAGAACCGTGACGCAGGGTGGTGCCGAAACCTTTCAGAGCACCTTGCTGGACGACGTAATCCAAGCGCATGTCGCGTTCCCACTCGGACGAATCGCTTCCACCGGTCGTGGACTTGATGTTTTCACCATGCAAGTAGGCGACAGCGGCTTTCAGGCCAGGAACGCCCAGACCGGTGAAGTCATAGGAGTATTGACCGAAGGTGGTGTTTTCACCGGCGCGGACGAATCCGTTGATCATGCTATCGGTGAACAGGTAGAAGCTCGAACCACCGGCACCTTCATTGTTGCCGTTGCCGTCAAGCACGCTGCCCTGGTTCAGGTAAACAAAACCACCGTCATCACCGACTTGCTGGTGCCCCAACATGAAGGCACTGCCACCCAGGGAGTAGGTGAACATGGCGCTCCAGGTTTTGTTATCGACCACACCCTGTTCTTTGGCATAGCCACCGTTGTTATCGAAATCATAACCCGCATCGCCGTTGCGGCCATCCGAGCTGCTGTCGAAGTAACGCAGGTCTGTCTTGAACGACTGGCCTTCGCTGATCGGGAAAACATGTACAGCACCCAGGAAGTGCTGCTTGTAGTAATCCTGCAGGTTGGCGTAGTAGTACTGCAGGGTCAGGTCTTTGGTGACCTTCCAATCAGCACCGGCGTAGCGGAATTGATTGCTTTCCTCGGTACCACCAGAGACTGCCAAGCCGGTACGGTTGCTCGATGCACGACCAACAGCATGTTCCAGTTGGCCGGCGTTGAACGTTACGTTGTCCAGGTCCTTGGAGGTGATGGTGCCACCTTCGAAGGTTTGCGGCAGCAGACGACCGTCGCTGGCGACCAGGATTGGCAGGTTAGGCGCCAGGGCACCACCCAGGTGGGCTTCGGTCTTGGAGAACAGCGCCTTGACGTTGCCCGACAGACGGCTCCAGTTGTGCACGGCGGAGCCATCGGTGTCGCTTGGGACGAAGGTATTGCTGTTGGGGTGTTGGCCTTTACCACCATCGAGATGGATCCCCACCAATGCCTGGGCATCAATACCAAAACCCACGACGCCTTGAGTGAAGCCGGACTTGTAGTCGAACTTCAGGCCAGTAGCGGTTTCACGCTGGTCGGCACCGCCTTCGCGGTTATCGTTATCAAAGTACAACGTACGGGAACTGACAGACGCCTTGCTGTCCTCGATAAAACCAGCGGCGCCTGCCTGCTGCGCCAGAACCCCAACGGCCACTGCCAGGGCCAAGGTGGACTTGTTCATGCTTCGCTCCTCTCGTTTTCTAATTCTTGTGTGTCTTTGGCTCCGGATCGAACGCCCGGATTCCGCGGATGCGCGATTAGCGCCAGACCGTGACTGACAAGTCAATCGTAAGCATTTATGACTACGACTATGGTCTAACCCCTCTACACCGGCCCGCAGGATAATGGATTTTTTATAATCCCAAAAAGAATTGTTTCAACAGTTTTCAGCTCGTTTGGAAATATAGCCGCCATCAAAGCTTCGTCAACCGTGACCCGGCGTATCGGCCAGCCTGCTGATTACTGAATGGTTTTCTGTCGGGACCTCCCAGAAAGGAAATCCCCGGCGTAGAGGCCTGCCCTAGATACTCATTGGCTACGCGCCGGGAACTGCGAAGGTTGCGATCTTGATCGCTATGCGTCTGACGATTCATTGTTTGAAATCAAAAAGACGCAACCTGCGACAGTCCCCCGCAGGTAGGAATGACCAGGGGGTTACAAGGCCTTTTCAAAGATTTTCGAATTACGCTGATAGTTGTAGAGCGACGCCCGCGCCGCCGGCAGGCGCTCGACGCTGCTGGGCTCGAAACCACGTTCGCGGAACCAGTGGGCGGTCCGGGTCGTCAGCACGAACAGCGTCTTGAGCCCCTGGGCGCGGGCCCGGGTTTCGATTCGCTCCAGCAGTTCATCGCCCCGGCCACCGTGGCGGTATTCCGGGTTCACCGCCAGGCAGGCCAGTTCCCCGGCATCCGAATCGGCGATCTGGTACAACGCCGCGCAGGCGATGATCATGCCTTCGCGCTCGACCACGCTGAATTGTTCGATCTCGCGTTCCAGCACTTCGCGGGAACGACGCACCAGGATTCCCTGCTCTTCCAGCGGGCTGATCAGGTCCAGCAGGCCGCCGACATCTTCGATGGCCGCTTCGCGCACCACCTCGAATTGCTCCTGGGCCACCAGCGTCCCGCTGCCATCGCGGGTGAACAGCTCGGCCAGCAGCGCACCGTTTTCGACGTAACTGACGATATGGCTACGGGCCACGCCGCCACGGCAGGCCTGGGCCGCCGCATCCAGCAGTTCGGCCTGGTAGTCACTGCCCAGGCGCTGTATATGAGCCGGCACCTGCTGCGGACGCAGCTCGCGCACCAACCTGCCATCTTCGCCGATCAACCCCTGCTCGCTGCCGAACAACAGCAGCTTGTCGGCCGCCAGGTCGATGGCGGCCCGTGTGGCAACGTCTTCACAGGCCAGGTTGAAGATCTCTCCGGTGGGGGAATAACCCAACGGCGACAGCAACACGATGGAGCGCTCGTCCAGCAGCCGATTGATGCCCTTGCGATCGACCCGGCGCACTTCACCGGTGTGGTGATAGTCCACGCCTTCGAGCACACCGATGGGACGCGCAGTGACCAGGTTGCCGCTGGCGACCCGCAGCCGCGAGCCCTGCATGGGCGAGGACGCCATGTCCATGGACAGGCGGGCCTCGATGGCGATGCGCAGCTGGCCGACCGCGTCGATCACGCACTCCAGGGTCGCGGCATCGGTGATGCGCATGCCGTGGTGATAATGCGGCGTGAGGCCCCGCGCAGCGAGGCGGGTTTCGATCTGCGGGCGCGAACCATGGACCAGCACCAGGCGCACGCCGAGGCTGTGCAACAACACCAGGTCATGGACGATGTTGCCGAAATTAGGGTGTTCCACCCCATCGCCGGGCAGCATGACGATGAAGGTGCAATCGCGGTGGGCGTTGATGTAGGGCGAAGCGTGACGAAGCCAATTGACGTATTCGGGCATGAACCTGGGCCTGTAATAAATAACAGCCGAAAAAAGACGAAACGGAACGCACAGCGGGCTGGTGGTTATCGTCGGAACAGGCTTGGCGACACGCGCGTTCTCCTCATGAATACGGGCCCGGATACGGGCAATTTAGCCGGCGGTGACCGGCGTCAGGCAGTAATGTCCGATCAACTGACGCAACAGCTGTACGGTAGGTTGCAAACGTGACATTTCAAGGTACTCACCCGGCTGGTGGGCACAGGCGATATCGCCAGGACCAAGCACCAGGGTTTCGCAGCCAAGGCGCTGAAGATAAGGCGCTTCGGTGCCGAACGCCACTGCTTCGGCACGATGGCCGGTGAGTCGCTCGGCCACCCGTACCAGTTCGCAGTCTTCGGCCTGCTCGAATGGTGGCACTTCGGGGAACAGCGGTGCGTAGTCGATCTTGACTTTATGGCGTTCGGCGATGGGGTCGAGCTTCTGTTGGATCGCCGCCCGCAGCACTTGCGGGTCCATGCCCGGCAGGGGGCGCAGGTCGAATTCCATGGAACATTGGCCGCAGATGCGGTTGGGATTGTCGCCGCCATGGATGCAGCCGAAGTTCAGGGTCGGTTGTGGCACGGTGAACTGCGGGTTACGGAACTCACGTTGCCATCGCAGGCGCAGCCCGCGCAGTTCGCCCATGGCATCGTGCATGGCTTCCAGCGCGCTGTGGCCCAGGCTCGGATCGGAGGAATGGCCGCTGCGCCCGAGAATGTCGATGCGCTCCATCATCACGCCTTTGTGCAAGCGAATCGGCCGCAGGCCGGTCGGCTCACCGATCACCGCCGCACGCCCCAGTGGTCGCCCGGCATCGGCCAGGGCCCGGGCGCCGGCCATGGAGCTTTCTTCGTCGCAGGTCGCGAGGATCAGCAGCGGTTGCTTGAACGGTTGGTCCAGCAGCGGCTTGACCGCTTCGATGACCAAGGCGAAAAAACCCTTCATGTCACAACTGCCCAGGCCCACCCAGCGGCCATCGACCTCGGTGAGCTTCAGCGGATCGGTCTGCCACAACGCGCCGTCGAACGGCACCGTGTCGCTGTGGCCAGCCAGTACCAGGCCGCCGGGGCCGCTGCCGAAACTGGCCAGCAGGTTGAATTTGCCGGGGCTGACCTGCTGGATGTCGCAGGAGAATCCAAGGTCGCCGAGCCAACCCGCCAGCAGCTCGATCACGGCACTGTTGGACTGGTCCAGCCCCGGCTGAGTACAACTGACCGAAGGGGCGGCGATCAGGGCAGCGAATTGATCTTTCATGGACGGCAAAGGCATCGCTGACTCCGGGCTTACAGATTGATGTCCATCATAGAACCATCTGGCGCAAGGAATAAACCGCCGCGGCGCGTAGGATGAGCGAGTCCTGTACACTGCACGACCTTGGCAGCCACACCTTCCCCCGGCTGCACACCCGATCCCTGGATTTTCCGGCCATGCAGAAAGAAACCGAAATCAAACTCCGCGTCAGCCGCGAGACCCTGGCAGCCCTGCGCGAGCACCCGCTGCTGAAAAAACGCAACAAGAGTGGCTGGGAACGCCACGAACTGATGAACCAGTATTTCGACACGCCGGAGCGTGACCTGGCCCGGGCCAAGGTCGCCCTGCGCCTGCGTCGCGATGGCGAAGAAGTGATCCAGACCCTCAAGACCCGCGGCCAAAGCGTCGCCGGCCTGTCCGAGCGCAACGAGTACGATTGGCACCTGCCCAAGGCCAAGCTCGACCTGAAGAAGCTCGACGGCGAATGCTGGCCAGAGGCCTTGGCCGAACTGGACAAGAAAACCCTCAAGGCCATCTTCACCACCGATTTCGTTCGCGAACGCGCTGAAATTGCCTGGGGCCGTGGCAAAAGCAAGGTGGTCATCGAAGCCGCCCTGGACCTGGGCCATGTGGTGGTCGGCAAGCAGAAGGAAGAAATCTGCGAACTGGAGCTGGAACTGCGCGAAGGCGAACCCGCCGCCCTGCTGGAACTGGCCGCCGAGCTGGCCGCGACCCTGCCCCTGATGCCCTGCGACATCAGCAAGGCCGAGCGTGGCTATCGCCTGTACGACGCGGGCAGCTACGCCCTGAGCCTGCCAGCGCCACAACTGACCGCCGAAACGCCGCTGGATGACGCCTTCGCCGCGCTGAGCTGGCATCTGCTCGGCAGCAGCCAGCGCCTGGCCGAACAATACCGTTTCAACGGCCATTGGCGCCTGCTGCAGGACTGGGTGGAAAACCTCGCCGAACTGCGTGCCCTGCTCAGCAGCCTCGGCCAGGCCGCGCCGCGCCAATCGACCCACGATTTGCGCCTGGCCCTGGACGCGTTGCTGGAAGACTGGCGCCCACTGGTCCAGGCCGGCCTGGATGACGAAGACGTGCGCAAAGCGGCACCGGAGCAGTTCCTTGAAGAGCTGCAAGACCCGCGTTGGGGCCTGTTTTCCCTCAACACTTCACGCTGGCTGCTGGCTCGCAGCTGGGCCGCCGAGCGCAACACCCGTGGCAATCGCCAGGGCGCGGCGCAACTGGGCAGCTGGCTGCCGCGCCTGCTCGGCGAAGAGTCGTCGTCCCTGCAACTGCAACGCTACCAGCAGCAGCCGGAAGACCTGGCCGAGCAACTGCCGCGCATCGAACGCATCCAGGCCTGGCTGCACCACGCCCGCCATGTGCTGGAGATCCCGGAAATGGATCGCCTCTATGGTGAACTGAACAAACTGGCGCAATTGGCCAACCAACCGATCACCGACGAAACGCTGGATGCGCGCAAGCAACAGGCGATTGCGGTGTACCAGAATCGGGCTTGGAAGACTTTGCTGCGCCTGTGACGCCGCCATCGCGAGCAAGCTCGCTCCCACAGGGGGTCAGCGTTGTAACCACATCTAGTGGCCGCTGATGATCAACTGTGGTAGCGAGCTTGCTCGCGATGGGGCCAGCACATCCGCCACAGAACTCAGCGCACCACCGGCAAACTCGTCGTCGACTTGATCTCCGACAGCGCCACGATCGAGTTCACTTCCTGGATCCCCGGCACCATCGACAGCTTTTCGAAAAAGAATCGCTCATACGCCTCGATGTCCGCCGTGACGATGCGCAACAGAAAATCCACCGACCCCATCAGCACGTAACACTCCAGTACTTCGGGGAAGCCGCGGATCGCCTCGGTGAACTCGGTGAAGTTCGAACGGCCGTGGGCGTTGAGTTTGATTTCGGCGAAGATTTGCGTGTTAAGGCCGATTTTCTTGCGATCCAGCAGGGTCACCTGGCCACGAATGATGCCCTCGTCCTTCATCCGCTGGATCCGCCGCCAGCATGGCGATTGAGACAAGCCGACCTGTTCGGCGATCTGCGCACTGGACAGCGAGGCATCCTCCTGCAGCAACGCCAGTATCCTGCGGTCGTAGCCATCCAATTCGCTGTGCATAATCAAACCCAAAATGACTGATTTAGAGAATCAAGCGATTCAAAATATCGCCAAAATCACTCATCTTAGATAAGAAATACCCCGACTCGCATGTAAATATTTCTCCCGCCATCAAGGAGACCGAACATGCCCCCACTCGAAGCCGTTGCCATAGCCCCGACCCGCGCCGACGTCTGGCACGCCGCCAATACCCATTGTCGGGTGCAGTACCGGATATTGGCCGA
Source organism: Pseudomonas sp. NFACC46-3 (assembly GCF_900114515.1). Taxonomy (NCBI): domain Bacteria; kingdom Pseudomonadati; phylum Pseudomonadota; class Gammaproteobacteria; order Pseudomonadales; family Pseudomonadaceae; genus Pseudomonas; species Pseudomonas sp. NFACC46-3. The sequence continues at coordinate 20,328 of NZ_FOTH01000013.1, forward strand.
AGCCGAGCCGGATTTACTGTGTCGGGCGTTGAACCTGTTTGCCTTGCAGGGCCTGACGCCGCAGCAGGTTCATGTCGAACGCCCAGGCGATGTGCTATCGCTGGACATCGTCATGGACGGGCTGAGCTGGCACCGTGCCCAGGTCATCGCTGAAAAATTACGTAACCTGATCAGCGTCTGTTCGGTGGACCTGCAAGACGCTGATATTGCGCACGTTGGGCCGGCCCAAGCCGTCTGCTGAACGCCCACGGGCAAGAATTGGTAACGCATTGGTCGGGTAGTGGCCCAACGGTCTACGGGGTCGGGACTATTCTTTTGCAGACCGAGCGAGGACGCCGAAGCGTCTGTATCGCGGCTTTGCTGCAATTGTCCAATAGGAACCCGCATGTCCACCAAACACGCCACTCAGGACCGCTGGCTGGACCTCAACGATCTGCTGCGCCAACTGGTCACCCAGGGCCTCATCAGCCAGGATTCAGCCGAAACCGCGCTGAACGCCCGCCGACGCCACAGCGCCAATAGCCAGTTGCATCCGCTGGAGTTCATCGCCAACCAGCACCTGGACGACCTCAGCCGGCCCGGCAAGCGCCTGGACCTGGAGAACCTGACCTTGTGGTTGTCCCAGCAGGCCGACCAGCCCTACATGCGCATCGACCCGTTGAAAATCAACGTCGCGGCCGTGACCCCCTTGATGTCCTATGCCTTTGCCCAGCGTCACAAGATCCTTGCGGTGGCGGTCGATCGTGACGCCGTCACCGTCGCCAGCGCACAGCCCTACGTCAACAGTTGGGAAGCCGACCTGACCCACGTGCTCAAGCTACCGATCAAGCGGGTGGTCGCCAATCCTGTGGACATCCAGCGCTTGAGCGTGGAGTTCTATCGCCTGGCCAAATCGGTCAGCGGCGCCACCACGGTCGATCAGCAACCGAGCAACCTGAGCAATTTCGAACAGTTGCTCAACCTGGGCGCCAGCGACCAGGAACCGGACGCCAACGACGCTCACATCGTCAATATCGTCGACTGGCTGTTCCAATACGCCTTCCAACAGCGGGCCAGCGATATCCACATCGAACCGCGCCGCGAGCAGGGCACGGTACGGTTTCGCATCGACGGGGTGCTGCACACCGTCTATCAGTTCCCGCCGCAGGTCACGATGGCAATCGTCAGCCGTCTCAAGAGCCTGGGGCGGATGAACGTCGCGGAAAAACGCAAACCCCAGGACGGCCGGGTCAAGACCAAGACCCCGGATGGCGGCGAAGTGGAATTGCGTTTGTCGACCTTGCCCACGGCGTTCGGCGAAAAAATGGTCATGCGGATTTTCGACCCGGAAGTGTTGCTCAAGGATTTCGACCAACTCGGCTTCTCCGCCGACGACCTGCGTCGCTGGCAGGACATGACCCGCCAGCCCAACGGCATCATCCTGGTGACCGGGCCTACCGGTTCCGGCAAGACCACCACCCTCTACACCACGCTCAAGAAACTGGCGACGCCGGAAGTGAACCTCTGCACCATCGAGGACCCGATTGAAATGGTAGAGGCCTCCTTCAACCAGATGCAGGTCCAGCACAACATCGACCTGTCCTTCGCCGCCGGGGTGCGGGCACTGATGCGACAAGACCCGGACATCATCATGATCGGTGAGATCCGCGACCTGGAGACCGCCGAGATGGCGATCCAGGCGGCGCTCACCGGGCACCTTGTGCTGTCGACGCTGCACACCAACGACGCGCCGAGCGCCATCAGTCGCCTGCTGGAGCTGGGTGTGCCCCATTACCTGATCAAGGCCACCGTGCTCGGGGTCATGGCCCAGCGGCTGGTACGCACCCTGTGCCCTCAATGCAAGGCCCCCCTGACCCTGGATGAAGACGACTGGCAAACCCTGACGAGGCCCTGGCAGGCGCCGCTGCCGAGCAATGCCCAACAGGCCGTCGGTTGCCTGGAATGCCGTGACACCGGTTACCGCGGCCGCGCCGGCGTCTACGAAATCATGCAACTGACCGACAGCGTCAAGGCCTTGATCCACCCCGACACCGACCTGCTGGCGGTACGCCGCCAGGCATTCAAGGAAGGCATGCGCAGCCTGCGCCTGTCGGGGGCGCAAAAGGTGGCGGCGGGCTTGACCACGGTCGAGGAAGTGCTGCGGGTGACGCCGCAAAGCGAGCAGAAGTAGGAACTGTCTGGCTCAGGGGCAGAAAGATCCCACAAACAAAGCGGAACGGACCATAGCGAAGATACTGGCCGCGTGCCCTACACTCAGGGCTCGCAGGTCCATCTCAATTCGCACAGGGAACCGTCATGCAGATCGGTAGCGTACTTTTACTTTTCATCGGCCTCGTGGTCGCCATCCTGTTCATGGGGTTCAAGGTCGTGCCCCAAGGCTACCAATGGACCGTCGAGCGGTTCGGGCGCTACACCAACACGCTCAAGCCCGGCCTGAACATCATCATCCCGGTGATGGATCGCATCGGGCGCAAGATCAATGTCATGGAAAGCGTACTGGACATCCCGCCCCAGGAGGTCATTACCGCCGACAACGCCACGGTGCAGATCGACGCCGTGTGCTTCTTCCAAGTGGTCAATACGGCCCAGGCGGCCTACGAGGTGAACAACCTCGAGCACGCCATCCGCAACCTGCTGCAAACCAATATCCGTACCGTGCTGGGGTCCATGGAGCTGGACGCGATGCTGAGCCAGCGCGACGGTATCAATGAAAAACTGCTGCGCACCGTCGATGAAGCCACAGCGCCGTGGGGCATCAAGATCACCCGGATCGAGATCAAGGACATCAGCCCGCCGGCCGACCTGATGGCCGCCATGTCGGGGCAGATGAAAGCCGAACGTATCAAGCGTGCCCAGATCCTCGAAGCCGAGGGCCTGCGAGCGTCGGCGATTCTCACCGCCGAAGGCAAGAAGCAGGCGCAAATCCTCGAGGCCGAGGGCAGCCGTCAAGCCGCGTTCCTGGAGTCCGAAGCCCGCGAGCGCCAGGCGCAAGCCGAAGCGCTGGCCACCCAAGTGGTGTCCCAGGCGATTGCCGACGGCAACGTCCAGGCCGTGAACTACTTCGTCGCGCAGAAATACATCGATGCGCTGGGCAAACTGGCTTCGGCCAACAACAGCAAGGTGATCCTGATGCCACTGGAAGCCAGCCAGGTCATCGGTGCGGTCGGCGGCATTGGCGAGATCGTCAAGGCCACCTTCGATAGCAAGAAAACCTGAGGCACGCCTATGTGGATGTTCCTGCAACACCTGTCGTACTGGGACTGGCTGGCGCTGGGCGTCATCCTGCTGATCCTCGAAGTGTTCGGTGCCGGCGGCTACTTGCTGTGGATCGGCATGGCCGCCGCGGCAGTTGGCGTGCTCACGTTCATCCTGCCGCAGATGCCGTGGGAGCTGCAGTTCCTGTTGTTCGGCCTGTTCGCCATCGCAACGGCACTGTACTGGTGGCAGCGCCAGCGCAGCGCGGTGCGCCAAAGCGATCAACCGCACCTGAACCTGCGCGGGCAAGAGCTGATCGGCAAGGTCTTCCAGGTTCATGAAGCGATTGTCGATGGCCGTGGCAAGATCAAGGTGGCCGACAGCGTCTGGCTGGCCAAGGGGCCCGAGTCGTCCGTGGGCACGCGAGTCAGGGTGGTGGCGCAGGAAGGGGCGGTGCTGCAGGTGGAACGGGCTGACTGAGAAGTCATGGAACTGAATAGAGGCGCGGGTAATCCAACGTCATAGTTAACCCAGTGGAGTCACCTATCATGCGTCTCAAACTTGCTGTCGCTACCCTAGCCTTGCTGTCTCTTCCTGTTGGCTCGGCAATGGCCGACACGTTTTGGCGTAACGTCATCTCATCCGGTGCAACCACCGGTTCCACCTACCTGACTTTCAAGGATCACAAGCTGATCGTCGCCGCCCAGGATGATGCCGGCAGCTTCGTCGCCAGTGACGGCGGTATTCGTGGCCCTTACCTGGAAGCGGCGATGCAGAAAGTGCGTGCTGACAACCCAGGCCTGCAAGCCACCGACATGGAACTGGCCAACGCTATCCTGGCGAAAAACGCCGTCGCCCAGGACTGACTCCCGGCCAATAAAAAATGCCGCTCGATGAGCGGCATTTTTTTGCCCGGTGAAAATCCCAAGGCTGTCCCAACCCCCTGTGGGAGCGAGCTTGCTCGCGAAGGCGTCAGCCCAGACAACCCATGGATTGGCTTGAAGCTGATCGTCCCCACGCTGCCTGGGAATGCATCCCGTGACGCTCTGCGTCACCTTCCAGAAGCGGAACGCGGAACGATCGATCCACCGCTATCGCGAGCAAGCTCGCTCCCACAGGTGCAGTCGTCCCTTATTCGCCGATAACGGACTTGTAGCCTGCCGCATCAAGCAACTTGCCCACCTCGGCCTTGTCGCTTGGCTTGAGCTTGAAGATCCAGGCGCCGTACGGATCGGAGTTCAGCAGCTCAGGCGAGGCGCTCAACTCTTCGTTGATCGCGATCACTTCACCCGCAATCGGGGAATAGATGTCGGAAGCAGCCTTGACCGACTCAACCACACCGGCCTGGTCACCTGCGCCAAAGACCTTACCGACTTCAGTCAGCTCGACAAAGACCACATCGCCCAGGGCTTCCTGCGCATGATCGCTGATGCCCACGGTGACGGTACCGTCAGCTTCCAGGCGTGCCCACTCATGGCTTTCGGCAAAACGCAGTTCGGCAGGGATATCACTCATATTCTGTGTCCTCAATAGAAAGTGTCAGCGGCCAGCGGCCCGCCGCAAAAAGGTTAGATCAGGGTTTTGCCATGGCGGACGAAGGTCGGCTTGACCACCCGTACCGGGTACCACTTACCACGAATTTCTACCTCGGCACGGTCGGCGGTTGCCATCGGAACACGTGCCAGGGCGATCGACTTGCTAAGCGTAGGAGAAAAACTACCACTGGTGATCTCCCCTTCGCCAACATTGGCGATGCGAACCACCTGATGGGCGCGCAAAACACCCCGCTCTTCCAGCACCAGCCCGACCAGTTTGTGCTGTACACCGCTGGCAAGCTCGGCTTCCAGCGCACTGCGCCCGATGAACGGACGGCTCGCCGGTTCCCAGGCGATGCTCCAGGCCATGTTCGAGGCCAGGGGCGAAACGTCTTGATTGATGTCCTGGCCGTAGAGGTTCATGCCGGCCTCCAGGCGCAAGGTGTCGCGGGCGCCGAGGCCAATTGGCGAAATGCCGGCCCCTACCAGGTCGTTGAAGAAACTCGGGGCCTCCTGGGCAGGCAAGACGATTTCCAGGCCATCTTCGCCGGTGTAGCCGGTCCGGGCGATGAACCATTCGCCGTCGGCGCGCCCTTCGAAAGGCTTGAGTTGCTGGATGATTTGCCCACGCGGTTGCGTCACCAGTTCGGCAATCTTCTGCCGGGCCTGGGGGCCTTGGATCGCCAGCATCGCCAGTTCGGGGCGCTCATGCAGCTGCACGTCGTAGCCACCGAGCTGTGCCTGCATCCAGGCCAGATCCTGATCACGAGTCGAGGCGTTGAAGACCAATCGATAACCGTCCTCGACACGGTAGATAATCATGTCGTCGACGATGCCGCCGCGCTCATTGAGCATCGCGCTGTACAGGGCACTGCCTGTGTCCTGCAAGCGATCGACGTCATTGGCCAGCAAACGCTGCAGCCAAACCTTGGCCTGGGGGCCGTCGACATCGATCACGGTCATGTGGGATACATCGAACACTCCGCAGTCGCGACGCACCTGATGGTGTTCTTCGACTTGCGAGCCGTAATGCAAAGGCATATCCCAACCGCCAAAATCGACCATCTTCGCGCCGAGGGCGAGATGAAGGTCATACAGAGGCGTACGCTGTCCCATGGGTTTCTCCTTCCGGGCTTGGCGAAGGTGCGGACGGGCACTGCATAGCGCGAACATCTGAAAAAAGGAGTTTTCTGACGTTCTCAGTTGCCCGGTCCGACAGACGGACCGCACCGAATGCCGCGCATTGTAGCCGCATGAGGTGGGACTGGCACCTAGCTGTTTCGATGGGCCGAACGTCGTATCAATCCGATGACTGGCAACAACCCCACCAGTACCAACGTCAGCGCCGGCAGCGCGGCCCGGGCCCACTCCCCTTCGCTGGTCATCTCGAAGATCCGCACCGCCAGCGTGTCCCAGCCGAACGGACGCATCAGCAGCGTCGCGGGCATTTCCTTGAGCACGTCGACGAACACCAGCAACGCCGCGCTCAAAGTGCCGGGCAACAGCAAGGGCAGATACACTTTGAAAAACAGTCGTGGCCCACTGACCCCAAGGCTGCGTGCAGCCTCGGGCAAAGACGGACGAATGCGCGCCAGGCTGCTCTCCAACGGACCGTAGGCCACCGCCAAAAAGCGCACCAGATACGCCAGCAACAGCGCCGACAGGCTACCCAGCAACAACGGTTTGCCTGCCCCTCCGAGCCAGGTCGACAGCGGGATGACCAGCTCACGGTCCAGGTAGCTGAATGCAAGCATGATCGACACCGCGAGCACCGAACCGGGCAAGGCATAGCCCAGGTTCGCCAGGCCGACGCCGGCACGAATCGGACGGGTTGGCGCCAGCCGTCGGGCGAACGCCAGCAGCAAGGCCACGCAAACGGTGATCAGCGCGGCCAGGCCGCCCAGGTAGAGGGTGTGGACGATCAACCCGGCATAACGTTCGTCCAGGTCGAAACGACCGCGTTGCCAGAACCACACCACCAATTGCAGCACCGGAATGACAAAGGCACAGGCGAACACCAGGAAACACCAACTGCTGGCTGCCGCGGCCTTCAGACCGCGCAACGTATACAAAGCCTTGGCTCGGGGACGTTCGTTACTGGCTCGGTGGGCACCACGAGCCCGGCGTTCGCCGTAGACCACCAGCATCACCGCCAGCAACAGCAGGCTGGCCAGTTGGGCAGCACTGGAGAGGCTGAAGAAGCCATACCAGGTCTTGTAGATCGCGGTGGTAAAGGTGTCGAAGTTGAACACCGACACCGCGCCAAAATCCGCCAGGGTTTCCATCAGCGCCAACGCCACGCCCGCACCGATGGCCGGCCGGGCCATCGGCAGCGCCACGCGCCAGAAAGCCTGCCACGGCGACTGCCCGAGCACCCGCGCCGCTTCCATCAAGCCCTTGCCCTGGGCCAGGAATGCACTGCGCGCCAGCAGATAGACGTAAGGGTAAAAAACCAGCACCAGCACCAGGATCACCCCACCGGTGGAACGGACCCGGGGCAGGCGCAGGCCGCTGCCGAACCATTCGCGCATGAGCGTCTGTACGGGGCCGGCAAAGTCCAGCAGGCCAACGAAGACAAACGCCAACACGTAGGCCGGTATCGCAAACGGCAGCATCAACGCCCAGTCGAGCCAGCGTCGCCCGGGGAACTCACACAGGCTGGTGAGCCAGGCGAGACTGACACCCAGCAACGTCACCCCGACACCCACGCCAAGGATCAACGTGAGGGTGTTGCCCAACAAGCGCGGCATTTGCGTATCCCACAGGTGGGACCAGATCTGTTGGTCGATGCTCTGCCAGGACAACAGCAAGACGCTAAGGGGCAGCAGGACCAGCGCGGCGATGGCGAAGACCAGGGGATACCAGCGGCGTTGGACGGGGTGGGCCAAGGGGAGCTCTCGTTTAAATGATTGTGCCGCGCAATGTGTGCCCAAATATCATCGCTGACAAATTGCCCCTGTGGTGAGGGAGCTTGCTCCCGCTGGGCTACGAAGTAGCCCCAGGCCCTGGATCATGGCCCTTGAGATAGATCCCAGCAGATCTTCTGGGAGGGCTTCGCCCTCCAGCGGGAGCAAGCTCCCTCGCCACATACCATCAGGAGCACAAGCTCGTCTTAGTTCCAGCCAGCGCGATCCATCATGCGGATGGCTTCGGCCTGGCGTTTACCCGCCACTTCCACTGGCAGGGTATCGGCCTTGAACTTGCCCCAGGCCGCTACTTCCTTGGACGGCTCGACTTTCGGGTTGGCCGGGAATTCCTGGTTCACGTCGGCGAAGATGCTTTGCGCTTGCGGCGTGGTCATCCACTCCACCAGCTTCTTCGCGGCGTCCGGATGCGGTGCATGCTTGGTCAAGCCAATCCCCGAGAGGTTGATGTGCACCCCACGGTCGGCCTGGTTCGGCCAGAACAGCTTCACCTTCAGGTCCGGCTTCTGCTGGTGCAGGCGGCCATAGTAATAGGTATTGACGATGCCGACGTCGCATTGCCCGGCGTTGATTGCCTCAAGCAGCGCGGTGTCATCGGAGAATACGTCGGTGGACAGGTTCCGGACCCAGCCCTTGAGGATCTCCTCGGTTTTTTCCGCACCGTGGGTTTCGATCAGCGTGGCGGTCAGCGACTGGTTGTAGACCTTCTTCGAGGTCCGCAGGCACAGGCGGCCTTCCCACTCTTTGCCAGCCAGCGCTTCGTAGGTGGTCAATTCGCTGGGTTTGACCCGCTCGGTGGAGTAGACAATGGTTCGCGCCCGCAGGCTCAAGCCGGTCCAGGCGTGGGAAGAGGCGCGATATTGGGACGGGATGTTGGCGTCGATCACCGGCGACGTGAACGGCTGGAGAATGCCCATTTGCTCGGCCTGCCAGAGGTTGCCGGCATCGACGGTGAGCAGCAGGTCGGCAGTGGCGTTCTCGCCTTCGGCCTTGATCCGCTGCATCAGCGGCGCTTCCTTGTCGGTAATGAACTTCACCGACACGCCAGTTTCCTTGGTGTAGGTATCGAAGACCGGTTTGATCAGTTCGTCGATACGCGAGGAGTAGACCACCACCTCATCGGCGGCCTGTACGGCAGTGGAGCCGATCAGGGTCAAGGCGAGGGCGGACAGCAGGCGCTTGGTTGCCAACATGGTAGCGGTCTCTGGATTGTGAACGAAGCGCAAATGATAAGGACTCACATTTGGCAACTCAATCGAACAGTGGGTGGACACATTTCCAAATGTTGCAACTTTGAGATGCGCAGTGTTTTTGCGTCCGTCATCGCGGGCAAGCCTTGCTCCCACAAAGCTCGTCCCAAGTTGCACACCTGTGGGAGCAAGGCTTGCCCGCGACAGGGCCATGAGCCCCAACCCACATCTCAGGCCTTGGCCAGATCCGGCAAATCCCCAATCAACCCCAGCGCCTCGCGCACGAACAACGCCTTGGCCTCAGGCATGCGGTCTACCAGTTTCAGCCCGGTGTTACGCAACCAGCGCACTGGCAATGGATCGGCCTGGAACAACCGCTCGAAACCTTCCATCGCCGCCATCAACGCCAGGTTATGGGGCATGCGTCGCCGCTCGTAGCGGCTCAGCACCTTCACGTCCGCCAGTCGCTCGCCACGCCCGGCCGCCTGCAACAGCACTTCGGCCAGCACGGCGGCGTCGAGGAAGCCCAGGTTCACGCCCTGCCCGGCCAACGGATGAATGGTATGGGCTGCGTCGCCGATCAACGCCAGCCCTTCGGCCACATAGCGCTTGGCATGTCGTTGGCGCAGCGGCACGCACAGGCGTGGGTCGGCACTCAGTACCGTACCGAGCTGGCCTTCGAAGGCTCGTTCCAGTTCGCTGCAGAATTCAGTTTCATCGAGCGCCATCAAGCGCTGCGCTTCACCGGGGGTGGTGGACCAGACAATCGAGCACCAATCGTGCTGACCGTCACGCTCAAGTGGCAGGAACGCCAGCGGACCGTTGTCGGTGAAACGCTGCCAGGCCGTCATTCGATGCGACCGGGCGCTGCGCACGCTGGTGACGATGGCGTGGTGCAGGTAATCCCATTCGCGCGTGGCAACGCCAGTCAGGCGGCGCACAGCGGAATTCGCGCCGTCAGCCGCGATGACCAGGGGCGCGCGCAACGTGCGGCCATCGGCCAAGGTCAGCAGCCAGTCGTCACCGGAACGACGCATCTGCTCCAGCCGGGCATTGGCCAGCAGGCCCAGGTCGCAGTCATGCAGTCGATCCAGCAAGGCGTCCTGCACAACGCGGTTTTCAACGATGTGCCCAAGCGCCTCGGCGTGCAGGCTGGCGGCCGAGAAATGGATCTGCCCGGTGCCGCTGCCGTCCCAGACGTGCATGTCGGTATAGGGGCTGGCGCGTCGGGCGGTGATGCCGTCCCAGACGCCCAGGCGATCGAGGATCCGCTGGCTGGCCGTCGACAAGGCACTGACTCGGGGCTCGAACGCGGCCTGGGGATCGAAGGGTTTGACGCTCATCGGGCTGCCGTCGAGCAACAGCACTTGCAGGCCACTGTCCTGCAACGCCAGCGCCAGGGCGCTGCCGACCATACCGGCGCCGACAATCAGCAGATCTGCACGCAATTCCATGCTCTAAGCCTGTTTTGCTGGCGACATCGGTCGCCCTTGAAAAGAAATGACAGCCCCGGCCTCAAGCATCGGGACGCGTCCCCAGCCCCATGGCCTGACGGGCGAACCAACGCTTGGCCGGCGGCAGCAAGTCGAGACCCAACAGGCCGAGGTTACGGCCCAGGGACACCAACGGCAGGTTGCTGGCGAACAGCCGCGTGACTTGGTCGGAGAAGCCCACGGTAAGGACCTGATCCATTCGCTGGCGCTCGCGATAGGCTTGCAACACGGCAAAATCCCCTGGCTCGCTTTCACTGTCGAGCAGGGCATCGGCAAGGGCCTGGGCATCGCGCAGGGACAGGTTGAACCCCTGCCCGGCAATCGGGTGCAGGCTGTGGGCGGCGTTGCCCAGGATCGCCAGGTGCGGACGGACCTGTTCTTCGGCCTCCACCAGCGCCAGCGGGTACAGATGTCGCACGCCCACCTGTTTCAGGGTGCCCAGGCGATAGCCGAACACGCCCTGCAATTCGCTGAGGAAACTGCGCTCGTCGAGGGCCGCCAGCCGTTGTGCGTCCATGCCCTGGCGGGTCCAGACCAGCGCGCAACGATTCTCCGGCAGCGGCAACAAGGCCATCGGGCCGTCATCGGTGAAACGTTCGAAGGCCATGCCATTGTGGGCTTCGCTGGGGGTGATGTTGGCGATCAAGGCACTCTGGTCGTAGGGTCGGCTGCGCACGCCGATACCCAACTGTTCACGCAGGCCGGAGCGGCCGCCATCGGCCAGTACGGCAAGGTCGCATTCCAGGGTGGTTTCGTCGTCGAGGGTCAGGCGATAACCGCCGACCAGCGGTTCCATGCCGGTGACCTGCGCCGGGCAGCGCCAACTGACCACCTCAGGGTCCAGGCCTTGCCACAGGCACTGGCCGAGCCAGGCGTTTTCCACCACGTAGCCCAGCGCCGGCACGCCCTCCTCCATAGCCGACAGACGCGCGGTGGAAAACCGCCCGCGGTCGGATACATGGATCTGTTTGATTGGTTCGGCGCGGCGGGAAATCTCCTGCCAGACACCCAAGCGTTGATAAATCTGCCGGGCACCGTAGGACAATGCCGAGGACCGGGCGTCGTAGCTCGGTTGCCAGGCGTTGCCGGGAGCGAAGGGCTCGATCAGCATGATCTTCCAGCCCCGGGCCTTGGCACCGGCCTGCAGGGCCAGCGCCAGGCTCGCGCCGACCAGGCCGCCGCCGACGATCGCCAGATTGACCCGGCTCATGCCGCTTGCGTCCGGGCAGCGGCCATCAGGGCCTCGATGTCGGCGACCGTCTTCGGTACGCCGTGGCTCAGGATTTCACAACCGGTTCTGGTCACTACCACGTCATCCTCGATGCGCACGCCAATGCCGCGCCATTTTTTCGCTACGCTGCGGTTGTTCGGGCTGATGTAGATGCCCGGCTCCACCGTCAGCGTCATGCCGACCTCAAGCACCCGCCACTCGCCACCAACGCGGTATTCACCCACGTCATGCACGTCCATGCCCAGCCAGTGGCCAGCGCGATGCATGTAGAACGCCCGGTAGGCTTCGCTGGCGATCAACGCATCCACCTCACCCTCCAGCAGCCCAAGGCGCACCAGCCCCTCTGTAATCACCCGCACCGTCGCTTCGTGGGCCTGGTTCCAGTGTTTGTCCGGCGCGATCTGGGCAAACGCGGCTTCCTGGGCAGCCAGCACCACTTCGTAGATCGCCTTCTGCTCGGGTGAAAACTTGCCACTGACCGGCCAGGTACGGGTGATATCGCTGGCGTAGCAGTCGATTTCACAGCCGGCGTCGATCAGCACCAGGTCGCCGTCCTTGAGCAGCGCGTCGTTCTGCTGGTAGTGCAGGATGCAGCTGTTGCGCCCCGCCGCGACGATCGAGCCATAGGCCGGCATTTTTGCCCCGCCCTTGCGAAACTCATAGTCCAGCTCGGCTTCCAGGCTGAACTCATGCAGTCCCGGACGCGCCGCCTGCATCGCCCGAATGTGCGCCTGGGCGGAAATCCGCGCCGCTTCGCGCATCACTTTCACTTCTGCCGCCGATTTATACAGGCGCATGTCATGCAGCAAGTGATCCAGGGCAACGAATTCGTTCGGCGGCTGGGCGCCGAGGTGGGCCTTGGAGCGAATCACGTTGATCCACTCCATCAGGTGCCGGTCGAATTCCGGGTTGCTGCCCATGGCCGAATACACCCGGTCGCGCCCTTCGATCAGGCCCGGCAGGATGTCGTCGATATCGGTGATGGGAAACGCGTCGTCGGCACCGTAGTCACGGATCGCCCCTTCCTGGCCGGCGCGCAGGCCATCCCACAACTCACGTTCGGCGTTGCGCTCGCGGCAAAAGAGGATGTATTCGCCATGGGCGCGGCCCGGCATCAGCACCAGCACCGCTTGCGGCTCGGGAAAGCCGCTGAGGTACTGGAAGTCGCTGTCCTGGCGGTAGACGTGCTCGACGTCGCGGTTGCGGATCGCAACAGCGGCGGCGGGCAGGATTGCGATGCTGTTGGGTTCCATCTGCGCCATCAGGGCCTTGCGGCGACGGCTGTATTCCGATTTCGGGATATGAATCATGGGCAGACGGTGTTCCCTCTAAAAATTAATGCAAGGACGGCTTGGCGGCCGCTGCATCGGTTTTCTTGGTCTCGGTGAACAGCAGCAATGGCGCGACCCGCAGGTACTCCATCACTTCCATGTAGTCGCTTTCGCCGTCATCGGATTCTTCCAGGGCATCCTGGACCTGGGAGATCGCGGCCAAGTCCTGCAACACTTCCTTCGCCTCTTCGCTCAAGGCGTATTCGCGGCGGGTCAGGCCGAAGCCGGCGAGGAAGCCCTGGCACCACTGGCCCAGAGCAGCGGCGCGTTCAGCCAAGGGCGCGTCGTCAGTGGGCAGCAGCAGGACGACGGTCATGTCGTCACTGGTCAGCTCGCCCTTGACCATTTCCTGCAGGCCGATAAGCGCGTTGCGGACGTTGTCCGCCGGCTCGCCTTCCAGCAGTTCTGCGGCGTCGGCCAACCAGCCGTCGGCATCGAACCCGGCGCCGGCGCAACTGCGACCGAGCAGCAGGCCATGCAGTTCGGCAGGCGAGACAGGATGACCGCTGGTGCTCAGCAGGGTGGCGAATGCTTGATACGGGGAATTCTGAATGGGCATGGGCAGCTAGGCGCCAGACGGCGCTATGTCTAGAATGGAGGCCTTGTATCCTACATCGACAGACTCGCCAAGACTATCAGAGGCTGTGCGACTCATACCCTCCATCAGACACAATCTTCAGTGGACACAATGGAAGACACCGACCTGCAAGCGCTGATGGCCAGACTCGAACTGCTAATTGACCGGGTCGAGCAACTTAAGAGCCAAAACGGACTCCTATTAGCTCAGGAAAAAACCTGGCGCGAGGAACGCGCGCACCTCATTGAAAAAAACGAAATCGCCCGGCGTAAGGTCGAATCGATGATTTCGCGCCTCAAGGCCCTGGAGCAAGACTCATGAGTTCAAGCAATAGCGTTACCGTGCAGATCCTCGACAAAGAATATTCAATCATCTGCCCCCAGGAAGAGCGTAGCAACCTGGTGAGCGCCGCCCGTTACCTGGATGGCAAGATGCGCGAGATCCGCAGCAGCGGCAAAGTCATCGGCGCCGACCGCATCGCCGTAATGGCCGCCTTGAACATCACCCACGACCTGCTGCATCGCCAGGATACGCCGGACCTGCAGGTCAGCGGCTCGACCCGTGAACAGGTGCGCGACCTGCTCGACCGGGTGGATCTGGTGCTCGCCACCGATCCAGACGTCAGCAAGGGCTGATTCGCGAGGCTGCCTGGGGTATACTCGCCTCACTCCCTGGGGTGCTTGCCAGTTGGTGATGTCCCTGAGCCGATACGCACAACCACGGGGGTTGCACGTTGGGGCCGGTGTGCATGTCCGCTTGACGGAAAGCCTTAACGCCCCCTGCAACTTCCACCTTGAACTTTCGGGTTCAAGGGCTAAGCCGACAGCGGTTCATCCGGGGAGCCTGACTCCAGGCAATGCCAGTCCATATGGACTGGCATTGTCGTTTCTGGCGCAGGCATTTCTGAGCAGCCTGTTTTGCGGTTACGCTGTGGCATCGCCACTGCGTGAAGCATTGATATGACCGAACCTGCGCTGCTGCCCCGCCCGCAACTTCGACGCCTGCTGCGCCAGGCCCGTCGCGCCCTGACGCCCGCCCAGCAACGGCAAGCCGCCCACGGGCTGTTCAAGCAACTGGCCCAGCATCCGCTGTTTCGCCGTGCGCAGCACATCGCCCTCTACCTGCCCAACGACGGCGAGATCGATCCGCGCCTGCTGCTGCGCGAAGCCCAACGCCGGGGCAAGGCCACTTACCTGCCTGTGCTCAGCCCATGGCCGCAGACCAAGATGGTGTTCCAGCGCATCCACCCCGGCGAAAAAATGCAGCCCAACCGGTTTCGTATTCCTGAGCCGCGCAAGAACATCGCCCGGCAACGCAAGGTCTGGACGCTGGACCTGGTGTTGTTGCCATTGGTGGGGTTTGACGATGCGGGGGGTCGACTGGGCATGGGCGGCGGCTTTTATGACCGCAGCCTGGCGTATCTGGCGCGACGCAAGCAGTGGCGCAAGCCAACGCTGCTGGGGCTGGCCCATGAATGCCAGAAAGTCGAACGATTGGCGCAGGCAAGCTGGGACGTACCGCTGCAGGGAACGGTCAGCGACAGGCATTGGTATATCGCGGGGTAGACGCCGCGATCATCAGCGGCGCCAGGAAAGCGGGTTCAGCGTTTGAACGATGCCGCGGGTTGGGTGATTTCCACCGGCGCGTCGGTCTTGTTGGCCCACAGGCTTTGGGCGTAACCCGTGGTCACGACACCCAGACCGAACAGAATGACCAGGATCCACAACAAATCCGGTTTGCGTTTCATCGATTGCCCCCCTCAAGGCATATCACACACGATGACAGCAGCGGTTTTCTTATTGGCCGTGCAGCAGCGTCAAGCTTGGAAGGCCGGCATTTTGCGGCAACCGGCCCCGACACGCAAACTCTGGCGTCAACCGACTGTCGGTTTGTCATAAAATCGCTGAACTATTTTTTCAACACCGCCAAGGAGTAGCAATCATGGCCTATTGGCTGATGAAATCCGAGCCCGACGAATTATCCATCCAAGGTTTGGAAAAGCTCGGCCAGGCACGCTGGGACGGGGTTCGCAACTACCAGGCGCGTAACTTTCTGCGAACCATGGCGGTGGGCGACATGTTCTTTTTCTATCACTCCAGTTGCCCCGAGCCAGGCATTGCCGGGGTCGGCCGGATTGTCCGTGCGGCCTACCCTGACCCAACGGCGCTGGAGCCCGACAGCCATTACTACGACCCCAAGGCCGGCCCGGACAAAAACCCCTGGACCGCGATCGACGTGGCCCACGTCGAAACGTTTCCCCACGTGCTGAAGCTCGACTACCTCAAGCAACAGGCCGCCCTGGCTGAAATGCCACTGGTGCAAAGAGGCTCGCGACTGTCGGTGATGCCCGTCACACCCGAACAATGGGCAGCGGTCATGGCGCTGCGCTGATCGCCAATGAGTTGATGGATATCAAGCGGGGTCGTTCGCTGATCAGGCAGACTTCAATGCTATAGCCGCAGGATGCCGGACATGTCGACAAACCATCGTACTTCTCGCTTTTTTGCCCTCGCCTTGATGACTGTTTTGCTGGCCGCCGGCGGTTTCGGCTATTGGAAATCGCGCCACGATCGCCTGCCGGAAGGCTTGAGCATGGGCAACGGTCGCCTTGAGGCCACCGAGGTCCAGATCGCCAGCAAGACCCCCGGACGCCTGGCCGAAGTTCAGGTCGACGAAGGCGACAACGTCATCAAGGGCCAGGTGCTGGCACGCATGGACACCCGCACCCTGGAGGCCCAGCGCAACCAGGCCGAGGCCGAAGTCGCGCGGGCCCGGCAGAACCTTGCCGCCACCGAAGCCAACGTGCAGTTGCGCCAGAGCGAACAATTGCTCGCTCACCAGGAGCTGAAGCGGACCCAGGAACTGTTCAAGCGCGGTTACGCCAGCGGCCAGGTCATCGACCAGCAGCAAGCCCGCGTCGACACCGCCAACGCCGCGGTCAACGCCGCCCGGGCCCAGGTATCGGCGGCGAATGCGGCCATCGGCGCGACCCTGGCCCAAGTGGCCCAACTCACCAGTGAAATAGATGACAGCACGTTGCGGGCACCGCTCGACGGCGTGATCCAGTTGCGCCTGGCCGAGCCAGGTGAAGTGCTGGGCGCCGGCGGTCGAGTGTTGCTGATGATCGATCCGAACGACCAATACATGAACCTCTACCTGCCGGCGTCGGTGGCGGGGAAACTGGCGGTGGGCGATGAAGCGCGACTGTTGCTCGACGCCCTGCCCGAGCGACCTCTACCCGCCAAGGTCAGTTTCGTCGCGGCCAAATCCCAGTTCACCCCGAAAGAAGTCGAAACCCGTGATGAGCGCCAGAAACTGGTGTTCCGCGTCAAAGTACGCCTGACCCGCCCCGGCGAAGTGCCCCAGGCCAAACCCGGCATGCCAGGCGCCGGCTATGTACGCACCGCCCCCATCGACTGGCCGGCCAACTTGCAATGAGCGCCCCCGCCGGCGAGGCATTGCGCGCCTCGGGCCTGGAACACCGCTACGGCCAGCAGGTGGCGCTGAGCGATATCGCCTTCAGCCTGCCCGCCGGCACTCGCTGCGGCCTGATCGGCCCGGACGGTGCCGGCAAGTCGAGCCTGCTGGGGCTGATTGCCGGGGTGAAGAAACTCCAGCACGGCCAACTGGACGTACTCGGCGCCTCGATCGACGACCGACGCCATCGCAACACCCTCTACCGACGCATTGCCTTCATGCCCCAAGGGTTGGGGGGCAACCTTTACCCGGACCTGTCGATACGCGAGAACATTCGCTTCTTCGGCACGCTGTTCGGGTTATCCCGGACAGATTGCGAACAACGCATGGGCACTTTGCTGCTGGCCACCGATCTGCAGCGTTTTGCCGATCGCCCGGCGGGCAAACTGTCCGGCGGCATGAAACAGAAGCTCGGCCTGTGTTGCGCACTGATCCATGAACCGGACCTGCTGATTCTCGACGAACCCACCACCGGCGTGGACCCGCTGTCCCGGCGTCGCTTCTGGGAACTGATAGAAGACGTGCGTCGGCAACGCCCGCAACTGACCCTCCTGGTCGCCACCGCGTACATGGAAGAGGCCGAACAATTCGAGCATTGCCTGATGCTCGACAACGGTCGCTTGATCGCCAAGGGTTTGAGTGCCGAGCTGGCTACAGTCACGCCAGACGGCAAGCTCGACTCGGCCTTCACCCATTTCCAGGGCGACAGCGGCCGCGATGTCGAGCCGCTGGTGATCCCCCCCAGGAGCGCCAACACCGCCGACATTGCCATCGAAGCCCACGACCTCACCTTGCGCTTCGGTGATTTCACCGCCGTCGACAAGGTCAGTTTCGCGATTGGTCGCGGTGAGATCTTCGGGTTCCTGGGTTCCAACGGCTGCGGCAAGACCACCACCATGAAGGTGCTGACCGGGCTGATCCCCGCCAGCGAAGGCAGTGCCCGGCTCCTGGGCAACCCGGTCAACGCCAAGGATCTCGCCACCCGCAAGCGGGTGGGTTTCATGTCCCAGAGCTTTTCGCTGTACGGCGAACTGAGTGCGCGCCAGAACCTGGAACTGCACGCCAAACTCTTCGACCTGCCCACGACGGACAGTCGCCAGCGCATCGACGAACTGATTCAGCGCTTCAATCTCCAAGCGCTGGCGGACCAGCCTTCCGGCGCCCTGCCACTGGGCCTACGCCAGCGTTTGTCCCTGGCGGTGGCGGTGTTGCATCGCCCGGAAGTGCTGATCCTCGATGAACCGACCTCAGGTGTCGACCCGGCTGCGCGGGATGATTTCTGGCGACTGCTGATCGAGCTGTCTCGCGAACAGGACGTGACGATTTTTCTTTCCACGCACTTCATGAACGAGGCCCAGCGCTGCGATCGTATTTCGCTGATGCACGCCGGCAAGGTCCTGGCTTGTGACACGCCGGCAGCCTTGCAGGCGCAGTTCAACGGCCAGACGCTGGAAGCCGCGTTCGTCACCTGCCTGGAGAAAGCCCAAGGCGAGACGCAGCAAGACGCCGCCCCCGTGCCCCTCGACAGTGCCGACGCCCCCCGGGACCGGCGCGGCCTGAGCCTCGGTCGCCTGTGGGCCGTCGCCAGCCGGGAAGGCAAGGAGCTGCTGCGCGACAAGGTGCGAATGGCATTCGCCTTGCTGGGCGCCTTGTTCATGATGGTGGTCTTCGGCTTCGGTATTTCCCTCGATGTGGAGAAACTGGCCTTCGCCGCGTATGACCAGGATCAGAGCCCGCAAAGCCGTGCCTACCTGGAAGCGTTCCGTAGCTCGCGCTACTTCGAGGAGCAACCGATCATCAGCGACGCGAAGGAGCTGCATCGACGCTTGCAGCGCTCGGAGATCAAGCTGGCCCTGGAAATCCCCCCCGGTTTCGGGCGTGACCTTTACGCCGGCCGCCAACCAACGGTGGGCGCCTGGCTGGACGGCGGCATACCGTTTCGAGCCGAGACCAGTCGCAACTACGTCCAGGCCGTGCACCAGGCCAACCTTGAGCAACTGGCTGAACTCAGCAGCCGCGCGCCCAACCGGCAACCCGGTGCGACGCTGGAAACGCGCTTTCGTTACAACCAGGACGTGGTCAGCGTCAACGCCATCGGTCCTGGGGTCATGGCGCTGATCCTGGCGTTCATTCCGGCCATGTTGACGGCGCTGGGCATCGTGCGGGAGAAGGAGCTGGGCTCGATCACCAACTTCTACGCCACGCCGCTGACCCGACTGGAGTTCCTGCTCGGCAAACAAGTGCCCTACCTGGCGGTCAGCCTGATCAACCTCGCCCTACTGGCAGCGATGAACCGCTGGCTGTTCGGTGTGCCGTTCAAGGGCAGCGGCCTGACGCTAGCGATCGGCGGCCTGCTCTATGTACTGGCGACCACCAGCATGGGGCTGCTGATCTCGGCGTTCACCCGCACCCAGATCGCGGCGATCCTCGGCACCATGATTATCACCAGCCTGCCGACCATCCAGTTTTCGGGGTTGATCGTGCCGCGTTCGTCCCTGGAGGGCGCCGCTGCGGTGATGGGCCAGTTGTTTCCCGCCGGTTACTTCCTGGATATCGCCGTCGGCACCTTCACCAAGGCCCTGGATCTGCGCCAGCTATGGCCGCAATGCCTGGCGCTGGGCGGTTTTTTCCTGGGTTTCACCGGGCTCAGCCTGATCATGCTGAAAAAGCAGGAGGCCTGATGCACACGCTTTCACATATCTGGCGTCTGGGGCTCAAGGAACTGACCAGCCTGCGGTACGACTCCGTTCTGCTGCTGTTTTTGGGCTACGCCTTCACCGTGGCGATCTACATGCCGGCCGCAGGTTCGGTAATCGGCGTCCACAACGCCAGTGTGGCAATAGTGGACGAAGACCAGAGCCATCTTTCGCGCCAATTGGCCCAGCTCCTGCAACCGCCGGAGTTCCAGAACCCAGTGGCCTTGCCCTATGCCGAACTGGACAAGGTCATGGACAGTGGCCGCTACACCTTTGTCATCAACGTGCCCGCCAACTTCCAGGCCGACCTGCTCGCAGGGCGCGAACCGACGCTGCAACTCAACGTCGACGCCACGGCCATGAGCCAGGCGTTCATGGGCGCCGGCTACATCGGACGGATTTTCCAACAGGAACTGACCACCTACGCCGGCCAGGCACAAACGAGCGAAGCAACGCCCGTGAGGCTGACCACGCGTTCGCTGTTCAATACCAATCTGGAAGGTGGCTGGTTCCTGGCGGTGATCCAGATCGTCAACAACATCACGATCCTGGCCATCATCCTGACGGGGACCGCGCTGCTGCGCGAGCGCGAGCACGGCACCCTCGACCACTTGCTGGTGCTGCCGCTGACGGCACTGGAAATCATGCTGGCGAAAATCTGGAGCAACCTGCTGGTGGTGGTGCTGTGCACCTGGGCATCGCTGGAAATCATCGTCAAGTTCGCCTTGGGGGTTCCACTCGCCGGCTCCATGGTGCTCTTCCTGCTGGTGACCGCACTCTACCTGTTCGCCAGCACCTCACTGGGCATCTTCCTCGCCACCCTCGCCCGTTCGACGCCGCAATTCGGCCTGCTGGCGATCCCGGTTATCATTCCGATGCTGCTGTTGTCGGGCGGCAGTACACCGCTGGACAGCATGCCGCAATGGTTGCAATGGGTGATGCAAGGCTCGCCCTCGACGCATTACGTCAGCCTCAGCGCGGCGATCCTGTTCCGAGATGCCGGCCCTGGGGTGATCTGGCCGGACCTGCTGGCACTGGCGGCCATCGGACTTTTGTTCTTTGCAATCGCCCTGGCCCGGTTTCGGAAGAGCCTGGCGTCTTGACGAAAAAAAGCAGCCTTGGGCAGCGCCAGGAGATCCGGGCACTGCCAAAGGCTGCGATCGAGCCGGTTTACTGAATGATCAGGTTGTTGAACAACAGGTCATCGACCATCGGCTTGCCGGTTTCGTCGTTCATCACCTGCTGGGTCTGCTTCAACGCTTCCTGACGCAGCTTTTCCTTGGCCTCAAGGTTGTTCATGGTCTCGGTGGTCTGCTGGGCGAACAGCGCCACCAACTGGTTGCGAATCAACGGCTCATTGGCCTTGACCGCCGCTGCTGCGGCATCTCCTGTCACGCGCAGGGCCACATCGGCCTTGTAGACCCTCAACTTCGCCGAACCGTCGAGCCCATAGTTGCCGACAAAGGGCGGGCTGAGGGTGATGTAGCTGACCTTCGGCGCCTCACCCTCCTTCGCTTCCTTGCCCTCTTCGGCCATCGCTGCCACAGGCAACGACAGGGCCAGCATCAACATGATCCACGCTTTCACAATTGATTCCTCATCCGGTTTGCGGCCCAGCATACCGCCCCGCCGTTCAAGCACAAGCTTATGGCCGGCTATCAGGGCAGGGCATGCTCGTTGACCCGTTGTCTCTCACACCTACACTTATCGGCCATCACTCCCAAAGGAATAGCCCTGATGAAAGCCGTGCTGTGCAAAGAATTCGGCCCCGCCGAATCGCTGGTGCTGGAAGACGTCGCCAGCCCCATCGCCAAGAAGAACGAAGTGCTGCTGGACGTGCATGCCGCCGGGGTGAACTTCCCTGACACGCTGATCATCGAGGGCAAATACCAATTCAAGCCACCCTTCCCGTTCTCCCCCGGCGGCGAAGCGGCGGGCGTCGTCAGCGACGTGGGAGAGAAAGTCAGCCACTTGAAGGTCGGCGACCGGGTGATGGCGCTGACTGGCTGGGGCAGCTTTGCCGAACAGGTGGCGGTACCTGGCTACAACGTGTTGCCGATCCCTGCGTCCATGGACTTCAACACCGCGGCCGCCTTCAGCATGACGTATGGCACCTCAATGCATGCCCTCAAGCAACGGGCCAACCTGCAAGCCGGCGAAACCCTGCTGGTACTCGGCGCATCCGGTGGTGTCGGCCTGGCGGCGGTGGAGATCGGCAAGGCCATGGGCGCCCGGGTAATCGCGGCTGCCAGCAGCGCCGAAAAACTCGCCGTGGCGAAGGCGGCCGGCGCCGACGAATTGATCAACTACAACGAAACCAGCCTGAAGGATGAAATCAAGCGCCTCACCGACGACCAGGGCGCCGATGTGATCTACGATCCGGTGGGTGGCGACCTGTTCGACCAGGCCATCCGCGCCATCGCCTGGAACGGCCGGTTGCTGGTGGTGGGCTTTGCCAGCGGACGCATCCCCGAGTTACCGGTGAACCTGGCCCTGCTCAAGGGCGCCGCCGTGGTGGGCGTGTTCTGGGGCTCCTTCGCCCAGCGCCAGCCCCAGGACAACGCCGCCAACTTCCAGCAATTGTTCGGTTGGTTCGCCGAAGGCAAGCTCAAGCCGCTGGTGTCGCAGGTGTACCCGCTGAGCAATGCGGCGCAGGCGATCAATGACCTGGGGCAGCGCAAGGCGGTGGGGAAGGTGGTTGTGCAGGTGCGTTGAATGCGTCAAAGCGGTCAGGACCTCAAGCGCCGGACCGCTATTGAGCCGCACTAAAGCAACTCGCGAATCTCCTGCGGCAGCATCCGCACATACCGTGCCGCAGGAAAACTCCCGCAACGCTGCACGATCGTAGGCAGGAGCCTGTTGAACCGGGCGATCAAGGCCAAACGCTCCACATCCGGCAGCTGTTTCACAAAAAACACATTGGACAAGTAACTGCGGGTGTAACGGAACGGGAGTAAATCCTCTACCCACGGCTGTCCCCTGGCATGCGAATTGATGACCGAGCATTTCCAGGTCTTGATCCACTTGTTGGCATCCAGTGGCAAGCCATCCAGGCGGAACTCGAAGGGCGCTACGACGTGCGTCTGCGCCGGATGCTCGTGGTCCACCGTCCACGGCCTGAAGCGCCATTGCCTCACGGCCTTCCGTGCGGCCTCGGCGAAATCCGGATGATCGCTGCGCAGGATTGCGACTTCATCGACACGACCATCGGCATGCACCGTGAAGCCGACCCGGACCACACCCATGACGCCCTTCCGGTGCAGGGCCGTCGGGTAGTCCGGCTTGGGATTGTGCTCGGGCACCAACAACACATCCGTCGCCCCGCTCGTAGCGGACAAGCACAACAACAGCATCACGACACACCACCTCATGCCCTACCCCTCACCTGAATGCCAGACCTGGCAAAGACATAGAGGGTAGAGGGCGCGGCCCTGGGGCTAAATAGCGAGACTTCCCATTTGGGTGAAGGACCTTTCCCACTGTCCTGCCCCCTAGCCACCGATGCACCGCATGAAAAAAGCCTGTGGCGACATTTCCTACAACAGCTTTCGCCAATACCTGAGCGACATGTTCGTTTAAGAACATTCGATCAGAAAAATTTCGCTGTTTAAACGATAAGAACCAATGATATTTTCGGTAACGAAACTGTAACATTCGCATCCGCAGTCATAACAAGAACCTGGAGCCCTTGAATGTTTGCTTTCTTTCGCCCTGCCGCTCATCAGGCGTCCCTGCCTGAAGAAAAAATAGACAGCACCTACCGACGCCTGCGCTGGCAGATCTTCGCCGGGATCTTCATTGGCTACGCCGGCTATTACCTGTTGCGCAAGAACTTCTCCCTGGCCGTGCCGTACCTGATCGACGAAGGTTACACCCGTGGTCAGTTGGGCCTGGCCATGTCGGCCATCGCCATCGCCTATGGGCTGTCGAAGTTCCTGATGGGCCTGGTGTCCGACCGGTCCAACCCACGTTACTTCCTGCCCTTCGGCTTGCTGGTCTCGGCGGGGGTGATGTTCGTGTTCGGTTTCGCGCCTTGGGCAACGTCAAGCGTGACCATGATGTTCATCCTGCTGTTCATCAACGGCTGGGCCCAGGGCATGGGCTGGCCACCCAGCGGACGGACCATGGTGCATTGGTGGTCGCAGAAAGAACGCGGCGGCGTGGTGTCGGTGTGGAACGTGGCGCACAACGTCGGCGGCGGCCTGATCGGCCCGTTGTTCCTGCTGGGGATGGGCTGGTTCAATGACTGGCACGCGGCATTCTATGTGCCGGCTGCAGTAGCGCTTGCCGTTGCAGTGTTCGCCTTCGTGACCATGCGCGATACCCCACAATCGGTGGGCCTGCCGCCGATCGAGAAATACAAGAACGACTACCCGGAAGGCTACGACGCCAGTCACGAGAACGAATTCAGCGCCAAGGAAATCTTCGTCAAATACGTGCTGCGCAACAAAATGCTCTGGTACATCGCCATGGCCAACGTGTTTGTCTACCTGCTGCGCTACGGCGTGCTGGACTGGGCGCCGACCTACCTCAAGGAAGCCAAGGGCTTCACTGTGGACAAGAGCTCCTGGGCCTATTTCTTCTACGAGTGGGCGGGCATTCCCGGCACGCTGCTGTGCGGCTGGATGTCGGACAAGATCTTCCGTGGCAACCGTGG
The DNA here is from genome assembly GCF_900114515.1 of Pseudomonas sp. NFACC46-3. Classification (NCBI taxonomy): domain Bacteria; kingdom Pseudomonadati; phylum Pseudomonadota; class Gammaproteobacteria; order Pseudomonadales; family Pseudomonadaceae; genus Pseudomonas; species Pseudomonas sp. NFACC46-3. The sequence continues at coordinate 44,634 of NZ_FOTH01000013.1, forward strand.
CCTGACCGGCATGGTGTTCATGGCCCTGGTGACCGTAGCGACGCTGGTGTACTGGCTGAACCCGGCCGGCAACCCGACCGTCGACATGATCGCCCTGGTTTCCATCGGTTTCCTGATCTACGGCCCGGTGATGCTGATCGGTTTGCAGGCACTGGAACTGGCCCCGAAAAAAGCCGCCGGTACCGCCGCAGGCTTCACCGGCTTGTTTGGTTACCTGGGTGGTTCTGTCGCGGCCAGTGCCGCCATGGGTTACACCGTGGACCATTTTGGCTGGGACGGCGGTTTTGTGTTGTTGATCGGTGCTTGCCTGCTGGCGATGGCCTTCCTCGCGCCAACCCTGTGGCACAAGCAAATCGCCAGTCAGAGCCGCTAAGCGGTCGCCTGATCCAGCGCTGATTTACAGCGCTTGAGCCGCGCCTCCAGGTTCCGGTCTGGCATGGCGTGGCTGCGCAGGGCGTGGATGGTCTGCTCGACATAATCGCGAGTGGTGCCATAACGCCCACAGGCGCTTTCAAATACCTGGCTCAGCACATGGTCCGGCAGGTTGCCGGCATAGCTGGGCAGGTGTCGCTCCAGTACAAACCCCAAGGCTTGCACCCGGCTGCCATCCTCGAGACGGCAACTGAGCCAATGCGGGCGATAGGACGGGACCGGCATCTCGCGTTGCCACAGGGCAAACAGCGAATCCTCGAGATTCTCCTCCGGCAATCGGTAGGCGAAACCGCTGCACGAGCCGCCGCGATCCAGCCCGAACACCAGCCCCGGCAACTCCGGTGTACCGCGATGCTCGTGGGACCACAGGTACAAACCGCGATGGTAACCATGGACCCGGCCGCGCATCCGCTCCACCGCCGTGCATTCGGGCCGCCAGATCAATGAACCGTATGCGAACAGCCAGACCGGACCGCCCTGGTGGAGACTCATGGTCAATTGCATCGAGGCGAGCAATTGCTCACGGGTCAGTTGCGGGCCCAGGTCGAGCCTTGGCGGGTACAAGGCACAGGTAATGGCGGATTCGATAGCGGTCATGGCCGGTAGCGTAGGGCTCCTCGCAATTCATCAAGCTGGATGGTGCGCCGTCATGACACTGACGCTTGGCAGAACCAAGGCAAATTGGATGCCATGAATGCTCGGGGCGCTGGCATATACCATAGCGGCATCTGGCTCATGAGCTAAATATCGAATAGGTATATCGGGCGATATATGACCCGTGGCGAGGGAGCTTGCTCCCGCTGGGCTGCGAAGCAGCCCTAAAAAACTTGCGGTCGCTGCGCAACCGAGCGGGAGCAAGCTCCCTCGCCACGGGATTCGGGTGAGTTTTTAAGTACGCGGCGCATAGGCGAAGACATCCGCGCGCATTTGATGGGCGTCCATTCCAGCTTCGACCAGTGCATCGAGCGTGGCGTAGATCATGGCCGGCGAGCCGCTGGCGTAGACGTGCACGCCGGATAGATCGCTGATGTCCTCGCATACCGCTTCATGGAGCATGCCGCAGCGCCCTTCCCAGCCGCACAAGTCGCTGACGACTTTGTGCAGGAACAGGTTCGGCAGTTTTTTCCATTCGTCCCAGTGCTCGATTTCATAGAAATCTTCCGGCCGCCGCACGCCCCAATACAGGTGCACCGGGTGCTTGAAACCCGCCGCCCGGCAATGCTCGATCAGGCTGTGCATCTGCGCCATGCCGGTTCCGGCGGCGATCAGTACCAACGGGCCATCGGGCAGTTCGGACAAATGCGTGTCGCCAAAAGGCATCTCGATACGCACGCCGGGGTTGCGCCGCAGTTGCTCCAGCAGGGCTTGTGCACTGCTTTCGCGCACCAACACGTGCAATTGCAGCTCGCGCCCCGAATGCGGCGCCGAGGCCAGGGAGAAGGCCGATTTTTCGCCGTTTTCCCGTTCGATCATCAGGTACTGCCCGGCGTGATAGCGCGGCGGCTTGCCGGCCGGCGCACGCAGGCGCACTCGCCAGACATCGCCCCCCACGTCGGCGCACTCGACCACCTGGCACGCCAGGTTGCGTACCGGTAGCTCACCCGGCGACAGCACGCCATCCCACAACACCACGCAGTCCTCCAGCGGCTCGGCGATGCAGGTGAAGATCTCACCGTGATCGCGCACCTCGCCCGCCTGTTCCACACGGCCCTCCACCAACAACGCGCCGCAGACGTGGCAGTTGCCGTTGCGGCAACTTTGCGGGCATTCATAGCCCAGGCGCCGCGCGCCATCGAGAATCCGCTCGGCGGGCCGGATCTCCAGCACCGCCCCGGAAGGCTGCAAGGTTACACGCATCAATCTATTCCTAACTGATTCCAGATGGCATCGATCCGTTGGGTAACGGCTTCATCCTTGACGATAACCCGGCCCCACTCACGAGTGGTTTCACCGGGCCATTTATGCGTGGCATCGAGCCCCATTTTCGACCCCAGGCCGGACACTGGCGAGGCGAAGTCGAGGTAGTCGATCGGCGTATTCTCGATCATCACCGTGTCGCGCTTGGGGTCCATGCGCGTGGTAATGGCCCAGATCACGTCGTTCCAGTCCCGTGCGTTGATATCGTCGTCGGTGACGATAACGAACTTGGTGTACATGAACTGTCGCAAAAACGACCAGACACCGAGCATCACCCGCTTGGCGTGCCCCGGATACGACTTCTTCATGGTCACCACGGCCATGCGATACGAACAGCCTTCCGGGGGCAAATAGAAATCGGTGATTTCCGGAAACTGCTTTTGCAGGATAGGCACGAACACTTCGTTCAGCGCCACGCCGAGAATGGCCGGCTCATCGGGCGGACGGCCGGTATAGGTGCTGTGGTAAATCGGCTTGATCCGATGGGTGATGCGCTCGACGGTAAACACCGGAAAGCTGTCGACTTCGTTGTAGTAACCGGTGTGGTCGCCGTACGGCCCTTCATCGGCCATTTCGCCAGGATGGATCACCCCTTCAAGGATGATCTCGGCGGTGGCCGGCACTTGCAGGTCGTTGCCGCGGCACTTCACCAGTTCGGTGCGGTTGCCGCGCAACAGGCCGGCGAACGCATATTCGGAAAGGCTGTCGGGCACGGGCGTGACCGCGCCGAGGATGGTCGCCGGGTCCGCGCCCAGGGCCACCGACACCGGGAATGGCTGGCCGGGGTGTTTTTCACACCACTCACGGTAGTCCAGTGCTCCGCCCCGATGGCTCAGCCAGCGCATGATGACCTTGTTGCGACCAATTACCTGCTGACGATAGATGCCCAGGTTCTGGCGATCCTTGTTCGGGCCCTTGGTGACGGTCAGGCCCCAGGTGATCAGTGGCCCTACATCGCCCGGCCAGCAGGTCTGCACAGGGAGCATGGCCAGGTCGACATCGTCGCCCTCGATCACCACTTCCTGACAGATAGCGTCCTTGACGACTTTCGGCGCCATGGAAATGATCTTGCGGAAAATCGGCAGCTTGGACCAAGCGTCCTTCAGGCCTTTCGGCGGCTCGGGTTCCTTGAGGAACGCCAGCAGCTTGCCGATTTCGCGCAGTTCGCTGACCGCTTCGGCGCCCATGCCCAGAGCCACGCGCTCCGGCGTGCCGAACAGGTTGCCCAGCACCGGAATGTCGTAGCCCGTGGGGTTTTCGAACAACAACGCCGGGCCTTTGGCCCGAAGCGTGCGGTCGCAGACCTCCGTCATCTCCAGCACTGGAGAGATGGGAATCTGGATGCGTTTCAACTCGCCGCGCTGCTCCAGTTGCTGCACGAAATCCCGAAGATCCTTGAATTTCATTGAGATGCCACCCCGAAAATAGGCGTACATCCTACCTGCTCTAACGCCCAAACAGCAGCCCGTGCGTGCGCAGCAGCGATCAATTGTCGGTTGTACCCACCAGCACCGGCGCAAACAATGGGCTCAGCCGGGCACTGCCGATGTCAGACAGATGATCCTCGTCCTTGTATTGCATATACCCACCAACCACGACGCTGCAGACTTGGCCCGCACACATCAGCGGGGTAGGGTCGATGACATGCACGCCGGGGTCGGCGGCGCTCATCGAGTCGAACAACCCACTCAGGAAACGCTGGCGGGACAAGTGCTCCTGAAGCGGGCGCCCCAAGCCCTCGGTCGAACGCCCGACCCGGGCCAGGCTCACCAACCGGCTGACAACGCCCTTGTGCTGCAACGGTACCTCCTTGAACAACCAGACTTGCGCGCCTGCTGCCCTTATCGCTGCCACTCGCGCCTTGAGCGCCGCGGCCAGACGTGTTTCGGCCTCGGCGGTATTGTCGCGAGGGTTGAGCAACAACTCTTTATCACCGTTCTCACGACCGTAGACGTAAAGACTCCAGTTGGACGCGAGCACCACGTCGCTGATCTGCAGGCGACGAACCTGATCCATGGTCCGTTCGTTAAAGTCCTTGCATCGCTGTCGGGGGGCGTCGCTCAGGATCGGCGGGCAACCGCTCAAGCTGTAGAGCCATACCGGGCGCCCTTCGGGGGCAGCACCGGTTTCAATCGCCGGCAACAATGCGGCGGCATGGCTGTCGCCCCAAAACAGTTGAGTCGCCGGCGCCTCTTTGTTCCTGCCGATCAAGCACGCCTTGTCCAGGTTCTTGTCCGAATTCGCTGACATGCATTTCATTTGCCCGGCCCGCCACTCTCGCGCCTGAGCATATTCCAGGGCCTTGCCCGTAAGGCGCTGGGGAAAACCATCGGCCGAGCGCACCACTGACCCCGTCACCGCCAGGGCAACCATCGCCAGCAAACCGGCGGCCAGCATCGGCTTGCGTGCGACCAGCACACGCTTTTCACGAAACGGAAGCTCGACGAAACGCCAGCTCAACCAGGCCAGGCCCAGCGCCAGCAGAATCCAGCCCGCCGCCTCCCAAGCCTGGATACCGTCGATCGAAATGGCATTGGCATAGACATAGACCGGCCAATGCCACAGATAAAAGGAATAGGACAGCAGGCCAACCCAGACGAGCACCCTGGCACTGAGTGCCTGAGCCACCCAGGTCGAACCCTGGGCACCGGACCAGATCAGCGCAGTGGTGCCAAGCACCGGCAGCAAGGCGGCCCAACCCGGAAATCGAGTGGCCTTGTCAAAAGTGAAAACCGCCACCAGGACAGCAGCCAGCCCGGCCACACCCGCGAGCTGACAGAGCCATGGTCTCACCGGTTGTTTCGATGCAGGCCACACCGCGAGCATTGCGCCGCATAACAATTCCCAGGCCCGAGTCGGCAGCGAAAAGAAGACGAAGTCAGGCTTGCGGTCGATAGAGGCGACATTCAGTCCGAAAGAAACCAGCAGCACGGCAAACAGCATCCAGCGCCAATGGCGAACGTGGCGCATCAACAACACCATCAACAGCGGAAAGAAGATGTAGTACTGCTCTTCAACCGCCAGGGACCAGGTGTGGAGCAAGGGCTTGAGGTCCGACGCGGGCTCGAAGTAACCGTCCTCACGCATGAACAAGATATTGGAAATGAACAGCGCCTGATAACGAACCGCCCTACCCAGCTCCGAAAAATCCTTGGCCGTCAGCAGCAACCAGCCCAGGGCCAGCGTTGCCACCAGCACCACGCTCAAGGCCGGAATGATGCGCCGGGCACGGCGCGCCCAAAAATCGACGAAGCTGAAACGCTGCGCACTGATCTCGCGAAACAGGATGCTGGTTATCAAGAAACCGGAAATGACGAAAAAAACGTCAACACCGACAAAGCCACCACTGAATGTGCTGAAGCCGAAGTGAAACAGCACCACAGGAATAACGGCCAGGGCCCTCAAACCGTCGATGTCACGGCGGCTGCCGAACGTGCGCATAACGATCCTTGTCGTTTTACAAGATGATGCAAGCACGGACACTACCGGCTTGGGAAAGTTGTCTTTTTTGATACAAAGCCACGAAAAAAAAAGGGCGCCCCTGTTCGGGGCGTCCTTTTTTTGAAACATGCTGGGTGTTACTTGCGTTTCATCGACAGGAAGAACTCGTCGTTGGTCTTGGTCGTCTTCAGCTTGTCGACCAGGAACTCGATGGCGGCGACTTCATCCATCGGATGCAGCAGCTTGCGCAGGATCCACATGCGCTGCAATTCGTCATCGGCGGTCAGCAACTCTTCGCGGCGTGTGCCGGAACGGTTGATGTTGATGGCCGGGAAGACACGTTTCTCGGCGATACGACGATCCAGAGGCAGCTCCATGTTGCCGGTGCCCTTGAATTCCTCGTAGATCACTTCGTCCATCTTCGAGCCGGTTTCAACCAGCGCGGTGGCGATGATGGTCAGCGAACCGCCTTCCTCGATGTTTCGCGCGGCGCCGAAGAAACGCTTCGGTTTTTCCAGCGCGTGGGCATCGACACCACCGGTCAGCACCTTGCCAGAGCTCGGGATGACGGTGTTGTAGGCACGGGCCAGACGAGTGATGGAGTCCAGCAGGATCACCACGTCCTTCTTGTGTTCGACCAGGCGCTTGGCCTTCTCGATCACCATTTCGGCAACCTGCACGTGGCGGGTCGGCGGCTCGTCGAACGTCGAGGCGACCACTTCGCCGCGCACGGTGCGCTGCATCTCGGTCACTTCTTCCGGACGCTCGTCGATCAGCAGCACGATCAGATGAACTTCAGGGTTGTTACGGGCGATGTTGGCCGCGATGTTCTGCAGCATGATCGTCTTGCCCGCTTTCGGCGGCGCCACGATCAAGCCACGCTGGCCTTTGCCGATGGGTGCGCACAGGTCGATGACACGACCGGTGAGGTCTTCGGTGGAACCGTTGCCGGCTTCCATCTTCATGCGCACGGTCGGGAATAGCGGGGTCAGGTTCTCGAAGAGAATCTTGTTCTTCGCGTTTTCCGGACGGTCGAAGTTGATCGTGTCGACCTTGAGCAGGGCGAAGTAACGCTCGCCTTCCTTCGGAGGGCGGATCTTGCCAACGATGGTGTCACCGGTGCGCAAGTTGAAGCGACGGATCTGGCTCGGCGAGACGTAGATATCGTCCGGGCCGGCAAGATAGGAAGCGTCTGCGGAGCGAAGGAAGCCGAAGCCGTCCTGGAGAATCTCCAGCACGCCATCACCGGAGATTTCCTCGCCGCTTTTCGCGTGCTTCTTGAGCAGGGAGAAAATCACGTCCTGCTTGCGCGAACGGGCCATATTTTCTATGCCCATCTGTTCGGCCAATTCGAGCAGTTCGGTAATCGGCTTTTGCTTGAGTTCAGTCAGATTCATATAGGAATGACGTAATCATTTATGGAGGGGGGAAATTAAGCTTTTGGCTTAATGAGGCCGCGCCGCGGAGAAGGCGACAGGATCGCGTACTTATTCGAAAGGAGAGCGTCGGCGACGGCTTGCAGGGGGCAATGGAGAAACCAGTGCGGGGCCGAATGTACCACCTGGGTTTGCAAGCGTCTAGCCCCGAATAACGAAAAAGCCCCGCGATTTGCGGGGCTTTTTCAGTGGCATTCGGCGCTTAGATGTTGGCGTCGAGGAAAGCAGCCAGTTGCGACTTCGACAGCGCACCCACTTTGGTGGCTTCGACGTTGCCGTTCTTGAACAGCATCAGGGTCGGGATACCGCGTACGCCGTGCTTGGCCGGAGTCTCCTGGTTTTCGTCGATGTTCAGCTTGGCAACGGTCAGCTTGCCTTCATAAGTGGTAGCGATTTCGTCCAGGACCGGGGCGATCATTTTGCACGGACCGCACCACTCTGCCCAATAGTCGACCAGTACCGGGCCTTCGGCCTTGAGTACTTCTTCGTCGAAGTTATCGTCGGTAACGTGTTTGATCAGATCGCTGCTCATGGAAATCTCCGGGGTTGTCAGCAAAAAAACGTGGCCCATGATAGCGGCCCTTCCGGGGTTCAGGAAGCCGCAGTTGATTGAGTCTCGCTATGACGAAAGACGTATTTGGGTATAGCTCAACTCACGAAGCGACGGGGGCGACGAAGGCAATCCCGGTACGCAACGCCGCGTTACGTACATGTTCCTGCATGGCTTTTTGCGCAGCGCCCGAAGCGCGGCGAGCCAAGGCGCGGAGGATCTTGCGATGCTCCTGCCACGTTTCCATCGCCCGCTCCGCCCTGATGAACGGTAGTTTCTGGCTTTCCAGGAAGATCTCGGCGCTGGCGGTGAGAATGCTCAGCATCGCCTGATTACCGCTGGCCAGCAGGATGCGCCGATGAAATTCGAAATCCAGCCGCGCGGCGGCGTCGAAATCGCCGATCTTCAATTCCCGTCGCATGGCTTCGACATTGTCTTGCAGCATGTCCAGCTCATCGGCGCTGAGCGTCACCGCCGCCAGCCCCGCCGCGAAACCCTCCAGGGCGTAGCGCAACTGGAAGATATCCACTGGCGAGGCCTGGGCCGCGAACGGCCAGCCCGGCGCCGATTCGCTGCGTGGAGCCTCTACCGGTGCCTGCACGAAGACCCCTTTACCCGGCTGCACGCTGATCATCCCCAAGGCGCTCAACGATGACAGCGCCTCGCGCAACGACGCCCGACTCACCCCCAGTTGCAGCGCCAGGTCCCGTTGCGACGGCAGCGCATCGCCCGGGCCGAAGCCTTCATCGACGATCAGTTTGCGAATGGCTTGCAGGGCCACTTCAGGAACGGCGCGAGCGATGGAATTCATGATTTTTTAGACGAACCGGGCCAGTGAGCGGCTAGTTGTAAAGCTATTCGCCGCGCCCGGCAAGTCGTGCCCCAGCAGGGTTCGGCGACAAATACCGACGCCCGATAACGGTGCGAAAAACGCCGCGACTGTTCAGACCAGTAAGACCGCCCTCCGCCAGCAAAACCGCGGCTTGGGCCGCTGAAAAGTCGCCTTGGCATGGCCTGTGCTCTGTCCGAACGCAGAAATCACATCACCGATTGCGGAGATTCGCCATGATTCAGCGTTGCAGCGCCCTGCTCACAGCTCTGTTTGCCAGCCTGATGCTCTGTCAGCTACCCGCCCACGCCGATGGCCTGGAAGACGTGGTCAAGCGTGGCACCCTCAAGGTCGCCGTGCCCCAGGACTTCCCGCCATTCGGTTCGGTAGGCCCGGACATGAAACCCCGCGGCCTGGACATCGACACCGCAAAACTGCTGGCCGACCAGCTCAAGGTCAAGCTTGAACTGACACCGGTCAACAGCACCAACCGTATCCCCTTCCTGACCACCGGCAAGGTCGACCTGGTGATTTCCAGCCTGGGCAAGAATCCGGAGCGGGAAAAGGTCATCGACTTCTCCAGCGCCTACGCGCCGTTCTACCTGGCCGTGTTCGGTCCGCCTGACGCCGCCATCAACAACCTGGACGACCTCAAGGGCAAGACCATCAGCGTCACCCGTGGCGCCATCGAAGACATCGAGCTGACCAAGGTCGCCCCCGAAGGCACCACCATCAAGCGCTTCGAAGACAACAACTCGACCATCGCCGCCTACCTGGCCGGTCAGGTGGACCTGATCGCCAGTGGCAACGTGGTGATGGTCGCCATCAGCGAACGCAACCCCAAGCGTGTTCCGGCCCTGAAGGTGAAACTCAAGGACTCGCCGGTGTACGTGGGCGTGAACAAGAACGAGCCGGCGCTGCTGGACAAGGTCAACCAGATCCTCGCGACCGCCAAGACCGATGGCAGCCTGGAGAAAAATTCCCAGACCTGGCTCAAGCAGCCGCTGCCGGCCGATCTCTGACCGTCGCTTGAGAGGCTGAGCATGGCTTATCAGTTCGATTTTCTGCCGGTGGTGCAAAACACCGAGCTGCTGTTGCGCGGCGCGCTGTTCACCCTGGAACTGACGGCCATCGGTACGTTGCTCGGGGTCAGCCTAGGCATCGTCGGGGCCGTGGTGCGGGCGTGGAACATTCGCCCGTTCGCGGCGATCTTCGGCGTCTACGTGGAGTTGATCCGCAACACGCCGTTCCTGGTGCAGCTGTTTTTCATCTTCTTCGGTTTGCCGTCCCTGGGCCTGCAGATTTCCGAATGGCAGGCGGCGGTGCTGGCGATGGTGATCAACCTCGGCGCCTATTCCACCGAGATCATCCGCGCCGGCATCCAGGCGATCCCGCGGGGGCAACTGGAAGCGGCCGCGGCCCTGGCGATGAGCCGCTTCGAGGCCTTCCGCCACGTTGTGCTGCTGCCGGCATTGGGCAAGGTCTGGCCGGCGTTGAGCAGCCAGATCATCATTGTGATGCTCGGCTCGGCGGTGTGTTCGCAGATCGCCACCGAAGAGTTGAGCTTTGCCGCCAACTTCATCCAGTCACGTAACTTCCGCGCCTTCGAAACCTATGCGCTGACCACGCTCATCTACTTGTGCATGGCGCTGTTGATCCGCCAGTTCCTCAACTGGGTGGGCCGCCGCTGCCTGTACAAGAGCAGCAACGGGAGCGGCCGATGAGCGATTTCACTTTCTGGGACGTGGTGCGCAACCTGCTCACCGGCCTGCAATGGACCCTGGCGTTGTCGCTGGTGGCGTTTATCGGTGGCGGCGTGATCGGTTTGCTGATCATGGTGTTGCGCATCTCCAAGAGCGCCCTGCCCCGCAACATCGCCCGGACCTACATTGAGCTGTTCCAAGGCACACCGCTGTTGATGCAGCTGTTCCTGGTGTTCTTCGGCGTGGCCCTGGCCGGGGTGGAGATTTCGCCGTGGATGGCGGCGGCGATTGCCTTGACGCTGTTTACCAGCGCCTACCTGGCGGAGATCTGGCGCGGTTGTGTCGACTCGATTTCCCACGGCCAGTGGGAAGCCTCGGCGAGCCTGGCCCTCAACCCGCTGGAGCAGTTGCGCTACGTCATCCTGCCCCAGGCCCTGCGCATCGCCGTGGCGCCGACCGTGGGCTTTTCGGTGCAAGTGGTCAAGGGCACGGCCGTGACGTCGATCATCGGCTTTACCGAACTGACCAAGACCGGCGGCATGCTCGCCAATGCCACGTTCGAGCCGTTCATGGTCTACGGCCTGGTCGCCCTCGGTTATTTCCTGCTCTGCTACCCCTTGTCCCTCAGTGCGCGCTACCTGGAAAGGAGACTGCATGCCTCTGCTTAGAATTACCGCCCTGCATAAATACTACGGCGATCACCACGTGCTCAAGGGCATCGACCTGAGTGTCGAGGAAGGCCAGGTGGTGGCGATCATCGGCCGCAGCGGCTCGGGCAAATCCACCTTGCTGCGCACTCTCAATGGCCTGGAATCGATCAATGATGGCGTGATCGAAGTCGACGGCGAATACCTCGATGCGGCCCGCGCCGACCTGCGCAGCCTGCGCCAGAAAGTCGGGATGGTGTTCCAGCAGTTCAACCTGTTCCCGCACCTGACGGTCGGCGAGAACGTCATGCTGGCGCCACAGGTAGTGCAAAAAGTGCCCAAGGCCAAGGCGGCCGTGCTGGCGCGGCAGATGCTGGAACGGGTCGGGCTTGGCGAGAAATTCGATGCCTTCCCCGACCGCTTGTCCGGTGGTCAGCAACAGCGGGTGGCGATCGCCCGGGCGCTGGCGATGTCGCCGAAAGTGCTGCTGTGCGACGAAATCACCTCGGCCCTGGACCCCGAGCTGGTCAATGAAGTGCTCAGCGTGGTGCGGCAGTTGGCCAAGGAAGGCATGACGCTGATCATGGTCACCCATGAAATGCGTTTTGCCCGGGAGGTCGGCGACAAACTGGTGTTCATGCACCAGGGCAAGGTGCATGAGGTGGGGGATCCCAAGATATTGTTTGCCAATCCGCAGACGGCGGAGCTGGCGAACTTTATCGGGACCGTCGAGCCGGCCTGATTTTCTCAGCCAAAAGGCTCTTGTGGCGAGGGAGCTTGCTCCCGCTCGGCTGCGCAGCAGTCGTAAAACCGGCCAGCCGAGTTTTCCTGATGGACCGCGTTGAATGGCTTTGGGGCCGCTTCGCAGCCCAGCGGGAGCAAGCTCCCTCGCCACAGGGAACTGCTCTGGCTCAAGGGTTTGGTTCAGGTGCGTTGGCGTAGGCGGTCGATCGTGGCAGGATGGTAAGGTTATCGACCGAGACTTTTTGACCATGCCGCCATCCCAAGCCAAGAATCTGTCCCTGATCGCCGCCATAGACCTGGGCTCCAACAGTTTCCACATGGTCGTCGCCAAGGCCCAGAACGGGGAAATCCGCATTCTTGAGCGGCTCGGCGAGAAAGTCCAACTGGCCGCCGGTATCGACGAAGAACGCCAGCTGAGCGAAGAATCCATCCAGCGCGGGCTTGACTGCCTCAAGCGGTTTGCCCAACTGATCAATGGTATGCCCTTGGGCGCGGTGCGGATCGTGGGCACCAACGCCCTGCGCGAGGCGCGCAACCGTGGCGAGTTCATCCGCCGTGCTGAAGAAATCCTCGGGCATCCGGTAGAAGTCATTTCCGGCCGTGAAGAGGCTCGCCTGATCTATCTGGGCGTTTCCCATACCTTGGCCGACACCCCAGGCAAGCGCCTGGTGGCGGACATCGGTGGCGGCAGTACCGAATTCATCATCGGCCAGCGCTTCGAACCGCTGCTGCGCGAAAGCCTGCAGATGGGCTGCGTGAGCTACACCCAGCGTTATTTCCGCGACGGCAAGATCACCCCGGCCCGCTATGCCCAGGCCTATACGGCGGCGCGCCTGGAGATCATGAGCATCGAGCACGCCCTGCACCGCCTGACGTGGGATGAAGCCATTGGCTCCTCGGGCACCATTCGCGCCATTGGCCTGGCCCTCAAGGCCGGCGGGCATGGCACCGGCGAGGTCAATGCCGAGGGCTTGGCCTGGCTCAAGCGACGGGTGTTCAAGCTCGGCGATGCCGACAAGATCGACTTCGAAGGCATCAAGCCCGACCGCCGGGCGATTTTCCCCGCGGGCCTGGCGATCCTCGAGGCGATTTTCGACGCCCTCGAACTGCACCGCATGGACCACTGTGAAGGCGCCCTGCGCGAAGGCGTGTTGTATGACCTACTGGGGCGTCATCATCACGAAGACGTGCGCGAGCGCACCCTGGGCTCGCTCATGGAGCGTTATCACGTCGACCTGGAGCAGGCCGCACGGGTCGAACGCAAGGCACTGCATGCCTTCGACCAGGTGGCCGACGATTGGGACCTTAACGACGGAGTCTGGCGCGAATTGCTGGGCTGGGCCGCCAAGGTCCATGAAGTGGGCCTGGACATCGCCCACTATCACTACCACAAGCATGGCGCCTACCTGATCGAGCATTCGGACCTGGCGGGGTTTTCCCGGGAAGACCAGCAAATGCTCGCGCTATTGGTGCGCGGCCACCGACGCAATATTCCCAAGGATAAGTTTGCCGAGTTCGGCGATGACGGCATCAAGCTGATTCGCCTGTGCGTGCTGCTGCGCTTCGCGATCCTGTTCCATCACATCCGTGGCACCCAGGAAATGCCCCAGGTCGCCCTGCATGCCGACGGCGATCAACTGGACGTGATGTTCCCCGACGGATGGCTGGAAGAAAACCAGCTGACCCAGGCCGACTTCGCCCAGGAAGCCGACTGGCTCACCCGGGTCGGGATTGTGCTGAACATTCACTAAGCCCCGCCACAACCCAGATCTATTGTGGTGAGGGGATTTATCCCCGTTGGGCCGCGAAGCGGCCCCAAAGAGTTGGAAGGTAATCAACCTGACACAACTGGCCCGCAGGTTTCAGGGCTGCTTCGCAGCCCAGCGGGGATAAATCCCCTCGCCACAGATATCCTTAAACCATCAGAACTGCATCACCCCAACCTTAACGAACCGCCAACACCGGGCTGCTCAAGCGCTCCAGCAACGTCGCCTGGGCGCTGCGCGGGTTCTGGTTGCCGGTCGGGGTGTTGCGGATGTAGCGACCATCCGACTGCAGGCTCCAGCTGTGGGTGTTGTCGGTGAGGTAGCTTTCCAGCTCCTTCTTGACCCGCAGGATCAGCTTCTTGCCTTCCACCGGGAAGCAGGTCTCGACCCGTTTGTCGAGGTTGCGCTCCATCCAGTCGGCACTGGACAGGAACATCTGCTCCTCACCGCCGTTGAGGAAGTAGAACACCCGCGTATGCTCCAGGAAGCGCCCGATGATCGAGCGTACATGGATGTTGTGGGACACCCCCGCAATGCCCGGCCGCAGGCAGCACATGCCACGCACCACCAGGTCGATGCGCACGCCCGACTGGCTGGCCTTGTACAACGCACGAATGATCTTCGGGTCGGTTAGCGAGTTGAACTTGGCAATGATGTGGGCCGGTTTGCCGTCCAAGGCGAACTGCGTTTCCCGGGCGATCATGTCGAGCATGCCCTTTTTCAGGGTGAACGGCGCATGCAGCAGTTTCTTCATGCGCAGGGTCTTGCCCATGCCGATCAACTGGCTGAACAGCTTGCCGACGTCTTCGCACAAGGCATCGTCAGAGGTCAGCAGGCTGTAGTCGGTGTACAGGCGGGCGTTGGCAGCGTGGTAGTTGCCGGTGCCCAAGTGGGCGTAACGCACGATCTCACCGGCTTCACGGCGCAGGATGAGCATCATCTTGGCGTGGGTCTTGAAGCCGACTACGCCATAGATCACCACCGCACCCGCCGCCTGCAGGCGGCTGGCCAGTTGCAGGTTGGATTCCTCGTCGAAGCGCGCGCGCAATTCGATCACTGCCGTGACTTCCTTGCCGTTTCGCGCCGCGTCCACCAGGGCATCGACGATTTCCGAGTTGGCGCCGCTGCGGTACAGGGTCTGGCGCACCGCCAGGACGTGGGGATCCTTGGCGGCCTGGCGCAGCAGGTCGACCACCGGTGTGAACGACTCGAACGGGTGCAGCAGCAGGATGTCCTGCTTGCTGATCACGCTGAAAATGTTCTCGCTGTTTTGCAGCAGTTTCGGGATCTGCGGCGTGAACGGCAGATATTGCAGCTCCGGATGGCTGTCCAGGCCGGTGATGCTGAACAGTCGGGTCAGGTTGACCGGGCCGTTGACCTGGTACAACTCGGTCTCATGCAGGTTGAACTGCTTGAGCAGGTAATCGGACAGGTGTTTCGGGCAGGTATCGGCCACCTCCAGGCGCACCGCATCACCGTAGCGACGGGAGAACAGCTCGCCGCGCAGGGCGCGGGCCAGGTCTTCGACGTCCTCGGTGTCCACCGACAGGTCGGCGTTACGCGTCAAGCGGAACTGGTAGCAACCTTTCACCTTCATGCCCTGGAACAAGTCATCGGCATGGGCGTGGATCATCGACGACAGGAACACATAATTGTCGCCAGGGCCACCGACGTCTTCCGGCACGCGGATGATCCGCGGCAGCAGGCGTGGCGCCGGAATGATCGCCAGGCCGGAATCGCGACCGAAGGCGTCGATGCCCTCCAGCTCGACGATGAAGTTCAGGCTCTTGTTGACCAGCAGCGGGAACGGGTGTGTCGGATCGAGACCGATCGGCGTGATGATCGGTGCGATCTCGTCGCGGAAATAGCGGCGCACCCAGGTCTTGATCTTGGTGTTCCAGTAGCGCCGGCGGATGAAGCGCACCTGGTGCTTTTCCAGCTCCGGCAACAGGATATCGTTGAGGATCGCGTATTGCCGGTCCACATGGCCGTGGACCAGCTCGCTGATGCGCGCCAGGGCCTGGTGCGGTTGCAGGCCGTCGGCACCGGCCTGTTCACGGGCGAAGGTGATCTGCTTCTTCAGCCCGGCGACGCGGATTTCGAAAAACTCATCCAGGTTGCTGGAAAAGATCAGCAGGAACTTCAACCGCTCCAGCAGCGGGTAGGACTCGTCCAGCGCCTGCTCCAGCACGCGGATGTTGAACTGCAGTTGCGACAGCTCCCGATGGATGTACAGGCTGCTGTCATCCAGGTTGGGAATCACAATCGCCGGGGCCGGTGCGGGCTCGACGACAGCTGGGGCAGCAGGCTCCAGCGTCGGCGGTGTCTCGGCAATCTGCTCGACCACGGGTTGAGCGTCTTTTACGGCAACTTCGGAGAGTCCTTCGGTATTCATCGCAAGTTCCTGGGAGGCTATTTCTGCTCTCGTAACAATTGGGCGGCGCGCACGGCAAAGTAAGTCAGGATGCCATCAGCCCCTGCGCGCTTGAAAGCGGTCAAGGACTCCAGGATCACCCCTTCGCCCAACCAGCCGTTCTGGATCGCGGCCATGTGCATCGCGTATTCGCCGCTGACCTGATAAACAAAGGTCGGCACTTTGAATTCGTCTTTGACCCGGCAAAGAATGTCGAGGTAGGGCATGCCAGGCTTGACCATGACCATGTCTGCCCCTTCTGACAAGTCAGCCGCCACTTCGTGCAAGGCTTCCTGACTGTTGGCCGGGTCCATCTGATAAGAAGCCTTGTTGGCCTTGCCCAGGTTCAGGGCCGAGCCGACCGCGTCGCGGAACGGACCGTAATAGGCGCTGGCGTACTTGGCCGAGTAGGCCATGATCCGCACGTTGACGTGACCGGCCACCTCGAGGGCTTCGCGGATCGCCTGGATGCGCCCGTCCATCATGTCCGACGGCGCCACGACCTGGGCGCCGGCCTCGGCGTGGGACAGGGCCTGCCTGACCAGTGCATCGACGGTAATGTCGTTCTGCACGTAGCCTTCTTCATCGAGGATACCGTCCTGCCCGTGGGTGGTGAACGGGTCCAGCGCCACGTCGGTGATCACCCCCAGCTCCGGGAAGCGCGCGCGCAAGGCGCGGGTCGCGCGCTGGGCGATGCCTTCCGGGTTCCAGGCTTCGGCGGCGTCCAGGGACTTGAGTGTCGGCGGCGTGACCGGGAACAGCGCCAGCGCCGGAATGCCCAGTTCGACCCAGTGGGCGGCCTCTTCGAGCAGCAGGTCGATGGTCAGGCGTTCCACCCCGGGCATCGACGCCACCGCTTCGCGACGGTTCTCACCGTCCAGCACGAATACCGGCAGGATCAGGTCATTGGTGGTCAGCACGTTTTCACGTACCAGCCGACGAGAGAACTCATCACGACGGTTGCGACGCAGGCGGGTAGCAGGGAACAGACGATTGGCGGGGGTAAAGCTCACGGCAGACTCCTGAGCCCGTGCTGACGGGCGAGCGTGACAGTTATAAGCGCCCATTATGACGAAGACATTACAGTTATGTGCACCTGCGTCCTGTCGTCGCAGTTATTGTCATTGTAGGAATTGTTCACGTCGAGACACATTTCGATACTTTCCTGAATGTGCCTGAAGGGTTAGGCTGCGCGTTCATTTCGCCAGCACCCAGACAATGCTCCAACAATTTCTGCATGACTTCGGCTACTTGGCCCTGTTTATCGGCACGTTCTTCGAAGGCGAAACTATCCTCGTGCTCGCAGGTTTCCTGGCGTTCCGTGGCTACATGGACATCAACCTGGTGGTCGTCGTGGCGTTCTGCGGCAGCTACGCGGGCGATCAGCTGTGGTATTTCCTGGGACGCAAGCACGGGCGCAAGCTGCTGGCCCGCAAGCCACGCTGGCAGTTGATGGGGGATCGGGCGCTGGAGCACATCCGCCGGCATCCGGACATCTGGGTCCTGAGCTTCCGTTTCGTCTATGGCCTGCGCACGGTGATGCCGGTGGCGATCGGTCTGTCAGGCTATCCGCCGGGTCGCTACCTGCTGCTCAACGGCATCGGTGCGGCGATCTGGGCCACGGCGTTGGCTGCGGCCGCGTACCACTTTGGCGCAGTGCTCGAAGGCATGCTGGGCAGCATCAAGAAGTATGAGTTGTGGGTACTCGGCGCACTGCTGGTGCTGGGCCTGGTCTTGTGGCTGCGCCGACGCATCAAGAATGCACGCCTGGCCAGGAAAGTCCTCGAAGCCGAGCGCCTGGAGCAAGCCAGGTCCGGCGAACCTACGACGCCAACCGAGTAAACCGGGTACGGCAGCAATATAGCCCGATGCCGCTGAGCAGGCTGTAGCTGAGCAGCCCGGCCCAGGCCACAGGGTTGGCCGGCCACAACCCGGCCAGTGGCGCCAGCCATACCAGCGGCAGGTTCGAGGCCAGCCGCAACAGCTCCAGCCGCAACGCCCACGGGCGATTCTCCAGGGCCACGCCCAACACGAACAGACCGAACGCCACCGCGCCCCAACCCAGCATCAGGGCGACGACCGGCAGGCTGGCTTCAAGGTTCATCAGATAACTGCCCAAGGCGATGTAGGCGCAGAACTGCAGCCCCACGTACCACTGCTGGCGAACATCCAACGGCACGTCGAATTTGCGGAACTGGCTCAAGTCCGACTTGTTCAGCGGGTACCTGGCCGCGACGTCCGCCGGACGCCAACCGGTGGGCATGAACCAGATCCGCAGCTTGTCCCACCAACGCCCGGCCCGCCTGGCATCGGCCCACAGCTGCGCATAAAACTGCAGGTTGGCCCACAACGGATTCCAGCTCTCCAGCGGCGTGGTCACGCCGAAAATCATCGGTTCGTTGACGTCTTCTTCCTGGAAGGTGCCAAACAGACGGTCCCAAATAATGAACACCCCGCCGTAGTTGCGATCCATGTAGAGAGGGTTCTGTGCATGGTGGGCACGATGATTGGACGGCGTCACGAAGCACCACTCCAGCCAGCCGAGCTTGGGAATGTGCTGGGTGTGGACCCAAAACTGGTACAGCAGATTCAACGCCGCAACGCTGACGAAGACCACCAGTGGCACACCCAGTACGGCGAGCGGGACGTAGAAGATCCAGCTCAACAGGAACCCGGTACTGGTCTGGCGCAACGCCGTGGAAAGGTTGTAGTCCTCGCTCTGGTGGTGCACCGAATGAGCGGCCCAGAGGATGTTGCGTTCATGGCCCATGCGGTGCAGCCAGTAGTAGCAGAAGTCGTAGAGCACAAAGGCAACCACCCAGGTCCAGGCCCGGTCGGCAGGCAGCTCGATGACAGCCAGGTGTTTCAACGCAAAGGCATAGGTCACCAGCCCCACGCCTTTGGTCAAAAGGCCCGTTGTGGTCGACAGCACGCCGGTGCTCAAGCTGTTGATCGCGTCGGCCACTCGGTAGTGGCTCACGCCCCGCCAGCGATCGGCCAGCAACTCGACGGCGATCAGCACGAAGAAGAACGGCACGGCATACAGGATGAAGTTCATGACGCAACCCGGGCATGCGAGGCAGGGAGATAGTCGGCAGATTAGGTGTAGCTGGCCGATCCCCCTATGGCAACGAGTGACAAATTAGTAGACATTTAACGCCATGAATCTGGAGAAAAGCCCATGAGCAAAAAAATTGCAGTGATCCTTTCCGGCTGTGGCGTCTATGACGGCGCCGAGATCCACGAAAGCGTGATCACCTTGCTGCGTCTTGATCAGCGTGGGGCTCACGTCCAGTGCTTCGCCCCCAACATTGCCCAGTTGCATGTGATCAATCACCTGACCGGCGAGGAAATGCCCGAGAGCCGCAACGTGTTGGTGGAATCGGCGCGGATCGCGCGGGGCAACGTGAAGGACTTGCGTGAAGCCAGGGCCGAGGATTTCGACGCCCTGATCGTACCTGGTGGTTTTGGCTCGGCGAAAAACCTCTCCAACTTTGCCGTCGAAGGCGCGGCTTGCACGGTCCAGCCAGAGGTCCTCGCGCTGACCGAGGCCTTTGCCGAGGCCGGCAAACCGGTCGGGCTGATCTGCATCTCCCCGGCCCTGGCGGCGAAAATCTACGGCCCGGGCGTGGTCTGCACCATCGGCAACGACGTCGACACTGCCGCCGCTGTGACCAAAATGGGGGGTACTCACGAAGAGTGCACCGTCACCGACATCGTTGAAGACCGAGCGCGCAAACTGGTCAGCACCCCGGCCTACATGCTGGCGCAGAACATCAGCGAAGCGGCTTCCGGCATCAACAAACTGGTGGATCGGGTGTTGGAATTGACGCACGAGAACGACGCCTGACCCCACCACCACTAACCCTGTGGGAGCTCGCTCCCACAGAGGTTTGGGCATGATTCAAGGCAATCGGGTCAGGCGCGTCAGGATCCGATCCAGGGCATTGGCAAACCCCTGCTTGTCTCGCTCGCTGTAGGCCGCCGGGCCGCCGCCCATATGGCCCTGTTCACGCAGATCAGTGAACAGGTTGCGCACCGCCAGCCGCTCGCCCATGTTTTGCGCATCGAACTCCTTGCCGCGCGGGTCCAGGGCCGCGACGCCCTTCTTCACCAACCGGTCGGCCAAGGGCACGTCGCTGCAGATCACCAACTCACCCGGCACGGCATGTTCCACCAGGTAATCGTCCGCCGCATCAGGGCCACTGGGTACCACGATCAGCTTCACACAAGCCAGGGCCGGCTTGATCTGCGGCTGACCGGCCACCAGCACCACCTCGAACCGGCGCTTCAGGGCGAACTTGACCACCAGTTCTTTCGCCGCCTTGGGACAGGCATCGGCGTCGATCCATACGCGCATTGGGGTTGCTCCTCTTTAAAATGCATCGCGAGCAAGCTCGCTCCCACAAGGACAGCCTACATCCTGTGGGAGCGAGCTTGCTCGCGATAATGAGCGCAGCGAACGCTTTTCAGGAAACCTGAACCCGACGCTTCTCCACCACCCAACTGCGCCCATACAGCACCATGATCGCCAGGATCGCCACCACTTGAGCGGCCAGCGAATAGGCATCGGCATGAATGCCCAGCCAGTCGAATTCGAAGAATGCCACCGGATGGGTGCCGAAGATCCCGGCTTCCTGCAACGCCTTCACGCCGTGACCGGCGAATACCACCGACAGCGCGCACAACAACCCGGCGTTGATACTGAAAAACAGCGCCAGGGGCAGTTTCGCCGAGCCGCGCAGGATCACCCAGGCCAACCCCACCAACAACACCAGCGCCGTCGCGCCGCCGGCCAGCACCGCGTTGTGCCCGGCGGGGCCCGCTTGCAACCACAGGGTTTCGTAGAACAGGATCACTTCGAACAGTTCGCGATAGACCGAGAAGAACGCCAGGATCGCAAAACCAAACCGACCACCGCCGCCCACCAGGCTGCTCTTGATGTAGTCCTGCCAGGCCGCTGCGTGGCGACGGTCATGCATCCACACACCCAGCCACAGCACCATCACACTGGCGAACAACGCCGTCGCGCCTTCAAGCAGCTCACGCTGGGCACCGCTGACGTCAATCACATACGCCGCCAGGCCCCAGGTCGCCAGGCCGGCCACCAGCGCCAGCCCCCAACCGACGTTGACACTGCGCACCGCCGACTGCTGGCCGGTGTTGCGCAGGAACGCCAGGATCGCCGCCAGCACCAGGATCGCTTCCAATCCTTCACGCAGCAGGATCAGCAACCCGGAGATATAGCTCAGCGACCAGCTCAAGCCATCGCCACCCAGCAGGCCGGCGGACTCCTTCAACTTGGCCTTGGCCGCGTCCAGACGCTGTACCGCCTGCTCCACCGGCAAACCGTCCTGCAACGACTGACGGTAGGCCATCAGGGACTTTTCGGTGTCCTTGCGCACGTTGGCATCGACGTTGTCCAGCGAGCTTTCCACCAGCTCGAAACCTTCCAGGTAAGCCGCTACCGACAAGTCATAGGCCTGGTCGTGATCACCGGCACGGTACGCCGCGATGCTTTTATCCAGGGTGGCCGCCGTGTAGTCGAGCAACTGCGCCGGGCCACGTTGCACTTGCGGCGGCTGGGCACGCTGGGCACGGAACGTCGCCGCCGCTGCCGGGCCTTGTGCGGCGAGGACTTCGGCCGGGGTCTGGCGCGCCAGGTCAGCGAGGTTGAAGACCTGTTCACTTTTGGCGGCGGCCGGGTCCGCGCTGAAGCTGGCGATGTAGGTCGCCAGGTCCCAGCGCTGACGGTCGTCGAGCTGATCGGCGAAGGCCGGCATATCCGTGCCTTCGATGCCCATGCCGACGGTGTTGTAGATCGCATAGAGACTCAGGCGATCCAGGCGCTGGGCGTCCCGCATGTTGGCGGGCGGCGGTTCCAAGCCGACACCGGCAGGACCGTCGCCGGCACCGTTGGCTCCGTGGCACACCGAGCAATTTTGCGCATACAGCGGCGCGCCGCGGGTGGGGTCGGGCGTGATGACCGGTGCCTGGCTGACCTCATATGCCACCGCCAGCTTGGCCCCCAGTTGCCGCGCCAGGCGCGCAACATCGCCGCCGTCCTGGCGCTGGGTGATCGCCGTGCGCAGGGTGCCGATGCCTTGGACCAGCTCAGTCTTTTCTGGCTTGGCCGGCCACCCGGCGACCAACCCTTCCAGCGCTTGGGTAAATTCCAGCTGCTCGCGGTACTCCGCCTCGTCGATGACCTTGCCCGCCTCGACCGTCGCCGGGTAATCCGCCCCGATGTAATCCAACAAATGCAGCGCCTGGGGGGCACTCTCGAGGGGGTCGGCCTGCAGCGCAGTGCTGCACAAAGCGAGCAATGGCAGTAGAAGCCAGGCCAGGAAACGGAACGGCACAGTCATGAATGACTCTCAGTTGGTAATAAGAAGTAACACATTGTTCACTTCCAATGGCTTCGGCTCAAGGGCGGATATGACTTGGGAGCCGATTTTCATCGGATTTTCATGCTTTGGAGGTGATGTCACAAAAACGGCATTTAGACACTGAAAAGCCATTACATAGCCAAGAGCCATGTTTATAATCCCGCCGCCTTCTTATCATTCGATGGCATAAAAGCTCCTCTTTTTATGAGGAACCGACAGCGTACCAACGCTTGTCCGTGGGATCGCCCCAGCCCGACCCGCACACCCCGGCTGTTTCTCAGGGAAGAAATGTTCATGGCATCCCGTGCCGTTTTTTCGATCGCCCTCGGTGCGATCACCTTGTTGTCCGGCTGTTCGGCCTTTCGCAACTACGACAGCGAATTGGCCCAGACCAACCAGCAACTGGCTTCCGGCAACGTCGACGCCGCATTGACGCTGCTGGAAAAGAACAACACCAGCCAGGACAAGGACCTGCTGTATTACTTCGAGAAAGGTGAGCTGCTGCGCGCCAAGGGCGACCTGTCCGGCAGCCAGACCGCCTGGAACAGCGCCGACCAACAAGTTGCCCAGTGGGAAGATGCGGTCAAGCTCGACACGGCCAAGTACCTGGCCCAGTTCGGCAGTTTCCTGGTCAACGATAAAGTCCGCCGCTACGAAGGCTACGACTACGAAAAGGTCATGCTGACCACGCAGATGGCCCTGAACCTGCTGGCGGTGAATGACTTCGACGGCGCACGGACCCAGATCAAGAAGACCCACGAACGCGAAGCGGTGATCGCCGACCTGCGGGACAAGGAATACCTCAAGCGCGAGGAAGAAGCCGAGAAACAAGGGGTCAAGACCGAATACAAGGACCTTCAGGGTTACCCGGTGGCCAGCCTCGATGCCCCGGAAGTGGTCAGCCTCAAGAACAGTTACCAGAGCGCGTTCAGCCATTACCTGGCCGGTTTCGTCTACGAAGCCCTGGGTGAAAAGGACCTGGCCGCACCGGGTTATCGCAAGGCCGCCGAACTGCGCCCCAACACACCGCTGCTGGAGCAGGCCCTGCGTGACCTCGACAAGCCCGCCGCCAAGAGCGACGACAGCGACATCCTGATCGTGGTGCAGAGTGGCCTGGCGCCGTCCCGGGACTCGATCCGCATTCCCTTGCCTTTGCCAATCAGCGGCAACCTGGTCATCACGCCGCTGTCGTTCCCGCTGATCAAGCCTGACACCTCCACGGCCACCTTCGGCCAGATCGGTGTCGACGGCCGCCAGCTGGACCTGACCCAACTCAACAGCACCACCGCCATGTCCCGTCGGGCCCTGCGCGACGACATGCCGGGCATCATCCTGCGCACCACCGTGCGCGCCGTCACCCGTGGCGTGGCGCAAAAGCAGATCAACGACACCAATCCGCTGGCCGGCCTGGCCGTCGGCCTCACCTCGGCCGTACTCGAAGGTGCCGATACCCGAACCTGGCGCACCCTGCCCGACTACACCCAGGTGGTGCGCCTGCGCCTGAAGAAAGGCGAGCACCAGGTCACCTTGCCAAGCGCGGTGGGCGGCTCGGTGGTCAAGGTCACCGTCGACCAGCGCTACCAGGTCATCAGCCTGCGTGCGGTGGGTAACCAGGTGTTCGCCGGTGGCCTGGCGGCCCAGGTGATGCCAAGCGCCAACCCGACCGCCATTGCCCTCAAGCAACCTTAAGAACGGAGTCTTGTTCACATGCGTTTAAAACTGATCGCCGTTGGCGCCCTGGCCTTGCTGGCCGGTTGCGCCACCCCGCCACCACCGGAGCCGGGCAGCGCCGCCAGCAAGGTCGTGGCGATGGGCAAGACCAAGAACATTGTGGTCGGCGCCATGCGCGTGGCCCGGGAAAACGGCTACATGACCGTCAATGTCCAGTTGAGCAATACCAGCTACAACAACAAGACGATGTATTACCGCTTTGCCTGGCTCGGGTCGGAAGGCTTTCCGATCGCCGAGGAAGAAACCTGGAAAAGCCTGACGCTGTATGGCGAACAGACCAGCTTCCTGCCGGCCATCGCACCGACCCCCAAGGCGGTGGATTTCCGTTTGGAAATCAATACTCCTTGAGCCTGATCCCGGTCGGTCAAGCCAACACCAGACCTGTGGCGAGGGAGCTTGCTCCCGCTCGGTTGCGCAGCGACCGCAAGATCTTGGGGCCGCTTCGCGACCCAGCGGGAGCAAGCTCCCTCGCCACGGGGATCGCCGGCACAAGTTCCTTTACTGATCGGCATCAAGCCTTAGCCCCATTTCATTCAGCTTTCGAGAGCATCCCCATGTTCGTACGCATTTCCTCCATCGCCCTCGCCGCCCTGCTGGTCAGCGGTTGCGCCAACAACTCGCCGGTCCTGGGCAACAAGAACATCAGCTACGGCGACACCAAGGCCGTGGAAACCGTGACCAACGAGTTCGGTTCCACCGACCTGCAAATGATCGCCGAGTCCATGACCCGCTCCCTGGCCCAGTCCGGCATCCTGCAGGGTCGCCCGGTGGTCCAGGTCTATGACGTGAAGAACAAGACCAGCGAATACATCGACACCCGTGAAATCACCACCAGCATCAAGACCCAGCTGATGAAGACCGGCGCTGCTCGCTTCGCCAGCGACAACACCGCCATGGACAGCCAGGTCGATCAGCTCAAGCTGCAGAACCAGAGTGGCCTGTACAAGAAAAGCACCGTGGCCAAGACCGGCAACATGATCGCTGCCAAGTACCGCCTCGAGGGCTCCATCAGCTCGATCGTCAAGCGCAGCAGCGACTACAAGGACGTCTTCTACAAATTCAGCCTGCAATTGATCGACGTCGAAAGCGGTCTGGCCGAGTGGATGGACGAAAAAGAAATCCGCAAGACCACGGAGCGTTAAGCCATGCGCACATGGATAGGCATCATGGCCCTGGCCTGCGCATTTGGCGCGCAGGCGGCCCCGAAAGTCGCAGTGACCGACCTTGCATACCAGGAGCGGGTGGAGGAATACATCCACACCGTCTCAGCGCAGAGCAACTTCCAGGCGAACCCTTACAGCGCCAGCGCTTCCTCGAGCTACGACGAGATGGAAGCCACCAGCAGCTATATCGAGCAGGGCGAACTGCGCAAGTTCACGGGCGACATCAAGGGCGAGATCCTGCGCAGCGGGATGTTCCAGCTGGTGCAGGGCACCCCGCACACCGCGTCGTCCAAGGGCGACGTCTATGACGTGATCAAGCGCATCAAGGCCGGGAACTTCAAGGGTGCCGACTATGTGCTGTTCGGCACGGTGTCGGACATCGACTTCACCCGCGACATCAACGAGCTGGCCAATACCGACAGCTATTCGGCCGTACTGGCGCTGACCTTGGTGGCAGACTTCAGCCTGATCAACACCAAGACCTACGAAATCACCTCGGCCTTTACGGCCATGGGCGAAGGCCAGGACACCAAGTTGTTGAACCACCGGGACGTGCGCATCAGCCTCAACCGGCCGCGGGTGGTGCGCGATGTGTCCAAGGCCCTGGGGGAAGACGTGGCGCGGCAACTGAGCGAACAGCTCGGCGGCCCGAGCTATCAACAGCCCGGCGAGCCGATGCAGCGCAATAACCTGCCACGGGATACGGCGCCGGTGATCTTGCGCTGAGCCACACCGCTGGATAGTAGAGACGCTTTTTGTGGCGAGGGAGCAAGCTCCCTCGCCACAGGTGTTGTGTATAAGCCGGTTACACCGCAGCCTTGCGAATCGTCGCGAGCAAGCCCGCCGCCCCGATGAACAGGCCAGCAAACGTGCGGTTCATCCGCCGTTGCTGCTTCGGTGTACGCAACAGCCGCAGGACTTTGGACGCCAACCCGGTGTACCCGGCCATGACGATGAGGTCGACGACGATCATGGTGACGCCCAGGATCAGGTATTGCTGGATCAATGGTGCATGGGGATTGATGAACTGTGGCAACACCGCCAGCATGAACACCAGCGCCTTGGGGTTGCTGATGTTGACCAGGAAGCCACGAAACACCAGCGCCAAAGGGTTACCGATGGGCCGCACGACGGAGTCATCGCTGATATCGCCAGGGATGGCTCGCCACTGTTTGATACCCAGGTAAACCAGATAGGCCACGCCGAACCACTTGATCGCATAGAACGCGGTGGCCGAGGCCGTGAGGATAGCGCCAACACCGGCGGCGACGATCACGATTTGCAGCGCCAGGCCCAGTTGCAGGCCCAGGGCATTCCAGTAACCGCGCCAAAACCCGTAGCGCAAGCCACTGGACATCGATGCAATGGCACCGGCGCCCGGGGAAAGACTGATCACCCAACAGGCGGCGAAAAACGCCAGCCATGTTTCCAGCACCATTGCACACCTCGGCTCGAATTCGTCGAAAACGACTAAGCTAATGCGCCGCTGAAGGATTGACCATCGCTTTTTTGCAAAAAAAAGCCAATCGGCGAAGCCGGATTATTCGACGAACCCACCCACCGGAAACGCTTCGCTGCCACGCCAGCGCCGTACCGAACGCTGGAAGAACAGGCTGTTGGGTACTTGCACCATGGCACTGCCGGTGCCGAGTTCCTCGGGTTCGATCAGCGTGGTGTACAGCAGATTGATCGCCACCACGCGTCCTTTGATGCCAGGCTTGTCGGTGGTGTCCACCAGCTCGACCACATCGCCCAGGCGAAACGGTCCGACGGTGTAGATCAACACGGCGCAGAACAGGTTGGACAGCACGCTCCAGATGGCGAAGAACGCCACCGCCGCCACCGCCACGAAACCCGAGATCGCCGTCCAGAGTACCGTGGCCGAGACACCCAGGCGCTCCAGCGCCACCAGTACGGCGCTGCCCATGATCAGCCAGCGCAGCACACCGCGCAGGATGATCACCAATTGCGTCGGCAGTGGGTAGCGCTCGCCGAGGCCCGTGAGCGCACGCGCAACGAACCGCTGGGCGACATATCCCACCAACAGGATCAGCAGGATTTGCACACCCAGCCAGATCGGCTCGATCCACATGACGGGTATAGGCAACGCCAACGCTTCCATCAGGACAACGCCTCCAGCTCCGCTTGCAGGTTTTCCAGCAGTTCCAGCGCTTGCATCCAAGCCTCCTCGAGTTCCGCTTCCCGAATTTTCAGCTTGGCCTGCTCGGCCAGCAGGTCGCGCAACTCATCTTTGCGCGCCGCCTCGTAGAGACCACTGTCGCCAAGGCTGGTTTCGATCTTTTGCAGTTTTTCATGCAGCTTGCCCAACTCGGCTTCGAGTTTGTCGGCCTCACGCTTGTGCGGCGCCAGTTGCTGGCGCAATGCGGCGGCGGCCTGGCGCTGGGCTTTCTTGTCGGTCTTGTCCGGGTTGACCGGCGTGCTGCTGACCGGCGCGTTGCGCTGGCGGTATTCCACCAGCCAACGGGCGTAGTCTTCCAGGTCGCCGTCGAACTCCTCGACCTTGCCGTCGGCCACCAGGAAGAAATTATCCGTAGTGCTCTTGAGCAAATGCCGATCGTGGGACACCACCAGCACCGCGCCACTGAATTCCTGCAAGGCCATGGTCAAGGCCAGGCGCATTTCCAGGTCCAGGTGGTTGGTCGGTTCGTCGAGCAGCAACAGGTTCGGCCGGCCCCAGGCGATCAGTGCCAACGCCAGGCGTGCCTTTTCGCCACCGGAGAAATTCAGCACCGGCTCGTCGATGCGCGCCCCGCGGAAATCGAAACCGCCGAGGAAATCCCGCAGGGTCTGCTCGCGCTCGGTCGGTGCCAGGCGTTGCAGGTGCAACAGCGGGCTGGCCTTGGAGTCCAGGGAATCGAGCTGATGCTGGGCGAAGTAGCCGACCACCGTGTTCTCGCCCCGGGTCAGGCGCCCGGCCAGAGGCTCGAGTTCGCCGGAAAGGTTCTTGATCAGGGTCGACTTACCGGCACCGTTGGGGCCCAGCAGACCAATCCGCGCACCCGGGGTCAGTTGCAGCTTGACCTTCTCCAGCACGGTCTTGTCGCCATACCCCAGGCGCGCGTCGGACAGGTCGATCAACGGGCTGGAAATCTTGGTCGATTCGCGGAAGACAAAATCGAACGGTGAATCGACGTGGGCCGCCGACAACTCTTCCATCCGCTCCAATGCCTTGATCCGGCTCTGGGCCTGGCGGGCCTTGGTGGCCTGGGCCTTGAAGCGGGCGATGTAGCTTTCCATGTGCGCACGTTGCGCCTGCTGCTTCTCGTAGGCCTGCTGTTGCTGGGCCAGGCGTTCGGCACGCGCGCGTTCGAAGGCGCTGTAGCCGCCACGGTACAAGGTGAGCTTGCGCTGATCGACATGGGCCACGTGATCCACCACCGCGTCGAGGAAATCACGGTCGTGGGAAATCAGCAGCAGCGTGCCCGGGTAACTCTTGAGCCAGTCTTCGAGCCAGATGATGGCGTCGAGGTCCAAGTGGTTGGTCGGCTCATCGAGCAACAGCAGATCCGAAGGACACATCAAGGCCTGGGCCAAGTTCAGGCGCATCCGCCAGCCACCGGAGAAGTCCCCGACCTGACGATCCATCTGCTCATTGGTAAAGCCCAGGCCGGCGAGCAATTTGCGCGCACGGGCATCGGCGGTGTAGCCGTCGGCACTGTCGAGTTCCGCGTGCAGACGGGCCTGTGCGGCACCGTCGTGGGCCGCTTCGGCCGCCGCCAGGTCGCGTTGCACCTGGCGTAGGCGCAGGTCGCCATCGAGCACGTAGTCCACCGCCAGACGCTCGAGGGTGTCGACCTCCTGGCGCATGTGGGCGATGCGCCAATCAGCCGGCAACAGGCAATCACCCGAGTCCGGGTGCAGCTCGCCTCGCAGCAAGGCGAACAGGCTCGATTTGCCGGCGCCGTTGGCACCGATGAGGCCGGCTTTGTGGCCGGCGTGCAGGGTCAGCTCGGCGTCTTCTAGCAGACGTTGCGGGCCACGCTGTAAAGTCAGGTTCTGAAGTCGGATCATAATGGCGGCGGAGTCTACCAGCTTCGCTCGCAACTGGCGCGAGTAGCACGATGTCCCCAGACCTGTGGAGCTTTTCCCTCGACCTCTATGCCAAGCCTGGCGTAGAGCCTGCGTGCCTGGCATCACAAGACGCCGGCGCCAACGTCTGCCTGCTGCTGTGTGGCCTGTGGCTGGCGCAGCGTGGCGTGGCCTGCAATGAACACAGGCTGCGGCAGCTTCGACTATTGGCCGAGCCCTGGGATGCCGAGGTGGTGCGGCCACTGCGCACGCTTCGCAGCCAATGGAAAACCAGCGCCCTCCAGGACACGGCACTCAATGGCCTGCGCGAGCAGGTCAAGCAGCTGGAGCTGGCGGCCGAACGGCAATTGCTGGAGCGATTGGAAGCGCTGGCCAAGGATTGGCCTGGGACACAACAGAACGATTCAGCGCAATGGCTGCAAGGGCTGGCGGCGAATGCCGGGCCAGCGAGCCGCGACGCGCTGCATCAGCTGCGCGTCGCGGTGTCCGGCACTTAGGAAGCGCTGGTTGGGGTGCTGCTGATGCTCGGCGCAACGGCGGCGGATGGGCTGGTCGCCGCGGCCGGAGTGCTGGCGGCTGGAGCCGGTGCCGTGGTCGGAGCCGGTGTCGCTGGCTTGGCGGCTGGCGCAGTCGCAGGTTTTGCAGCGGCTGGCTTTTTCACGGCCGGTTTCGCTGCCGGCTTGGCGGCTGGTTTGGCGGCAGCGGGCTTCGCGACGGCTGGTTTAGCAGCCGTTGGCTTCGCAGCAGCAGGCTTGGCCGCAGCCGGTTTGGCAGCGGGTTTAGCCGCCGCTTTGGCGGGGGCTTTGGCAGCGACAGGCTTGGCAGCCGTTTTCGCAGCGGGCTTGGCCGCAGCCGTTTTGGTTGCCGCAGGCTTCGCTGCTGGTTTGGCAGCAGGCTTAACGGCAGCAGGTTTTGCGGTGGCTTTTACCGCAGCTTTGGCAGCAGGTTTTGCGGCGGCGGTTTTAGCGGCAGGTTTGGCTGCAGCTTTTGCCGCAGGTTTAGCGGCCGGTTTAGCAGCAGCTTTTACAGCAGGCTTGGCGGCAGCAGGTTTTGCAACTGCCGTTTTTGTGGCGGGCTTGGCCGCAGCTTTGACAACTGGTTTTTTTGCCGCAGGTTTTGCAGCACTGGCAGCGACCGATTTGGCAGCTGGCTTGCTGGCAGCTTTGGCCGGTGCTTTCGCCGCAGGCTTGGCAGCGACTTTGGCCGGAGCTTTTGCCGCGACGGGTTTAGCCGCCGGCTTCTTGGCCGATACAGCGGCAGGCTTGGCAGCACGAAGCGTCAGCGCCTTGCCTGCGGCTTCTTGCACGCGACCGACACCCTGGGCCAGTTTCAGGCTTTCCTGGGCATCACGCTTGAGTTGCAGAATGTAGGCGCGGGTCTCGGACTGACGATCCTTCAAGGCATCAAGCAGGTCTTCGAGTTCTTTCACGACATCTTTGGCCTTGGCTTGCGCCTTGGCCTTGCCAGCGGTGGCTGCGTCTTGCAATTTGGTGCGCGACTTGTGCAGTTTTTCCTGCGCTTTGCCGCGTTGTTTTTCAAGTTTGGCGAGCAGTTTTTCAGCATCAGCCAGGGCTTGGGAGCAGGCATTTTCCAGATGTTCGAGCAGGCTGCCCGAGAGTTGTTGGAGCAAGTGCAACGGAGTGTTTACAGGCTTCTTGGTGGCCGACATGGTTTACCTCCTGACTGACGTGAGTGCGGCTCATACTAGACCTCTGCTTCAACCGCCGCTAGGGCATGTTGACAGTACACAAGACGTTGCGTTGCAAGGGACGAAAAATCTTCTGCGCCAGTGCCTTGGCAATCCACCTCTATAGATATCGGCACTGGCATAATTCCTCGATTCGAGGCCGGAGAGCACACATGTCGCGTCACCTGTTTTTATTCCTGTGCATGGTTTGCTCCACGGTCCAGGCCGTTGAAAAAACCAGCGCAAACGATGCCCACGATTTGGCTTACAGCCTGGGCGCAAGCCTCGGCGAACGCCTGCGCCAGGACGTGCCGGACCTGCAGATCAAAGCCTTGGTCGAAGGCTTGCAACAGGCCTACCTGGGCAAGCCGCTGGCCCTCAAGGATGAACGCATCGAACAGATCCTGGCCGAGCACCAGGCACGACTGAATTCGCAATCGACAACGCCACAGATCGAAGCCGCGTTGAAAACGGAGCAGAAATTTCTCAATGAAGAAAAGAACCGTCCAGGCGTCCAGCAACTCGCAGACGGCATCCTGCTGACCGAGATCAAGCCAGGCCACGGCGCGAAAGCCGGCCCTCACGGCAAGGTCCAGGTGCTGTATACCGGTCGATTGCCGGACGGCACCGTATTCGATTCCAACCACCAGGCACAATGGTTCAACCTCGACAGCGTGATTGACGGCTGGCGCAGTGCATTGCCGCAAATGCCGGTAGGCGCAAAATGGCGGTTGGTGATTCCGTCGACCCTGGCCTATGGCGCTGAAGGGGCGGGAGATGTGATCCCACCATTCACGCCACTGGTGTTTGAAATCGAATTGCTGGGCGCGACGACCTGACGCCGACTCAATAAAAAACGGTGCGCACTGCGCACCGTTTTTTCATGACCGCGAAACCCTCAGGCCTGGACCGCGGCTTCTTCCTTGTGAGCGTTGTGCAGCACTTCGATCAGGCAGTCTTCCAGTTCGAAACGTTCGTGCAGCAAGCCGCCCAGCTCCTTGAATTTTTCCGCTACGCACTTGCCTTCATCGCACAGGTCGTTGAACGCCAGCAGCTTTTCGGTGATGACGTCGATACGCGGGTAGATCTGCTCGGCCAGTTCCAGGCCGCGCTTGTCGTTGAAGGCCTTGGCCTCGCCCGTCAGTTGTTCGTATATCTCGAAATGACCGGCAGACACATAGTCGACCAGCACACCGCAGAACTCCTGCAAGGGTTTGCGGCTTTCGCTCAGCGCTTCAGGCTTATCGCCGAGGGCATCGTAGGCCCGAACCAGTTCGTGACGCTCCTGCAACCAGCGATCGATCAGCAGATGCACCCCACCCCAGCGTTCCTGAGCATTCTGACAACTTTCGAGCATGGTGATTTCTTCCCTTGTGGGTCATGCCACTCGCAGCCTGTGCACGCCTGATGATCAGGGACAAGCCAGACACAACATGATCGAGCGGCACAATTCCAATAACACGTGCGGGCCAGATTATGCCCGCACGACAATGGCTTCAAGGTACGCAGGAGATAAAGTTCATACAAGTGTTTAATCCACGGCCCGGAGCATCTGCGACGTATCGCCGCTGAGCGGTCGTACCAGAGCACTCCAGGCAAGGCGCAGCAGTAGATAGGCCATCGCGCTGGACACCGCGAGAAAGAACAACAGGCTCCATTCGGGGATACTCAGGTCGAACAGCGTCCAGGTGATATTCGCGCAATCGACTGCGCCGTCGAGGACGCGATGCAACGCGCACCACCACGAATCCATCAGCTTGGGCTGGGCAACACAATCAGGAAACGGCTCGAACGAATGGCTTTGCATCAAGACCTGACGCCATGCCAGGGTCATTCCCCCCGTCGCAAAAACCAACCCTGCCGCACCATAGAAGAGACTGCCTCTTTGGCCTGGACCGTGTACGCATGCCACAAGGCTGTTCACCAGGAACAGCGTCAGGCACAACCGCTGCAAGACACACAGGCTGCAAGGCGTCAGGCCGACCGAATACTCCAGATAAGTGGCAATGCCCAAAGCCAGGGCTGCGGCGATGGAAGCCATGAAAAACAAGAAGCGTGAGCTGGCCAAAGACATGGCGGTTCCGTAACAGAAGAGACAAGCAGTTACGGTAGAGGAAAGCCCTCGGGCCTTTCAAGGCAGGCCCGCGCAGACACTTCACCAGGGATGTAGGGAATTCCCGACAGGCCAAAGAGGATACAGCGCGATGGGCTGTAGGACTTTACTGACGGCATGACCAAAGCCCCAAAACCAGGGTGGTATTCGCAACCCTTCGCTCGTGGACGGCACTGAACCTGTGGCGAGGGGATTTATCCCCGCTGGGCTGCGAGGCAGCCCTAAAGCCTGGCGCCGTGCGTGCTGTATCAGATTTTCATCGAGCCCAAGCTTCAAAGGGCCGCTTCGCAGCCCAACGGGGATAAATCCCCTCGCCACAAGGGTTCATACCATTTTCAAGAATGAGTCATGCCCCTCTCAAGTGGACAACACCTGAGCCGGAACCGGCAACGGTGCGGCCAGCAGGCGCTCGTCCAGCAGCCCCAATCCCTCCTGGAACAACTGGTTGCTGCGCTCGGCATCGCCCAGTTGCGCCAGCAATCGCGCCAGTTCAGCACAGGCTTCGGGGTTGCGTTGGACGCGCAAGCTGCTTTCCAGATAGTCCCGCGCCTTGCCCCACAAACTGTTCTGCAGGCATAGGCGCCCCAGGGTCAGCAGCAGGCTTGGATCCGCCGGATGATCCTTGAGCCAGCCTTCGGCCGTTTGCAACTGGCGGATCGGATCATTGCCTCGAACCAACCCGTACAGGCGCGCCAGATGGCTGTCATAGTGACGCTTGAGCGCACTTCGCAGTACCTCTTCGGCCTCGACCTGGGCTCCCAACTGACGCAACTGCTCGGCATAGGCCAGCACCAGCGCGGACTCCTGGCGCTGCGCGGAGGTCAGTTGTTGCCAGGCGCGATTGAGCGACTGCAAACCGACGCTGCCGTCCTCCTCACGGTGGGCTGCCAGGGTGAGGTTTTCACCCCAGGCACGACGTTCCAGTTCCGCCAGTTCAGCGGGTGGCAGGACCTTGTCCTTGCGCAGCTCCGGCAACAGCCGGATCAATGCCGACCAGTCGCCGCGCTGCTGATGCAGTCGTTGCAGTTGGCGCAGGACCTGGACGTTATGGGGATGCCGCTCATGCATGGCCTGGAGCGTGGTCAACGCGCCGTCGGTGTCGCCTCGGTCCGTCTGCAGTTGCGCGTGCGTAAGGGCAATGGCCAGTTCCGCCTGGGGCTGACGCTCCAGGGCGCGCTCGAGCAAACTGTCGCTCTGTTCGTAGAGACCTTGTTCGTTGGCCGCACGGGCGGCACCAAGGTAATACAGCAGTGGCTGGCGCTCGGCTTCGGCAGCACGATGCAGGTGTCGTTGGGCACTGGCCCAGCGACCTTCGGCCAGGTCCAACTGGCCGTGCTCGATCGCCACTTGCACCCGCCGGCTGCGGTTGCGCCGCGACCACGGGTTGACCACGCCGCTCGACGTAGTCACCAGCCCGATCAGCGCCCTCAGGCCTCGCCACACCAGCCAGAGCACCGCCACCAGCGCCAGGGTGACCCAAAGGCCAGCTTCATAACGGAAGTTCTTGTACGCCACCAGCACGTAACCCGAATGCTCGGCAATCGCCACGCCCAGCAAGGCGGCGGCAGCGATGACCACGAACAGAATCACGTAGAGACGCTTCATGGCGTGGCCTCCTGCGCGCCAGGCGCGGGCAACGGCTTGACCGATTCCTGGGCATTGAGGTTGCGGCGCTCAAGGTAAGCCTGGACGCTGCTCAGCGTGCCCGTCAGGTCCGGGGTGACCACCGTCACCGGCTGCTTGGACAGCTCGACCACGCGCTCGAGCATGATCTTGCTTTGCGGGTTGTCCTGGTTGAAGTTGTTCTTCAACACGTCCCGAGCCTCGGTCAGCGCCTGGGTGTAGACCGGCGCCTGACCATTGAGGGCGGCCCATTGCGCCTGCTCCAGCGCCAGGCTCAAGGCCAGGCGCACTTGCACGAGGCTTTGCCCGGCCAGCAGCGGACGAACATTTTCATCGGCGTTGAAGTCGATACGGATATAGCGCGAGATCTGGTCCCACCACTGCGCCCAACGACTGGCGCCATCGCCGTCGGCGGTCAGGCCCAGCAAGGATTCACCGCGGTCCTTGTACTCGGGCGCCAGTTCGGTCAGTTCCAGGACCTGGTCACGCAAGGCGCCCAGTTGCAGGAACAGCCCGGTGCGATCCGGTTGCTCGGTGCTGCGCAACGCGGCGAGGGTCTTGGCCAGTTGCTCGCGGGCGGCGAACGAACCGGGGTCGTTCTGCTCGCGCAGGATTTCGTCAGCCCCCTGGACCAGCGCCTGGGCACTGTTGATGTCCTGCAGGGCGGAAAGACGCAGGCTGGCCAGGCGCAACAAGTGCTCGGCCTCCGCCAGGCGCCAATCCTTGCGGCTGGCACCGAGCACGGTTTCCAGGCGCTGGTTCAGGTGCTGCTGGTCACTTTGCAACTGGGCCACCAGGCGCCGCCGCCCCTCCAGCTCTTCGGCCGGAGGCAATTGCGCCAGGCGCTCGCTCAGGCGTTGCTCGTTGAGCTTGAGGCTCTGGGCCTGGTCATTCAGTGCCTGGACCTGGGCGGACTGCTGCTGGTTATTGGTTTGCAGGTGACGCACCTGCCACACGCCCCAACCGCCCACGGCCACGCCAGCGGCCCCGAGCAGCAATGCAACTATGGCCAACCCGTTGCCGCGACGCGGCGCCACCGGGGGCGGAGTTTCAACCGGCGCATCGATCGCTGGCTGGTCTAGATCTTCTTTTGGCAAGGCTGTTTCGCTCACGTATCCATCCTTTGCATTAGAAAACGGCACGGAGTGTTCCCGTAACGCCGCCAGCAAAGCCGCGGCATTGGCGCCACGACAATCCACAACTGTTCGGGCCCCGGCGGCACGCGCCATCTCGGCAACCCTTGGGCTTGGAACAAACAACGGTAACCGCGCCAAGGCCGGCCACGCATCGCCGGCCAGCCGCTGCAGATGCTCGAAGCCCTGCCCACTGCTGACCACCAGTGCGTTCAAGTGTTCCGCTTCGACTTTCGCCGGCAACGCCCCTTCGCCGTAATCGGGCAAGTGGCGGCGGTACAATTCCAGATAATCGACACTAGCACCTTGCTCGCGCAAACGCTCTGCCAGCAAGCCACGCCCGCCTTCACCGCGCACGATCAAAACCTTGGGGTCGGGCCGCGCAACAGCCTGGCGCAAGACCAGGTGTTCCAGCAAGGCTTCGCTGTCATCGCCGTTATCGGGATAAAACACCGTGAGGCCGGCATCGACGAGAATCTGTCCGGTGGCCGCCCCCACGCTGAACCATGGTTGGTCTGGAGGCTGGGGCCAGTATTGGCGCAGCAACTCGACGCACAGGCGTGCGGCCGGTTTGCTGACGACGATCACGGCAGAGTATTGGTCCAGCACCTGGAGTATCGCCCGCCCGGCATCGGACAGCGGGAGCGGCTCGATATCCAGCAAGGGCAGGCTGCTGCTGTAGACCCCCGCTTCGGCCAGGACAGCCGCCAGCGCCGACGACTCGTCCGCCGGCCGGGTGAGCAGCAGCCGCCAACCCGTCACGTGTGGCCGGCCTCGCCATAGACGGCCTTGAGGATGTCGGCGGCGCCCTGGCTCAACAGATCCTCGGCCACCCGCACGCCCAACGCCTCGGCATCGTGGCGCGGCGCCCGGGCGTCGGCGCTGAGCAGCCGGCCACCGTTGGGATCCCCCACCAGGCCACGCAACCAGACCTGTTCGCCTTCCAGCACGGCGTAACAGGCGATCGGCACTTGGCAACCGCCATTGAGGTGTTTGTTAAGGGCGCGCTCGGCGAATACCCGCGTAGCGGTGTCTTCATGGTGCAGCGGCGCCAGCAAGGCATGGATGTCGCTGTCGGCGCTACGGCACTCGATGCCCACCGCCCCTTGTCCACCGGCCGGCAGGCTGTCGTCGACGCTGATGGCCGAGGTGATGCGATCTTCAAAGCCCAGGCGGATCAGGCCGGCGGCGGCGAGAATGATCGCGTCGTACTCACCGGCATCGAGCTTGGCCAGGCGCGTATTGACGTTACCGCGCAGGAAACGGATTTGCAGGTCCGGGCGGCGAGTCAGCAACTGTGCCTGGCGACGCAGGCTGGAAGTACCCACCACGCTCCCGGCGGGCAGTGCGTCAAGACTGGAGAACGTGTTGGAGACGAACGCATCGCGGGGGTCTTCCCGCTCGCAGATGCAAAACAGGCCCAGGCCTTCGGGGAAGTCCATGGGCACGTCTTTCATCGAATGCACGGCGATGTCGGCTTCGTTGTCCAGCAACGCGGTTTCCAGTTCCTTGACGAACAGGCCCTTGCCGCCGATCTTCGACAGCGGCGAATCCAGCAGCTTGTCACCGCGACTGACCATGGGCACCAGGGTCACGATCAGGCCGGGATGGGCCGCTTCCAGGCGGGCTTTGACGTATTCGGCCTGCCAGAGGGCCAAGGCACTTTTACGGGTGGCGATGCGGATCTCGCGAGGGGACATGGATCAATCCGTACTTAAAAGATACGGCAGATAATAACAGCTCAGCCAAAACCGCTTTGATTTGAATCACGACCCTAAGGCCTCCCTGGCCGCCAAATCCTCGAATTGAAACGCATCGAACGCCTTGGACCGCCACATTAAAGCTGCTGCATCATCTTGCGCACGCCGGCCACGTGTCGCCGGCTGACAATCAGCGCGTCGCCATTGAGGCCCTTGAGGAACAGTTGGAAATGCCCAAGGGGGGTGCGTTGCAAACGCTCGATCCGCTCGCGAGCCACGAGGGCGTTGCGGTGGATGCGTACGAAACGTTCGCCGAACTCGTCTTCGAGGGCCTTGAGAGGCTCATCCAACAACACCTCGCCACTCTCATGGCGCAAGGTCACGTATTTGTGGTCGGCAATGAAATAGACCACCTGGTTCAACGGGATCAGCTCGATGCCTTTGCGGGTGCGCGCACTGATATGGCTGCGCGGGCCGCTGCCGCTTTCGGCGGCCGGACGGGTCAGCGCTGCCAGCTGCACGCGGTTGGGCCGCTCGGCCTTGCGCAAGGCTTCGAGCAACGCCTCGGCCGCCACGGGCTTGACCAGGTAGCCTACGGCGCCGGCCTGCAACACCTCGGGAGGGAAGTCGTCCCGGGTGGTACAGAACACCACGGCGGGCGGCGACTCTCGTTCGCACAGCTTCGCCGCGACCTGTAGACCGTCCAGGCCAGGCATGCGAATGTCGAGCAGCACGATATCCGGCTTGTGGCTGTCAATAAGGGCCAATGCCTCTTCGCCATTGGTGGCGCTCGGCTCCAGGACACTGTAACCCTCGAGCTCGCCAACCATTCGGCTCAGGCGCTCGCGGGCCAGTGGTTCGTCATCAACGATCAGGACATTCATATTGCGCTGGATTCCTGCGTGAGTCTCGCACAAGGATAGCGTAGACAGGGGAAGTGACATCCGTCACGGCGATCCACGCTAAGACTCGTTCGAGGGCCAAAAAGTGCCGCGAGGCGGTTGCCTATCTTTACCAGCGCTTGCCGACCGATGCCCGAGGCCCGTTGTCGCACGGCGTCGCCGTAGGGATTGTTAACTGTCGATCTGACCAATATGAGCCCCCCCTTCTTATCTATATCCGCTGCGCCATGGGTGGAAAAAGCAAAAGTCCTACAGTCCACTGTAGACGGTTGCCACGACGATATTGCTCAATCGAAAAATATCGTTGCGGGAAAACCCGGTTGGATCCCAGGCTTGCATCGAAAAAACCTGCCGACCAGTGCCAGCGCCAGTCCCGGCAACCCTGCTATCATCCGCCGCAGCCTTTAACCGCTACTTTCTCCACAGCCGATCACGAGCGAATTCATGAGCACTGACAAGACCAATCAGTCCTGGGGCGGCCGCTTCAGTGAACCCGTCGACGCCTTCGTCGCCCGCTTCACCGCCTCCGTCAACTTTGACCAGCGCCTGTATCGCCACGACATCATGGGCTCGATCGCCCACGCCACCATGCTGGCCAAGGTCGGCGTGCTGACCGATGCCGAGCGCGACAGCATCATCGACGGCCTGAAGACCATCCAGGCTGAAATCGAGGCCGGCCAGTTCGACTGGCGCGTCGACCTCGAAGACGTACACATGAACATCGAAGCGCGCCTGACCGACCGCATCGGCGTGACGGGCAAGAAACTGCACACCGGCCGCAGCCGCAACGACCAGGTCGCCACCGACATCCGCCTGTGGCTGCGCGATGAGATCGACCTGATCCTGGCCGAAATCACTCGCCTGCAAAAAGGCCTGCTGGAGCAAGCCGGGCGCGAAGCCGAGAGCATCATGCCGGGCTTCACGCACCTGCAAACCGCCCAACCTGTAACGTTTGGGCATCACATGCTGGCCTGGTTCGAAATGCTCAGCCGCGACTACGAGCGCCTGGTGGACTGCCGCAAGCGCACCAACCGCATGCCCCTGGGCAGCGCCGCGCTGGCCGGCACCACGTACCCGATCGACCGTGAATACACCGCGCAGTTGCTGGGCTTTGACGCCGTGGGCGGCAACTCGCTGGATAACGTCTCGGACCGTGATTTCGCCATCGAATTCTGCGCCGCCGCAAGCATCGCGATGATGCACCTGTCGCGCTTCTCCGAAGAGCTGGTGCTGTGGACCAGTGCGCAATTTCAGTTCATTGACCTGCCGGACCGCTTCTGCACCGGCAGCTCGATCATGCCGCAAAAGAAAAACCCTGACGTGCCGGAGCTGGTGCGGGGCAAGAGTGGCCGGGTGTTCGGCGCATTGATGGGTCTGCTGACCCTGATGAAAGGCCAGCCGCTGGCCTACAACAAGGACAACCAGGAAGACAAGGAACCGCTGTTCGACGCCGCCGATACCTTGCGCGACTCGCTGCGGGCCTTCGCCGACATGATCCCGGCCATCAAGCCCAAGCACGCGGTGATGCGCGAAGCGGCCCTGCGCGGCTTCTCCACCGCCACGGACCTGGCCGATTACCTGGTGCGCCGTGGCCTGCCGTTCCGTGACTGCCACGAAATCGTCGGTCACGCCGTGAAGTACGGCGTGGACAGCGGCAAGGACCTGGCGGAAATGAGCCTGGACGAACTGCGCCAGTTCAGCGACCAGATCGAACAGGACGTGTTTGCCGTGCTGACCCTCGAAGGCTCGGTCAATGCCCGTGACCACATCGGCGGCACCGCGCCGGCGCAGGTCAAGGCAGCTGTGGTACGTGGCCAGGCGTTGCTCGCCAGCCGCTAAAAGCTGAAAAGCTTCGCGAGCAAGCCCGCTCCCACATTGGATCCCTGTGTGTTCACAAGAATTGTGTTCGCTGGAGATCTACTGTGGGAGCGGGCTTGCTCGCGAAGGCGATCCAGAGATCACCACAACAATTTACTTCTTGGCAGCGATCATCGCCAAAAACGCCGGCATCGCCGCCTCTCTGTCCGCCGCAATCCGCTGCACATTTGGATTCTGTTCCAAGCGCTCCATCAGCGCCTTGGCCGCTGGCATGCCTGCCAGCAAGTCGATATCGAACAGCTTCCTGCCCACCTGCAAGGCCAGGGATAAGCTGTAGAAGAAATACAGATCGGCCAGGCTCATGCGCTCGCCCGCCACATAGGGCGAGAATTTGCCGTGCCTGCCAAGCGAGGCAAACCCCAGCAGCAATTCGGCCTTGGTCTTTTGCTTGATGGCATCGGGCACCGGCGTGCCGAAAAATGCCTCGCCATAACAGGCTCGCCCCGGCAGCTCGATGTACAACTCGATTTCCCTGCACAAGGCCAGCACCTGGGCACGCTCGAACGGGTCACCGGGCAGCAGGGCTTTCCCGGGCTGGGTTTGCTCGATGTACTCAAGGATCACGCTGGTCTCGTTGATAAACCCTTGTTCGGTCTTCAACACCGGGACCTTGCCGCGTGGGCTGACAGCGAGCGCTTCAGGGGTCTGGCTTGGGTAAAACGGCACTTCCTCGAAAGGCAGGCCCTTCTCCAGCAGCGCCAGCTTGACCATGTTGTAGTAGTTACTGACAGAAAAACCGTAAAGCTTGAGCATCACAAAGCCTCCAGGCCGTGCGGGGTTGGCAGCCAAGCGTTATAGACCGCCAGGGCATTTCTTGCCAGGCGCATCACGCCGCTGAATGCAGGTAAACTGGCGACCTTTCTCCCAGGAGCCTGCCATGAGCGAGCCAACCGACATCGACAACGACGAAGAAGAATTCGTCGAGAACACGCTGATCCAGGCCATCGAAAACCAGATCGAAAGTGACAATCCGCCTGCGGCCAAGGCCACTTTCAACAAGTTGACCCTGGTCGGTTATGAGCGCGAAGAAATCCTCAACCTGATGGCCCATGTGCTGGCGGTGGAAATCGACGCGATCCTGGAAGAGGACCGCGCGTTCGATACCCAATGGTACGAAGCGGCGCTGCGCGCCCTCCCCGAGTTGCCGCCGGAAAAGAACTGAACCGACAGGCAAAAGTTGCTTCTGTGGCGAGGGAGCTTGCTCCCACTGGGGCGCGAAGCGGCCCCAATAGCTTGACGACTGCTGCGCAGCCGAGCGGGAGCAAGCTCCCTCGCCACAAAGAATTGCTTTAAACAAAAAAACCATGACACTGAGACTGGACAGCTCGGCCGAGTGCGCTCACCTTAGTGACGCTGTCGACCAAATTCCTAGAAAGTCTGGAGTCCTTATGTCGCTTACCCCTGAGCTGGTTGCCGAACTGGAAATCCTTGCACTCTTCAACCTGGACAGTTCCCAGGAAGGCCTGAAAATTCATCAGACCGCTGCCCCTAAAGCGATTGCCGCTGCCCAACGCCTGTTCGAAAAAGAACTGATCACCCAGCCCGATGGTGGTTACCTGACAAGCCTGGGCCGAGATGCCGCCCAAAACGTACAAACCGTCCTGACAATACTCAGCGTGCAAGAAGCCGCCTGATCCCCCTGTCGCCCACGGAAATCTCCCTTACGGGATTTCCGCAGGCGCACGGGTGCCCTGCGTAAAAAACCGGCATCCGAATTCTGTTTTCAGCTTAAGTATTCCCAAGATCGGGCGCTAACCTGCCATCACCCCACGTTCGACGCCGCGAGCCGGTTTGAGCTGACATGACCCGCAATCACGAAATACGCCCTGATCTGGACGAGGGAATCGACCGCAAGGTCTTGAACCAGTTGCGCGCACGTTTTCTCAAGCTCAACACCGTGCGGATGGAGCGCGCCCTCGAAGGACTGTCGCCGCGCCAGCAAGGCGTGCTGACGTTGCTGCCGCTGTTCTTCCACGTCAACCATCCGCTGCTGCCCGGCTACGTTTCCGGCAGCACGCCTGCCGGGCTGTCGAACTACGAGCCTGACGCCAATATCCTTGCCGAAGCCCAGCGGCTGACCCGTTCGTTTTCCTACAAGCCCCGGCATGGCAGCAACCCGCCACGGCCGATCCTTGGCCTGTTCCTGATGGGCAGCCTCGGCACCCTGGCCCAGGCCGACCAGAGCGACATGGACGTGTGGGTGTGCCACGGGCCGGACCTGAGCGACGATGAACTGGCCGAGCTGCGCAAGAAATGCCAGTTGCTGGAGATCTGGGCGGCGACCCAGGGCGCCGAAGCCCACTTTTTCCTGATCGACCCAGCGCGTTTCGTAAGGGGTGACCGTGACAACCAGCTCAGTTCCGACGATTGCGGCACCACCCAGCATTACCTGCTGCTGGACGAGTTCTACCGCACCGCGATCTGGCTGGCCGGGCGCACGCCGATCTGGTGGCTGGTACCGGTCTATGAAGAAGAGAACTATGAGCAATACACCCATACGCTGATGTCCAAGCGTTTCATTCGCGCCGATGAAACCCTGGACCTGGGACACCTGGCCTACATTCCGCCAGGCGAATTCGTCGGTGCCGGGCTCTGGCAGCTGTTCAAGGGTATCGAATCGCCCTACAAATCCGTGCTCAAGCTGCTGCTGACCGAGGTCTATGCCAGTGAACACCCGAATGTTCGCTGCCTGAGCCTGCGCTTCAAACAGGCCGTATTTGCCAATCGCCTGGACCTCGAAGAGCTGGATCCGTACATGCTGGTCTATCGCCGCATCGAGGAATACCTCAATGCCCGCGGCGAATCCGAACGCCTGGAGTTGATCCGCCGCGCGCTGTACCTGAAGGTCAATCGCAAGCTCACCGGCCAGATGCGTAGCAACGGCTGGCAACGGGTGCTGCTCGAACGACTGGCTCGGGAATGGGGCTGGGACCAGCGTCAACTGGCGCTGCTGGACGCCCGCAGCCAATGGAAAGTCCGCCAGGTCAGCCACGAGCGACGGGCCCTGGTCAACGAACTCACCCACAGCTACCGCTTCCTGACCCAGTTCGCCCGCACCGAGAAAACCGTCAGCCTGATCAACAAGCGCGATCTCAACGTGCTTGGCCGGCGGCTGTATGCCGCCTTCGAACGCAAGGCCGACAAGGTCGAGTTCATCAACCCCGGCATTGCGCCGGACCTGGCCGAAGACACCCTGACGCTGGTCCAGTCACCCAACAAGAAAGAACCGGGGCAGAACCAGTGGGCGCTGTACAACGGCAGCCTCAACGCCCTGGAGTGGGAAAATTTCGCGCCGATCAAGCGCTGCCGCGAGCTACTGGAACTGCTGACCTGGTGCCATCGCAACGGCGTAATCGACAGCAGCACGCGCCTGGCGCTGCACCCAGGCGACAGCGACCTGAGCGAGTTCGAACTGTTCAACCTGCTGGGCAGCCTGCAACAGTCCATCGCCCTGCCCTTGACCACCGTGGATGAAGCACAGTTGCTGCGCGCCAGCGTGCCCAGCGAAGTGTTGATCCTGGTGAACGTCGGCGTCGACCCGCTCAAGCACCACCGCGACCTGAATATCCTGATGACCACCGAGCGCACCGACTCCCTGAGCTATGCCGGGGTCCGGGAGAACCTGGTGCTGACCCTCGACCAGGTCACGCTCAACAGCTGGAACGAGGTGCTGGTCAACCGTTTTGACGGCGAACACGCCCTGCTCGACTGCCTGCGCGATTACCTCAACGACCTGCCCGTCACCCAGCACCAGCCACGCTTGCAGGTGCGCTGCTTCTGCCACAACCGCGCCCAATTCATTGCGCGGCGCGTGGAAGAAGTCATCGACACGGCGCAGACCCTGCTGCTGAGCCGGCTCAATCACCGCTATCTGCTTCAGGTCCAACAGCACTATCACGTGTTGGAGCTGGTGCCCGGCCAGGTCAATCACGTGGCGCTGGGCAGCCTGTCGGCGCTGATGGATTACCTGGGCGAGGAACTGACAGCCTACAGCCCCTTGCACCTGGACCCGATGGCCCTGGACGACCATGACCTGGCGCTGATCCTGCCCATGGGCCAGCCCGA
Source organism: Pseudomonas sp. NFACC46-3 (assembly GCF_900114515.1). Lineage (NCBI taxonomy): Bacteria > Pseudomonadati > Pseudomonadota > Gammaproteobacteria > Pseudomonadales > Pseudomonadaceae > Pseudomonas > Pseudomonas sp. NFACC46-3. Next base: position 88,946 of record NZ_FOTH01000013.1, read on the forward strand.
GTGCATCCAGGTGTTCTACCGCGTCGACGAAGACGAGGCCGATCTGTACGTGCTCGACGAGTTCAACGCACTGTGGCAACAACACGTGCCTTATCACGACGAACAAAGCCTGCTGGTGCCGCTGCAACGCTTTTTGCAGTCGGTGCTTTATCGTCGCGATGCCCTGCTGCCGCTGGATGCCGCCCAGCCGCTGACCCTGGAAACCCTGTACTACCAGTTATTGCCCTCAGGCAGTGGCCGGGCGCGACGGATCGAAGCGCGGCAAGCCCCGCAGACGCTGGTCAACAAGCCGTTCTATGACGTGCAGGCGATCATCGGCAAAGCGGCGCACGGGCAGGTGCACGTCACCCTGTACTGCGATCAGCAGGAGTTTTCCGAACTGGAACATGGCGACCAACTGTTCCGCGTGGTCGCCAGGGAGATCGTCGAACAGCGCCGCGAAGCCCAGCGCTATCGCTGCTACATCACCGACCTGGACCTCTCGGGCCTGGTGGGCGACGGCGCCTGTTCAAGCAATTTGTACCTGCGCTACAAGGCCGACCTGGAACGCGCCCTGAACGAGGCACTGAACCAGGTCTGAGACGGGTTCAGAACGCACAGTCGCCGCCGTTGACCGGCTGCGACTCGACCTCCAGCAACGTCAGCTTTAGCGTCTTGCCACCCGGGGCGGGCCAGTCGATGTGCTGGCCGACCTTCAGGCCCAGCAACGCACTGCCCACCGGCGCCAGGATCGAGATCCGGCCTTCGTCGGCGTTCGCGTCCTGCGGATAAACCAGCGTGAGGTGATAGTCCTTGCCGCTGCTTTCTTCGCGACAATGCACGCGCGAGTTCATGGTCACGACATCGGCAGGCACTTCTTCGTGGCCCACCACGTTCTCGGCGCGATCCAGTTCGGTTTGCAGCGCAATCACACCCGGCAGCGTTTCATCAAGGCTGTCGATCAGGCGTTCCAGACGCTGTACGTCCAGACGGGTAAGGGTGATGGAAGGTGCGGTCATGATCCTGGCAGACTCCTTTCTTCTGCACAAAAAAAGCAAAACCCCGCCACAAAAAGGCGGGGTTTTCACGGGCCTCGATGGATTGAGGCGTAACCGGACACTATCACAGCTCAATAAATAAACAAGTCAGGCGGGACCTGCCCTATCTATGGACAGTGAACCATGTCCCCGGACCAAACAAATCCCTGTGGCGAGGGAGCTTGCTCCCGCTGGGTTGCGAAGCGACCCCAAAATCCTGCGACTGCTGCGCAGCCGAGCGGGAGCAAGCTCCCTCGCCACAAAAACTTCCAAGGCCAATGGTTACCTCAGGGATTGGCGCTTAGCCGCCTCGGCGCAGATGACCCGGCGGCGCTCATCGTCGGCCGAGCGCCATTCGCGGATGTGCTCCACATGGCGGAAACAGCCGAGACAGACCTTCTGTTCATCCAGCTTGCACACGCTGGTGCAGGGCGACGGGACGGCGGGGCTGACGTTGCTGTAGAGCGGCTTGGGTGGCCGCGCCGGGGCTGTCTGGTTCACGCGGTTACAGCCCTTCGAAATCGAGTTCCACGCCCGCCTGCTGCTTGACGATGCGCTCGAGCATTTCGCCCAACTGCTCTTCGCTCTTGTCGCACATCCAGCGCTCGCTTTCTTCGTCGTAGTCGAAGTGAAAGCCACCGGAGACCGCCGCCAGCCACAATTGCCGCAACGGCTCCTGGCGACTGAAAATCAACTGACTGCCGTTTTCGAACTTGACGGTAAGTACACCGGCAGAGACTTCCAGGTCAATGTCCAGGTCACTGTCATCGAACACATCCTCCAGCGTTTGCTGGGTCGCATCGACCAGATCGTGGAAACGGGCTTCAGTCAAACTCATTGCGGCAACCTCGAAAATGTCTGCTCATGCTCAAGCGCCGCAAGATACGGACGCTTCCCGGCGATTGCAAAGGATATACCCACTGACGATCACCAGCGCCGCCAGACGGGCACCCCGTTGCATAGGCAAGCTGACGGGTGGCCGGTATACTCCGGCGCAATTAAAGCATTTTCAAGGATTTCGCCATGAAGCGCCTGATCTCTTCCCTTGCTGCGCTCGTCGCGGTTGCCTGCCTCGTGACAGCCTGTGGTCAAAAAGGTCCGCTGTACCTGCCTGATGACAGCAAGTCCCCTGAAGAACAGGCCAAGTCGTCGCAATCCAAGCCACACTCGCACGACACCCACACCACCTACTAAGGGAACGCCATGGACGCTTTTAACTACCGTGGCGGGGAGCTGTTCGCGGAAGGGGTTGCCCTGTCCGCGATCGCCGAACGTTTCGGCACGCCGACCTATGTCTATTCCCGCGCTCACATTGAAGCCCAGTACCGGACATTCGCCGATGCCCTCGTGGGCATGCCGCACCTGGTGTGTTTCGCTGTAAAAGCCAACTCCAACCTGGGTGTGCTCAATGTCCTGGCGCGCCTGGGGGCCGGTTTCGACATCGTCTCCGGTGGCGAGCTCGAACGTGTGCTGGCCGCTGGCGGCAGCGCCGACAAGATCGTCTTCTCCGGCGTCGGCAAGACCCGTGAAGACATGCGCCGCGCCCTGGAAGTTGGCGTGCACTGCTTCAACATCGAGTCCACCGACGAGCTGGAGCGCCTGCAGGTTGTCGCCGCCGAGCTGGGCGTTCGCGCACCGGTCTCCCTGCGCGTGAACCCGGACGTCGACGCCGGCACCCACCCGTACATTTCCACCGGTCTGAAGGAAAACAAGTTCGGCATCGCCATTGCCGACGCCGAAGACGTGTACGTACGCGCTGCCCAACTGCCGAACCTGGAAGTGCTGGGCGTCGACTGCCACATCGGCTCGCAACTGACCACCCTCGAACCGTTCATCGATGCCCTCGACCGCCTGCTGGCGCTGGTCGACCGCCTCGGCGACTGCGGCATCTACCTGCGCCACATCGACCTCGGTGGCGGTGTCGGCGTGCGCTATCGCGATGAAGAGCCGCCGCTGGTGGCCGACTACATCAAGGCCGTGCGTGAGCGCCTCGACGGGCGTGACCTGGCGCTGATGTTCGAACCGGGCCGCTACATCGTCGCCAACGCCGGCGTGCTGCTGACCCAGGTCGAGTACCTCAAGCACACTGAGCACAAGGATTTCGCCATCGTCGACGCGGCGATGAACGACCTGATCCGCCCGGCGCTGTACCAGGCCTGGATGGACGTCACCGCCGTGCGCCCTCGCGACACTGCGGCCCGCCCCTACGACATCGTCGGGCCGATCTGCGAAACCGGCGACTTCCTCGCCAAGGGTCGGGAGCTGGCGCTGGAAGAAGGCGATCTGCTGGCCGTGCATTCGGCTGGAGCCTACGGGTTTGTCATGAGTTCCAACTACAACACCCGCGGCCGTTGCGCCGAGGTGCTGGTGGACGGTGATCAGGCATTCGAAGTGCGTCGCCGCGAGACGGTAGCCGAGTTGTATGCCGGCGAAAGCCTGCTACCGGAGTAAAACCATGCTGCTGCGTTTTACCAAGATGCACGGCCTGGGCAATGACTTCATGGTCCTCGACCTGGTCAGCCAGCACGCGCACATCCTGCCCAAGCACGCCAAGCAATGGGGGGACCGGCACACCGGTATCGGTTTCGACCAGTTGTTGATCGTCGAGGCACCCAATAACCCGGACGTGGATTTCCGTTATCGGATCTTCAACGCCGACGGTTCGGAAGTGGAGCAATGCGGCAATGGCGCGCGCTGCTTCGCCCGCTTCGTGCTGGACAAGCGCCTGACCGCCAAGCGGCAGATCCGCGTCGAGACCAAAAGCGGCATCATCGAACTGGATGTGCGCAGCGACGGCCAGATCGGCGTCAACATGGGCGCTCCGCGCCTGGTACCGGCGGACATTCCATTCCAGGCGCCGGCCCAGGCCTTGAGCTATCAGGTGGACGTCGACGGCGCCACGGTGGAACTGGCAGCGGTTTCCATGGGCAACCCCCATGCCGTGCTGCGAGTGGCCGATATCAACAGTGCTCCGGTGCATGAGCTGGGGCCGAAAATCGAGCATCATCCGCGCTTCCCCGCGCGAGTGAACGTCGGTTTCCTGCAAGTCATCGACCGTCACCGCGCACAATTGCGCGTCTGGGAACGCGGTGCCGGGGAAACCCAGGCCTGCGGTACCGGCGCCTGTGCCGCTGCCGTCGCTGCGATCAGCCAGGGGTGGATGGATTCGCCATTGTTGATCGACCTGCCCGGCGGGCGCCTGTCCATCGAATGGGCAGGCCCTGGCCAACCGGTGATGATGACCGGCCCGGCAGTGCGCGTATACGAAGGACAAGTTCGTCTTTGAGTGAGCCAAACCCATGACCGACCAGCCACAGGTTCCAGCCCCACAGCCCGACGAATCCCCCAGTCTGCCAGAAACCGCGGCCGTAGCGGCTTATCTGGAGGCTAACCCGGACTTCTTCGTCGCGCATGAAGAACTGCTCGCGACGATGCGCATCCCCCACCGGCGCGGCGATACCGTGTCGCTGGTGGAGCACCAGATGAAAATCCTGCGCGAGCGCAACATCGAAATGCGCCATCGTCTTTCGCACCTGATGGATGTAGCCCGGGACAACGACCGACTGTTCGACAAGACCCGTCGGCTGATCCTCGCCCTGATGGACGCCAGCACCCTCGAAGACCTGGTCATGAGCGTCGAAGACAGCCTGCGCCAGGATTTCCAAGTGCCCTTTGTCAGCCTGATCCTGTTCGGCGACAACGCCATGCCGGTGGGCCGCTGGGTGACCCATGCCGAAGCGCAGACGGCCATCGGCGGCCTGCTGACGGAAAACAAAAGCGTCAGCGGCAGCCTGCGCGAGCATGAGCTGGACTTCCTGTTCGGCGAAGAACAACGCAAGCAGATCGGCTCCACCGCCGTCGTCGCCATCGCCCATCAGGGCGTGCACGGCGTGCTGGCCATCGCCAGCCGCGATCCGCAGCACTACAAAAGCTCGGTGGGCACGCTGTTTTTGAGCTACATCGCCGAAGTCACCGGCCGGGTGCTGCCGCGGGTCGCCGGTTCGCTGCGCTCGGTACGCTGAGGATGGAACGGCAACTGGACGCCTACTGCGAACACCTGCGCAGTGAGCGCCAGGTGTCGCCCCACACGTTGTCGGCCTATCGCCGCGACCTGGAAAAAGTGCTGGGCTGGTGCCAGAAGCAGAACATCGGCAGCTGGGCGGCCCTGGACATCCAGCGCTTGCGCAGCCTGATCGCTCGCCTGCATCAACAGGGGCAGTCCTCTCGCAGCCTGGCACGCCTGTTGTCAGCGGTACGCGGCCTGTATCACTACCTCAATCGCGAAGGCCTGTGCGACCACGACCCGGCCACCGGGCTGGCACCGCCCAAAGGCGAGCGCCGGCTGCCAAAGACCCTCGACACCGACCGCGCCCTGCAACTGCTCGAAGGTGCCGTCGAGGATGACTTCCTCGCCCGGCGCGACCAGGCGATTCTCGAGCTGTTCTATTCTTCCGGCCTGCGACTTTCAGAGCTGACAGGGCTTAACCTGGATCAACTGGACCTGGCCGATGGCATGGTCCAAGTGCTCGGCAAAGGCAGCAAGACCCGCCTGCTGCCCGTCGGCCGCAAGGCCCGTGAAGCCCTGGAGCAATGGCTGCCGCTGCGGGCGCTGACCAACCCCGCCGACGACGCGGTCTTCGTCAGCCAACAGGGACGGCGCCTTGGCCCGCGGGCCATTCAGTTGCGGGTCAAGGCTGCCGGCGAACGGGAGCTGGGACAGAACCTGCACCCGCACATGCTCCGGCACTCCTTCGCCAGCCATTTGCTGGAGTCCTCCCAGGACCTGCGCGCCGTTCAAGAGCTATTGGGGCACTCGGACATCAAGACCACCCAGATCTACACCCACCTGGATTTCCAGCACCTGGCGACGGTCTATGACAGTGCCCACCCCAGGGCCAAACGCACCAAGGGCGACGAATCATGACCATCGAACTCATCACTTTCGACCTGGACGACACCCTGTGGGACACCGCGCCGGTGATCGCCAGCGCCGAAGCCATACTCCGCCAATGGCTGACCGACAACGCGCCGAACCTGGGCGGCGTGCCGGTGGAGCATCTTTTTTCGATTCGCGAACAAGTGCTGCGCGAGGAGCCTGGGCTGAAGCACCGCATCAGCGCCCTGCGCCGACGGGTGCTGTTTCGCGCCCTGCAGGAAGCCGGCTACGACCAGTGGCAAGCCTCTGAGCTGGCAGACCAGGCCTTCGAGACGTTCTTGCACGCCCGTCATCAGTTGGAGATTTTCCCCGAGGTGCAGCCCACCCTGGAGATCCTGGCCAATCATTTCGCCCTCGGTGTGGTCACCAATGGCAACGCCGATGTGCGCCGCCTGGGGCTGGCGGACTATTTCAAGTTCGCCTTGTGTGCTGAAGACATCGGCATCGCCAAGCCGGACGCGCGGCTATTCCACGAGGCCTTGCTGCGCGGCGGCGCGACGGCGCAGACCGCCGTGCACATTGGCGATCACCCCGGCGATGACATCGCCGGCGCCCAGCAGGCCGGCCTGCGCGCGGTGTGGTTCAACCCGACGGGCAAGGCCTGGGAGGCCGACCATGCACCGGATGCGGAGATCCGCAGCCTGACCGAACTGCCAGGGTTATTGGCAGGGTGGCATCGCCAGCGCTGAACCCTGCTTCACAGCCGCCAAAGCCCTCTGTGGGAGCGAGCTTGCTCGCGATGACGGCAGCACATCCAACATCAATGCCAACAGACCCACCGCTATCGCGAGCAAGCTCGCTCCCACAGGGATTGTGCCTGGCCTGGGAATGGAATCGCGCCCATGAAAAAGCCCGCAGCGACGGCGGGCTTTTTCAGCAAGCAATGAAGCCGATACTCAGATAGGGCGGCTGCCGTACTTGTTGTCAGGCTTCTTGGGCGGATCAGCGACCACGTTGGCCTCCACTTCCTGCACCTTACCGCCCCTGGCCAGGAATTCCTCCATGGCCTTGGCGAGCGCATCACGCTCCTTGTTCTTGGCCTCTACGCTCGGCAACTCGTCGACCGAAACGGCCGCCTTGGCCTTGCCTTTGGCGGTAGGAACCGGAACATCGGCCCCATCGTCGTCGGCAACGTCTTCCGCCGCCGCTTCAAGGCCTTCTTCGGTCTCGTCTTCGTCACCTACTTCGAGGTCGTCGTTTTCCAGATCATCGTCGCTCATGTTCTACCTCATGACTTGCGAAAAGCAGATTAGTTATAGCCCAGCTTCGCCATCTGTTCGAAGGCTGCCAGAAAAAATTCAACATCCGCCGGCAATCAGCGGTTATGCCCCTTCACCGTACAAGGTGGCGAGGACTTTACGAGCACCGCCGTGATCACGGTGCTCGCCCAGATAAACACCTTGCCAGGTACCCAATGCCAGCCGCCCTGCCGTGACCGGCAGACTGAGTTGACAACCGAGCACACTGGCCTTGAAGTGCGCCGGGAGGTCGTCCAGGCCTTCGTCGTTGTGCTCATAATCGGCGGCTCCTTGTGGGATCAGCCGATTGAAAAATCGTTCGAAGTCTCGACGTACCGCCGGATCGGCGTTCTCGTTGATGGTCAACGAAGCCGAGGTATGCTGCAGCCACAGATGCAACAGACCGACACGACACGCCTGGAGTTCAGGCAGGCCGGCAAGCAACTCGTCCGTCACCAGATGAAAGCCCCGAGGCCTTGCCCGCAGGGTTATCAGCGTCTGTTGCCACATACAGATCTCCGCACGTTCGGCGCGCATTCTAGCGCGCTCTGGGAAAAAACAAAGGGCCTAATATTCTTGCTTCGGTGTAAGCCTTTGGCGGTATAAAAACCCATGTCGCATCCACAACAAAAGGCGTCGGAAAAACCGGGGCGCCCTCTGAGCAATGACAAATTCCAGACAAAAAAATGCCCGGCGAACCGGGCATTTTTTATTGCGTGTGCGTGTGCTTACAGATTGTAGCCACGTTCGTTGTGCTGGGCCAGGTCCAGGCCCACCGCTTCTTCTTCCTCGGTGACACGCAGACCCATGACGGCGTCCAGGACCTTGAGGATGATGAAGGTGACGATCGCGGTGTAGACCACCGTGAACCCCACACCCTTGAATTGAATCCACACTTGCGCACCGATATCGGTCACGGTGCCGAAGCCACCCAGGGCCGGTGCCGCGAACACACCGGTCAGGATCGCGCCGAGGATACCGCCGATGCCATGCACGCCGAAGGCGTCCAGGGAATCGTCGTAGCCGAGTTTACGCTTGAGGGTAGTGGCGCAGAAGAAGCACACCACGCCCGCTGCCAGGCCGATGACCAGGGCGCCCATCGGGCCCACGGTGCCGGCAGCCGGGGTGATGGCAACCAGGCCTGCCACGACGCCCGAGGCGATGCCCAGTGCGCTTGGCTTGCCGTGGGTGATCCACTCGGCAAACATCCAGCCCAGCGCCGCCGCAGCGGTCGCGATCTGGGTCACCAGCATCGCCATGCCGGCGGTGCCGTTGGCGGCGACAGCGGAACCGGCGTTGAAGCCGAACCAGCCGACCCACAGCATGGCCGCGCCCATCAAGGTGTAACCCAAGTTGTGCGGTGCCATTGGCGTGGTCGGGAAGCCTTTGCGCTTGCCCAACACCAGGCACGCCACCAGGCCTGCGATACCGGCGTTGATATGCACTACGGTGCCGCCAGCGAAGTCCAGTACGCCCCAGTCCCACAGCAGGCCGCCGTTACCGGACCAGACCATGTGGGCAATCGGTGCATACACCAGGGTGAACCACACGCCCATGAAGATCAGCATGGCGGAGAACTTCATCCGCTCGGCAAATGCGCCGACGATCAGGGCCGGGGTGATGATGGCGAAGGTCATCTGGAAGGTGATGAACACCGCTTCAGGGAACAGCGCCGCCGGGCCGGTCAGGCTGGCGGGTGTGACGCCCGCCAAGAAGGCTTTGCCGAAACCGCCGATGAAGGAGTTGAAGTTGACGACGCCCTGCTCCATGCCGGTGGTGTCGAACGCAATGCTGTAGCCGTAGATGACCCACAGGATGCTGATCAGACCGGTAATGGCAAAGCACTGCATCATCACGGAAAGAAGGTTTTTCGACCGAACCATGCCGCCGTAGAACAGCGCCAGGCCGGGAATGGTCATGAACAGTACAAGAATCGTGGCCGTGAGCATCCAGGCGGTGTCGCCGGAGTTCAGGACTGGGGCTGCCGCTTCTTCTGCCATGGCCAGGCCAGGCATTGCGAAGGACAACAGGGCTCCTAGCCCTGCGAATTTACGCAGAGTCATATTGTTTTCTCCTGGGGCGTTGGGTTTGGCGGCTTAGATGGCGTCGGTATCGGTTTCGCCGGTACGGATGCGGATAGCCTGTTCCAGATTGACCACAAAGATCTTCCCGTCACCGATCTTGCCGGTGTTGGCGGCCTTGGTGATTGCCTCGATCACCCGGTCCAGATCCTTGTCGTCAATGGCGACATCGATCTTCACCTTGGGCAGGAAATCGACCACGTACTCCGCGCCGCGATACAGCTCGGTGTGACCCTTCTGCCGACCGAAGCCTTTGACCTCAGTAACGGTAATGCCCTGCACGCCGATCTCGGACAACGACTCGCGCACGTCGTCCAACTTGAACGGCTTGATGATGGCAGTGACTAGCTTCATGAAACTTTCTCCCGAATTGGTGGACTTGCCCCAGGAAAACAAACCCGACTCAAGTCTAAGCGCAGTGCCTGGCTTTGTAACGCGTCGTCGGCCCAAGTTGCCCGACAGGTGCCAGTTAACCGATCCTGACGAAACTCCCCGTTTCGCCTGCTGCACTGCATTCGTCACAGCGACTGCATCAGTGCATGGGTCATCAGCCTCTAAGCAGAAACCTTGCCATCTGCATCAAACCCTCTGATTTCAGTCTCTTGGCCACCTGCTCGACGTGCGTTGCGCCATGAACCGCAGCGATACGCACAACAACAGTGCAACGATGCCCAGATCCATGCGCGAAAAGCGTGCATCCCTGGCTTGCGAATTGACTATAGACACTGCGTGATACACTGCCCGCCATTGTTTTCAGGACACCTGCCATGCTTGCGCCCAAAGACCTCCTCGACGCCCTGAGCGGCCACGCCTCCCGCCTCTTGAGTGGTGACACCCCCCTGCCAAAAAGCGAAATCGAAAGCCAGTTCAAAGCCCTGCTGCAAAGCGGCTTCAGCAAACTGGACCTGGTAAGCCGGGAAGAATTCGACAGCCAGATGGTCGTGCTGGCCCGGACCCGAGCGCGGCTCGAAAGCCTGGAGGCCAAGGTCGCAGAGCTGGAAGCGCGACTGGTTCCGGCCCAGGAATAAGCAGCCCCTGCGGGCCACTCAACCACTCGCAGCGTGTTGAAACGGCTCCGGGGTCAGTGCCAGCGGCAGCTCCAGGATAAAGAGCGCGCCCTGGCCCGGCCCCGCGCTCTGCGCCGTCAGATCGCCGCCCATCTCGTGCGCAGCCAGAATACAGCTGTGCAAACCAAAGCCGTGACCGTCGACACGCGTGGTGAAGCCGTGCTCGAACACCCGCGCAAGATTGTCCTGCGCAATCCCCTCGCCATTGTCCTGGACCTCGACCCACACGCGCCTATCGTCAACGACCTTCAGGCGCAGGATGATCTGCGGTGGCCGGTTCACACCGGCGTCCAGCGCCTGCTTGGCGTTGTTGATCAGATTCACCAGGATCTGCAGCACGCGGTGCTTGTCCAGTGGCATTTGCGGTATATCGCTGAACTCCTTGATCAGCGTGATGTGGTGGCGGGCCAGGGACACATCGCAAATGCGCACGACATCCTCGACCAGCTCACGCAACGAGCCCGGCTCCAGCACGCTGGCGTTGCCGGCGTAGGACTGCTGGGTGGCGACGATTTCCTTGATGTGGTCGATGCGGCGGGTCAACTGCGCCAACTCGGCGATCATGCCCTGCTGCTCGACGGCCAGCGCGTCGGCCAGCTTGTCGAGATAGTCCGGTAGCGCGCGACCTTTCGGGTCGCTGCTGATGAAGTCACCGAGGTCATCGGGATGCTCCTTCATCAGCTGGGCAACCTTGGCCACCCCTGGCCCCTTGGAGGTGTGCACCTTCTCGTACAGGACCTGGGCTGACACATTGACGCTGTTGAGCACATTGCCAACGTTGTGCAGCACATTGGTGGCGATCTCCGCCATGCCGGCGCGGCGGGCGGTGGTGACCAGTTCGGCCTGGGCCTCGCGCAACTCGTCGTTGACCTTGGCCAATTGCTGCGGGCTGGGGATCTTCAGGGCCGCCGGTACCAGCCGGACCAGCAGGATGGCGGTAATCACCGAGGCAATCGCAGTGATGACCTTGACCAGCGCCATCAACCAGTAATAAGGCTGCCAGATGGTCAGGATCTCCATCACATGGCTGGTCCCGCAGGCCAGGATGAACACGCCAAAGGCCGCGAGCATCCAGTCGAACGGCACGTCCTTGCGCTTGTGGATAAAGTACAGGAGCGTGAAGGGGATGGTGACGTAGGACAGGGCGATCAAGCTATCGGCGATCACATTCGTCCACAGCAGATCCGGACGCCACATGTAGCAATGCCCGTGGGGCATGAAGCGCTTGTCGGTTAACAGAGCCAGCAAATCGTTCATGGCCACTTCCTCGTTGTGCCGTTGATACCGCCAAGTGCCGACTGGGCAAATCGGAGTCTAGCAGAGGGCCCTTCCCAGGCATTTTGCGTGGACAGGTGAGACGGTGATATGCGCTACCGCACCGCACTTGTCGCCCTCGGCCGTCACTCGCTGTCGAAACATCCTGCCAAATTTTCCCCCTTCAATTGCCGCGCCCAAGCTCATCCCCACGACTAACCTTCCAGAGCCGCAGGACGCGGCGCCCTATTCACTCAAGGAATGATTCATGTCGCTTGCCATCGTCCACAGCCGCGCCCAAGTAGGGGTCGAGGCGCCTGCCGTTACCGTTGAAGTCCACCTGGCCAATGGCTTGCCGTCGCTGACGATGGTTGGCCTGCCGGAGGCGGCGGTGAAGGAAAGCAAGGACCGGGTGCGCAGCGCGATCATCAATTCGGGCCTGAGCTTCCCAGCGCGGCGCATCACCCTGAACCTGGCGCCGGCGGATCTGCCCAAGGACGGCGGGCGGTTCGACCTGGCGATTGCCCTGGGCATCCTGTCGGCCAGTGTGCAGGTGCCAACCCTGACGCTGGACGACGTCGAGTGTCTCGGTGAGTTGGCCTTGTCCGGCGCGGTGCGCCCGGTGCGCGGGGTACTGCCAGCGGCGCTGGCGGCTCGCAAGGCCGGACGCATGCTGGTGGTGCCACGGGCCAACGCCGAGGAAGCCTGCCTCGCGTCGGGCCTGAAGGTGATCGCCGTGGATCATCTGCTCGAAGCAGTGGCCCACTTCAATGGGCACACACCGGTCGAGCCTTTCGTTTCCAATGGGCTGCTCTCGGCCAGCAAGCCCTACCCCGACCTGAATGAAGTACAAGGCCAGGCCGGGGCCAAGCGTGCCCTGCTGATCGCTGCCGCGGGGGCCCATAACCTGTTGTTCAGCGGACCACCAGGCACTGGCAAGACCTTGCTGGCGAGCCGTCTGCCCGGGCTGCTGCCGCCCCTGGCCGAGAGCGAGGCCCTTGAGGTCGCGGCGATTCAGTCGGTTGCCAGTTGCGTGCCGCTGAGCCATTGGCCGCAGCGGCCGTTTCGCCAGCCCCATCACTCGGCTTCCGGCCCAGCGCTGGTGGGTGGCGGGTCGAAACCGCAACCCGGGGAAATAACCCTCGCCCACCATGGCGTGCTGTTTCTCGACGAGCTGCCGGAGTTCGACCGCAAGGTGCTGGAAGTCTTGAGAGAACCGCTGGAGTCAGGGCACATCGTGGTGTCCCGCGCCCGTGATCGAGTACGGTTCCCGGCACGCTTCCAACTGGTGGCGGCGATGAACCCCTGCCCCTGTGGATATCTTGGCGAACCCAGCGGTCGTTGCTCCTGCACACCGGACATGGTGCAGCGCTACCGCAACAAGTTGTCCGGTCCGTTGCTGGACCGTATCGACCTGCACTTGACCGTGGCCCGGGAAGCCACCGCACTTAACCCGAAGAGCACAACGGGCGAGGACACGGCCACTGTCGCCGAACGAGTGGCCGAGGCCCGGGAACGCCAACAGCGACGCCAGGGCTGCGCCAATGCCTTCCTGGATCTGCCGGGCCTGCGTCGGCATTGCAAGTTATCCACAGCCGACGAAACCTGGCTGGAAACCGCCTGCGAGCGGCTGACCTTGTCGCTGCGTGCCGCCCACCGCCTGCTCAAGGTCGCCCGGACATTGGCCGACCTGGAACAAGCGGCAAGCATCCGCCGCGAGCATCTGGCCGAAGCGTTGCAGTATCGGCCTGCTACACCCTGATCACGGCTTGGTCAGGTCCACCAGCGGCGTATCGCGCACTTCGGTCTTTTGACCGTTCTGGATCGCATCGATGCGCTTGAGCGCCTTATCCACAGCGCCCTTGTCCGCCAACAGGCTGTAGTGGATCTGGAACTGCTTGTGCTCTTTCGGCCCGATCGTGGGCACCAGGCCCAGTGGCCGCTGATACCGGCGGTTATAGGAAAAACTGGTGCCCGGTTCCAACCCGGTCACGTAGCCCTGGCCTTGGGTATCGGTATTTTTCCACAGGGAGAACACGGGCAGCGTACCGGTGTTGAAGCCTACCGACACACCGAGGCTGCCGGCCTTGTTGTGCAGCACGGTGAGGGTGTCGCCCTTGGCGTCAGCGTAGGGCACGACGTTATAGACGGTTTCGTCATAATCCTTGGTCGGGGCTCGGTAGGTTTGCCAATCCGGCAAATCGCCCTTGGCCTTGTCGTTGAACGGCGAGACCTGCTTGACCGGTGCCGCGAAACGAGCGCCCTGCTCCAGGAAAGGCGTGCTGAAATTGCTGTGGTAGAGCGCTTGGTATTCCTTCGGGTAATCGCCGTTGTTGGTCAGTGTGTCGCTGAGCGCGAACGTCACGCTGCCGGGTTCGGTGACCAGTTCGGTCTGTACCGAAAAGTCGACCTTCTTGAACGCCTGCTCCTTCAACTCGCCCCGCAGGGTGATGGCGTAAGGCGGTTTTTCATCAATGTGCAACGTGACTTTGTTGGCAGGAATATTAGCGGCGCGACCATGCAGGGTCAGCAGCTCACCATTGTCCATGCCGGGATGGCCGACCCACTCGTAGCCGCAACGGGTGACCAACTCGTTGAATCCTTCGAGCCAGCCCAGCCCGCCTCGACCGTTGAGTTCGATGAACGCCGGGTTGACCACTTCCTTGACGGGCGAATCCCAACCCATGCGCACATTCCCGACCGAAGCCTGCAGCACGTTCATGCCACGGGTCGGGACGACTGAAAGCTTCAGGGTGCCATTGTCGATGTCGACGATGCTGACGCCTTCCTGCCGGCCGCCGTGCAGGGTGCGCATCGTCACGGAAAAGGGCTTGCCGGTTTTCACACCGAGTTGCTGGCTGGTGATTTGCCAGGGTTGAGCGGCTTTATCCGTATCCAGCAGGACGTAGTCCCAAGCCATCGCATGGGAGGCAGCGCCCAAGGCGCCAAGGGTGATGAGGAGTTTGAGCGGAGTCATGGTCACGACCTTTTATTGGAGTTGTGCGGTTTTTATAGACTTGAAGAAACGTTTCAGCAAGCTTAAAAACAGCAATATTCCTAAAAAAGGCACGACCACCAGATGGCAGCTTTTGTGGGAGCGAGCCTGCTCGCGAAGGCGCTGGGTCAGATTGAGATGATGTTGGCCGGACAGCCGTCATCGCGAGCAAGCTCGCTCCCACAGGGATATGGGTGAGCTTGCTCATGACGGGAGGCTTCAGCGGAACCGATCAACCTCTTGGCGCAGGTCCTGGGCCAGTTTCTCCAGTTCCTTGGCGGTGAGTGCCAGGTTCGAGACCACTTCGCGCTGTTCGCTGTTGGCCATGGCGATGCTTTGCAGGTTACTGCTGAGCAGGGTCGCAGTGCTGCTTTGTTCCTGGGTGGCGGTGGTGATCGCCGCAAACTGCTGGCCCGCCGAACGGCTCTGCTCATCGATTCGGGCCAGGGCCGTGGCCACGTTGGCGTTGCGCGACAGGCCTTCCTGCATCAACAGGTTGCCCTGCTCCATCGTGCTGATGGCATTGCCGGTTTCCTGCTGGATGCTATTGATCATGCTGGAAATTTCGTCAGTAGCCTGGCGAGTACGGGAAGCCAGGCTGCGGACTTCATCGGCCACCACGGCGAAACCACGGCCCTGCTCGCCTGCGCGGGCGGCTTCGATGGCGGCGTTCAAGGCCAGCAGGTTGGTCTGCTCGGCGATCGAGGTGATCACACCCACGATGCCGCCGATTTCCTGGGAACGCTGGCCCAAGGTATTGATGACCGTGGCCGTGCTGTTCAGCGCACCGGCAATTTGCTCCAGGGACGACGACGCTTCGTCCATCGAGGTTCGGCCAATGCGGGTTTGCTGGGCGTTTTCCTGGGCCAGGCGCTCGGTGTTGCCCATGTTGTCGGCAATGTTCAATGAGGTCGCACTGAACTCTTCCACCGCGCCGGCCATGCTGGTGATTTCGCCGGATTGCTGCTCCATGCCTTCATACGCCCCGCTGGACAACCCGGACAGCGCCTGGGCACGGCTGTTGACCTCCTGGGAGGCCTTGCGGATGTGCTCGACCATGGTCGACAAGGCCTGGCTCATCTGGTTGAAGGCACGGGCCAACTGCCCGATCTCATCATGGCTCGACACGTTCAGGCGCACGCTCAGGTCACCGGCGCCCAAGGCTTCGGCCTGGCGCACCAGGTCCCCCAGCGGCGCCAGTTTGCTGCGCAGCAACCACATCGCCGAGCCGACCGCCAGCAACATCGCCAGCAGGCTGCCAATGGCCAGTTGCGTACCGACGCTCCAGGTCACGGCACGAATCTCGGTTTTGGGCATGCTCGCCACCACCGCCCACGGCCCACCTTCGAACGGTACGGCAACGCTGTAGAAATCTTCGGCGGTATCGGTCCAGAACGCGCCTTTGCCCGGCTTTTTGATCAGGCCCGTGATGATTGCGGTAGCGTTGTCCAGCGCCTGCACGCCGGCCGGCGGTACCAGCCATTTGTTTTGTTCGTCCAGCAGCGCCAGGGAACCGGTCTGGCCGATACGGAAGCGCTTGAGGTTCTCGAACTGCGCGTTCTGCGCATCGGTGTAGTCGAAACCTACGTACAACACGGCAATGATCTTGCCGCTGCTGTCGCGTACCGGCGTGTACTGCGACATGTAGAAGCGCCCGAAAAGCAGGGCCCGACCAATGTAGCTCTGCCCGCTGATCACCGGGCCGTAGGCGGGACCGGCGCGGTCGAGCACAGTGCCGATGGCCCGCGTACCGTCCTGTTTGCTGACGGAAGTACTGACGCGGATGAAATCGTCGCCGCTGCGCACGAATACCGTGGCGACCCCGGCTGTCATCGCTTTGAAGTCGTCCACTTCCTTGAAGTTGTTGTTCAACACTTCGCTACCCAGGTTCAAGCCTGGGGTTTGCACGCCCGCCACTGTCACCGGCTGGTCTGGATGCACGCTCAGGCCCGCGCTGAAGCGCTTTTCGAACAGGCCGGCCAAGCGCTGGGTACTCTCGCGCAAGGTACCGTGGAACGTATTGAGCTGATCGGCCATCAGGCGCGCTTCGCTGGCCAGGTGTTCTTCACGGGTGGCGAGGTTGGCAGCGTCCAGCGAACGCAGGGCAAAGACGGTACTGCCGGAGATCACGACCGCCAATATCACAGCGAGGGCAAGGCCTAGCTGTGAGGCGATCCGGGCACGGGGTTGAGACATGACGGCTCCTGGCCGAGAGACCGGATCATCCTGATCACGCTCGCACGCTCGGCATTTTATTCGGGGTGAGGTGTAAGTTGGCCTTTCTGAACGAAGGTTCCATCTTCACGGATTCGGCGGCAAAGCCAAATACTTGAGCGGCTTGGAAGGATTAATATCAAGTGGCTAGCACGCCAACTGCAACGTTTCAGCCCAGACGCTGCACATCAGGTAATTGCATGGCCTTCACCTCACCTTGGAGGAAGTCGCTGAGCCGGCGCAAACGTTCACCTCCCGGCCGGGTTTTCGGCCAGACCAGGTAATAGTGTTCACCGCTGGCGACAGCCGTCGGCCATGGCAGGCTCAGGCGCCCCTGGGCGACGTCTTCAGCCACCATCAGCAGATCGCCCATGGAGACCCCATAGCCGCGTGCTGCCGCGATCATGCCCAGCTCCAGGGTATCGAACACCTGCCCCCCTTTGAGCGAGACCTTGTCGGACAGCCCCATGCGTTGCAGCCAATTGCGCCAGTCCCGGCGATCCGGCGTGGGGTGCAGCAATTCAGCGCTGGCCAACCGAGCCACATCCCAGGGCTGGTCGTTCAACAGGTTCGGCGCGCCCACCGGGATCAATTCCTCGGGAAACAGCAAACTGGCCTCCCAGTCTGCCGGAAAATGCCCGTTGCCCAGTAGTACGGCGCAATCGAAGGGCTCGACGTTGAAGTCCACCGAGTCGACGTCCATCCAGGCACTGGTCAGTTGCACCTCGTTGCCGGGCTGCAAATGCCGGAAGCGACTCAAGCGCGCCAACAACCAGCGCATGGTCAGCGTGGAAGGCGCCTTCATGCGCAGGATGCCATCCTCACCATGCAAGGTATGGCAAGCCCGCTCCAGCGCCATGAAACCCTCACGTACGCCCGGCAACAGTAACCGTGCGGCCTCGGTCAATTGCAGGTTACGGCCGCTGCGCAGGAACAGCCGACAGGCAAAGTGATCTTCCAGCGTGCGAATGTGCCGGCTGACGGCGCTCTGGGTGATCGACAGCTCTTCAGCGGCGCGAGTGAACGAGCTGTAGCGCGCCGCGGCTTCGAATGCCCGCAGCGCATAAAGAGGAGGAAGACGACGAGACATCGCAAAAGCTCCATGGCGTTGTTTGCAAACCCTACCAGAAACGCGTCCAGCATGAGTTTTAATCATGCCAGCGATCTTTTTTATCCCTTTGTGCAATCCGCCGAGAGCGCCGAGAATCGTTGCTTTACTGCCTTGTTTGAACATGGAGCGTGATAATCATGCGGCATCCGGTGCGTACCGAACTCTGGGCCCTCCTGCGGCTGGCGGGGCCGTTGATTGCCTCGCAGTTGGCGCACATGCTGATGGTGCTCACCGACACCGTGATGATGGCGCGCCTGAGCCCCGAAGCCTTGGCCGGCGGTGGGCTTGGGGCGGCCACCTATTCGTTCGTGTCGATCTTCTGCATCGGCGTGATCGCTGCGGTGGGCACGCTGGTCGCGATCCGCCAGGGCGCAGGCGATGTCGAAGGCGCCACCCGGTTGACCCAGGCCGGGTTATGGCTGGCCTGGCTGATGGCGCTGATGGCCGGGTTGCTGTTGTGGAATCTCAAGCCAGTGCTGCTGATGTTCGGCCAGACCGAAACCAACGTGCTGTCCGCCGGACAGTTCCTGCTGGCGCTGCCGTTCGCCCTGCCCGGCTACTTGAGCTTCATGGCCCTGCGCGGTTTCACCAGCGCCATTGGCCGGGCCACACCGGTCATGGTGATCAGCCTCGGCGGCACCGTGGCCAACTTCCTGCTCAACTACGCGCTCATCACCGGAATGTTCGGCCTGCCGAAACTCGGCCTGATGGGGATCGGCCTGGTCACGGCCATCGTTGCCAACTGCATGGCCCTGGCGCTGGCCTGGCATATCCATCGGCACCCGGCCTACCGCGCCTATCCGTTGCTCGAAGGCCTGTCGCGGCCCAATCGCCAGTACCTCAAGGAACTGTGGCGCCTGGGCCTGCCGATTGGCGGCACCTATGCGGTGGAGGTCGGGCTGTTTGCGTTCGCCGCGCTGTGCATGGGCACCATGGGCAGCACGTCGTTGGCAGCCCACCAGATCGCGCTGCAAATCGTCTCGGTGGCGTTCATGGTGCCGGCCGGGATGTCCTACGCCATCACCATGCGCATCGGCCAGCACTACGGTGCCGGGCAACTGCTGATGGCACGCCTGGCCGGTCGGGTCGGAATTGGCTTTGGCGCGGCCGCCATGCTGGCGTTCGCCATGGTGTTCTGGCTGCTGCCCCATCAATTGGTCGGCTTGTTCCTGGACCACGACGACCCGGCGTTCCGCGATGTGATCAACCTGGCTGTGAGCCTGCTGGCGGTGGCGGCGTGGTTCGAGCTGTTCGATGGCACGCAAACCATCGCCATGGGCTGCATTCGCGGGCTCAAGGACGCCAAGACCACCTTCCTGGTGGGCCTGGGTTGCTATTGGCTGATCGGCGCGCCGGCGGCGTGGTGGATGGCGTTCCACCTGAACTGGGGGCCGACTGGCGTCTGGTGGGGCCTGGCCCTGGGGCTGGCCTGCGCGGCCGTGAGCCTGACAGCGGCGTTTGAATGGAAGATGAAGCGGATGATTCGCAGTGAGCCCGGACGGCAGCGTTTCGAGGCCATCCAGGCCAAGTGAAATCCATCCCTTTGTGGGAGCGAGCAAGCCCGCACACACATGGGTTTGTGTCAGCTGATTTCCAGCATCGACTGCTGATCACCCTCGAACATCAAGTACTCAACCAACTCCGGCAACGGCAACGGCTTGCTGATCAGGAAACCCTGCACCTGGTCGCAACCGAAGCCGCGTAGCAGGTCCAGTTGTTCCTGGGTTTCCACCCCTTCGGCCACCACTTCCAGATTGAGGTTGTGCGCCAGGTTGATCATCGCGTGCACCAGTTTGCGGTTCTCTTCGCGCTGCTCCATGCCACCGACGAAGCTCTTGTCGATCTTGAGCAAGGCGATCGGCAGGCTGTTGAGGTGCACGAACGAGGAGAAGCCGGTGCCGAAGTCGTCCAGGGAGAAGCGCACCCCCAGGCGGCCCAGGGCATCCATGGTCTGCTTGACCAGTTCGCTGCGGCGCATGACGGCGGTTTCGGTGAGTTCGAACTCCAGCCATTGCGCCTCGACACCCCGCTCGGCAATCAGCCGGCTCAGGGTCGGCAGCAACTGGCTGTCCTGGAACTGTCGGAACGACAGGTTGACCGCCATGTGCAACGGCGCCAGCCCACGCTCGCGCAGGGCCTGCATGTCCCGCAGCGCCCGGGAAATCACCCAGTAGCCCAGCGGCACGATCAGGCCGCTCTGTTCGGCCAGCGGCACGAACTCACTCGGTGGCAGCAAGCCACGTTCGCCGTGACGCCAGCGTACCAACGCTTCGAGGCCGACAATGTGGCCGCCATCGAGGTTCAGCCGTGGCTGGTAATGCAGTTCCAACTCGTCACGGCGCAGTGCCCGGCGCAGTTCGCTTTCCAGGTCGGCGAGGCTGCGGGCGTTGCGATTGATGCGCTCGTTGAAGATATGAAAGGTGCAGCCCTGGGTGCTCTTGGCCTGCTGCATGGCGATGTGGGCGTGCCACATCAGCGGATCGGCGCCGGCCTGGGCGCGAGCATGGGCAACGCCCAGGCTGCAGCCGATCAGCAGGCTTTCACCGTCCACCCAATAGGGTTCGGCCAAGGCTTCGGTAATACGCTCGGCCATCCACTCGGCCCGCTGTGGTGCGCGGCGGGTGTCGATCAGCAGGGCAAATTCATCACTGCCCAACCGCGCCAATTGATCGCCGGCCTCGAGCGAGCTCTTGAGCCGCGACACCACTTGCAGGATCAAGCGGTCACCGGCCTGGTGACCGAGGGCGTCGTTGGCGTGACGAAAGTTGTCCAGGTCCAGGTGACCGAGCGCCAGGCCACGGCCGTCGTTTTCCGCCAGGCGCGCCGCCAGCAGCGTCTGGAAACCCTGGCGATTGGCGATGCCCGTCAATGGGTCCTGTTCGGCGAGGCGCTGCAAGGTGTTTTCCAGCACGCCGCGTTCGCGCACATGGCGCAGGCAACGACGCAGGGTCGCGCTGTCGAGGACATCACGCACCAACCAGTCGCTGACACCGTCGGGGGCAACCGCCGGCTCGTGCTCAAGCAACAGGATCGTCGGCAGGCTGCAACGGCCCGGCGCCGGCTGCAACGCCGTAACGGTCAACAACACCGCGTTGCGATTATCTTCGAACAGGCTGCTGACCGATTCCCAGCTCGGGGCGCTGATCAACACGACCGAGGGTCCCAAGGGCGCCAGGCACTCGCGCAATATTGCTGACCACGCAGGCTCTTGGGCCAATAACAGCAAACGCAAGGGTTCGACAGGCGTTGACAAGCTGACTCCCTAGACTCTGCAAGGTGGTAGGCGCCGGGCATTATGACGCGCCGATGGGCAATGACCAATGCCAATGGTTCTCAAACACGCGGTTTTGGTGGTTTTTTTCCACTCAAAACCCTGCGCTGGACGCAATTGGCCCCACATCCTGCGTGAAAGTAGCAGAAGCGGCAAATGACAATGCGCTATGCGTCACAAGTCGGACAGAGCAGCACAATTCGCTGAGCCTGTTAAAATGCCGGCCCATTTCGCAAACGACTCCCTGACTCTGTCATGTCCCGACTCAATCCCCGGCAGCAAGAAGCCGTGAACTATGTCGGCGGCCCTCTTTTGGTGCTCGCCGGTGCAGGCTCCGGCAAGACCAGCGTAATCACCCGCAAGATCGCGCACCTGATCCAGAATTGTGGCATCCGCGCCCAGTACATCGTCGCCATGACCTTCACCAACAAGGCCGCCCGGGAAATGAAGGAACGGGTCGGCGGCCTGCTGCGCGCCGGCGAAGGCCGCGGCCTGACGGTCTGCACCTTTCACAACCTGGGCCTGAACATCATCCGCAAGGAACACGCGCGGCTGGGCTACAAGCCGGGCTTCTCGATTTTCGACGAGACCGACGTCAAGGCCCTGATGACCGACATCATGCAGAAGGAATACTCGGGCGACGACGGCGTGGACGAAATCAAGAACATGATCGGCTCGTGGAAAAACGACCTGATCCTGCCGCCACAAGCCCTGGAAAACGCCCGTAATCCCAAGGAACAGACCGCCGCCATCGTCTACACCCACTACCAACGCACCCTCAAGGCGTTCAATGCGGTGGACTTCGACGACCTGATCCTGCTGCCGGTCAAGCTGTTTCAGGACCACGCCGACATCCTCGAAAAATGGCAGAACAAGGTCCGCTACCTGCTGGTGGACGAATACCAGGACACCAACGCCAGCCAATATCTGCTTGTGAAGCTGCTGATCGGCAAACGCAACCAGTTCACCGTGGTGGGCGACGACGACCAGTCGATCTATGCCTGGCGCGGCGCGCGGCCGGAAAACCTGATGCTGCTCAAGGATGACTATCCGTCGCTCAAAGTGGTGATGCTGGAGCAGAACTACCGCTCCACCAGCCGCATCCTGCGCTGTGCCAACGTGCTGATTTCCAACAACCCCCACGAGTTCGAAAAACAACTGTGGAGCGAGATGGGCCACGGCGACGAGATCCGTGTGATCCGTTGCCGCAACGAAGACGCCGAAGCCGAGCGCGTGGCCATGGAAATCCTCAGCCTGCACCTGCGCACCGACCGGCCGTACAGCGACTTCGCGATCCTGTACCGCGGCAACTACCAGGCCAAGCTGATCGAGCTGAAACTGCAGCACCACCAGATTCCTTATCGCCTGTCGGGGGGCAACAGCTTTTTCGGACGCCAGGAAGTGAAGGACCTGATGGCCTACTTCCGCCTGATCGTGAACCCGGACGACGACAACGCCTTCCTGCGGGTGATCAACGTCCCGCGCCGGGAAATCGGTTCGACCACCTTGGAAAAACTCGGTAACTACGCCACCGAGCGCAAGATCTCGATGTACGCCGCCACGGACGAAATCGGCCTGGGCGAGCATCTGGACAGCCGCTTCACCGACCGCCTGGCGCGCTTCAAGCGCTTCATGGACAAGGTTCGCGAACAGTGCGCCGGGGAAGATCCGATTTCAGCACTGCGCAGCATGGTCATGGACATCGACTACGAAAACTGGCTGCGTACCAACAGCTCCAGCGACAAGGCTGCCGACTACCGCATGAGCAACGTCTGGTTCCTGATCGAGGCGTTGAAGAACACCTTGGAAAAAGACGAAGACGGCGACATGACCGTCGAGGACGCCATCGGCAAACTCGTGCTGCGGGACATGCTGGAACGCCAGCAGGAAGAGGAAGACGGCGCCGAAGGTGTGCAGATGATGACGCTGCACGCCTCCAAGGGCTTGGAATTTCCTTACGTGTTCATCATGGGCATGGAAGAAGAAATCCTGCCGCACCGCTCCAGCATCGAGGCCGACACCATCGAGGAAGAACGGCGCCTGGCCTATGTCGGGATTACCCGGGCCCGCCAGACGCTGGCCTTCACCTTTGCCGCCAAGCGCAAGCAATACGGCGAAGTGATCGACTGCGCCCCCAGCCGCTTTCTCGATGAGCTGCCGCCGGACGACCTGGCCTGGGAAGGCAACGACGACACGCCGACGGAAGTCAAAGTCGTTCGCGGCAACAGCGCCCTGGCGGATATACGCGCGATGCTAAAGCGCTAGAATCGACTACTTTTTTCAACGACTTCAGGCGCTCAAGGCGTCATCAGAGGAGGCTTCATGGAAGCCCTGCAGCAGAAAATTCGTGAACAAGGCATCGTGCTTTCCGATCAGGTCCTGAAAGTCGACGCGTTCCTGAACCATCAGATCGACCCACAGTTGATGAAGCTGATCGGCGACGAATTTGCCGCGTTGTTCAAGGACTCGGGCATCACCAAGATCGTCACCATCGAAGCCTCGGGCATTGCCCCGGCGATCATGACCGGGCTGAACCTGGGCGTACCGGTGATCTTCGCCCGCAAGCAACAGTCCCTGACCCTGACGGAAAACCTGCTGTCGGCCACCGTGTATTCGTTCACCAAGAAAACCGAAAGCACCGTCGCCATCAGCCCACGTCACCTGACGAGCAGCGACCGGGTGCTGATCATTGATGACTTCCTGGCCAACGGCAAAGCGTCCCAGGCGCTGATCTCCATCATCAAGCAGGCTGGCGCGACCGTCGCCGGGCTGGGGATCGTGATCGAGAAGTCGTTCCAGGGCGGCCGTGCGGAATTGGATGCCCAGGGCTATCGGGTTGAATCGTTGGCGCGGGTGAAGTCGTTGGCCGGTGGGGTTGTGACCTTCATCGAATAACCCTGTGCCTCCTGTGGGAGCAAGCTCGCTCCCACAAGGGTCTTAGGTGGGTCGCTAAGGCGCAGTAGCCTTGAGCCCCGCCAGCAACAACCGCTGGAACAACTCCTCCTTCAGCCCTTCGGGGCTGGTCAGCTGCATCCGCCCCAAATGCCCGGCAAACTCCCAGGGCTCCGGCGCATCGAGGGCGGCCTTGCCCAGCTCCAGGATCTCGGTGAGCTTGAACTTGCTCTTGAGCCAGTTCAGCGCCCGCAACAGGTCTCGCTCTACGTCGTCAAAATCGCAGCCCAGCGGATACTCCGGAAACAGGTTTGGATGCCGCGCCTGGATCGCCTGCAAACGCTCCGAAGTGTTGTCGGCGAATCGCGGATCGAGACGAAAATCCTTCGGCAACTTACCGGCTTTTTGCGCCTGCTCGATCAGCCCCGGCTGGAAGCGTGAGTCGCTGATGTTCAGCAACGCCTCGATCACCGCGGCGTCGGTCTTGCCGCGCAGGTCGGCGATGCCGTATTCGGTCACCACGATGTCGCGCAAGTGCCGGGGAATCGTGCAATGTCCGTAGTCCCAGACGATATTCGAGCTGATCTCGCCCCCGGCCTCACGCCAACTGCGCAGCAGCAGGATCGAACGCCCACCCTCCAGCGCATGGCCCTGGGCAACGAAGTTGTACTGCCCGCCCACGCCGCTGAGTACCCGCCCGTCCTCCAGCTGATCGGCCACCCCGGCACCCATCAGGGTCATGATGAAGACCGTGTTGATGAAGCGGGCGTCGAGGCGCTGCAGGCGCTTGAGCTGTTCCTGGCCGAACAGCTCGTTGATGTAACTGATGCGCGTCATGTTGAATTCGAGCAGACGGCTTTTCGGCAACTCGCGCAGGCGCTCATAAAAACTGCGCGGCCCGAGGAAAAATCCGCCGTGTATGCAAATGCCGTCAGGTTGCGCCGCCTCATCGAGGGTGCCGGCGTTGGCCCGTTCCTGGGTCGGAACATCGGGATAGACCTTGCGCCGGACGATTCCGGCCTCGGCCAGCACCAGCAAACCGTTGACGAACATTTCACTGCAGCCATAAAGCCCTTTGGCAAACGGCTCGACCCCACCCTCGCGCTCGATCAGTTGCGCCCACTGGCTAAGGTTCAGGTCCGCCAGCAACGCCTGGTAACCGGCGTTATCGGCCTGGCGCGCCAACAGCGCCGCCGTCAATGCATCGCCCATGGCGCCGATGCCGATCTGCAGCGTCCCGCCGTCGCGCACCAAAGTACTGGCGTGCAGGCCGATCAGATGGTCCTGGAAGCCCACCGGCATGTTCGGCGTGGAAAACAACGTGTGGCTGTCCTTCTCGTCGATCAACAGGTCGAAGGCGTCGATGCCGACTTCCGCGTCGCCCGGCATGTAGGGCAAATCGTTGTGCACCTGGCCGACCAGGAGGATGGTCTCCCCGGCCGCCCGCCGCTTGGCGATCATCGGCAGCAGGTCGAGGGTGATGTCCGGATTGCAGCTCAGGCTCAGGCGATCCGGATGCTCAGGGTCGCTCGCCACCAACTGCGCCACCAGATTCAAGCCGGCAGCGTTGATGTCCCGGGCAGCATGGCTGTAGTTGCTGCTGACGTAGCTCTGCTGGGCCGAGGCGCTGTGCAGCAGGCTGCCCGGCTGCATGAAGAACTGCTCGACTCGTATGTTGGGTGGCAGGCTGTCCTGATGCAGGTCGGCCAGGTAATCCAGTTCGGGATAGTCGCCGAAGACCCGTTCGACAAAGGGCTCGAGGAAGCGCTTCTGCAGACCATCGCCCAATTTCGGTCGGCCCAGGCTCAGGGCCGTATAGATGGTCAACTGCCGCTCGGGCAGTTGTGCAATGCGCCGGTACAGCGCGTTGGCGAACAGGTTGGGTTTGCCTAGCCCCAGGGGCATGCCGAGATGAATATGCGCGGGCAGGCGCTCGAGCACGTCATCCACCGCCTGTTCGATTGAACACAACTGCACCATCGGACCCTCCTGGACACTCCATGAATGTGGGTTGGACCGAGCTTGCCGGGTCTTGGTTGCGATGAACAGCCCTGGAAAACCCCGGGGCACAAAAAAGCCGCTCGTAAGCGGCTTTTTTGCGCAAGATATCGGCGTATTACAGGCCGGACATCTCTTTGATGGCGCCCTTGAGGTCGTCATCCGAGCAATCGGCGCAGGTGCCCTTAGGCGGCATGGCATTGACGCCGGTAATGGCCTTGGCCAGGATGCCGTCGAGGCCGCCCTGGTGATCGGCGCGCTCTTTCCAGGCCGCCTTGTCACCGATTTTCGGCGCGCCCAGCAGGCCTGTGCCGTGGCAAGCGTTGCAATGCTTTGCAATCACGTCAGCCGGCTTCTTGGCACCACCCGCGCCGCCAGCGGCAGCGGCAACTTCCATGCCTTTGCATTCTTTCCCCTGGACGCAGACCTGGCCAACCGGTTCGAGGCGCTTGGCGATTTCGTCGGTGGTCGCCGCTTGGGCACTGACTGCCCATAGGGCCAATACGGTTGCTGGTGCAGCCAGCATTTTCATAATTAGGTTCACGCGTACACCCTCAATGGTGGCTAGTCACGCCTGCGGCCACGGTTTGCAGGCGGGCGCAAGTATAGCGGTAAGGCCGTCACACTGAAACAACCCCAAAGTCGCAAGGGTCTTGTTTGCAATGACGGTTACTTCCCTGGGCGCCTTTGCCGCAGGGGCCGGCGCCGCTTTTTCTAGAAATTGGCCGGCGTGGCTGCGCTGATCAGTCGCGCCGGCACGTCGAACGGATTACGAAAACGGTGGGGCTTGGTGCTTTCGAAATAGTAGCTGTCGCCCGCTTCAAGCACGAAGGTTTCGACACCAACCACCAGTTCCAGCCGCCCCTCCACCAGGATCCCGGTTTCCTCGCCCTCATGGGTGAGCATTTCTTCACCGGTGTCGGCGCCAGGCGGATAGATTTCGTTGAGGAAGGCGATCGCCCGGCTTGGGTGTGCCCTGCCCACCAGCTTCATGGTCACGGCGCCGTCGGAGATGTCGATCAGTTCGTTGGCTTTATAAACGATCTGAGTCGGTTTCTCCTGAAGGATTTCTTCGGAGAAAAACTCGACCATGGACATGGGAATCCCGCCAAGGACCTTACGCAGCGAGCTGATCGAGGGGCTGACGCTGTTCTTCTCGATCATTGAAATAGTGCTGTTGGTGACGCCCGCACGCTTGGCGAGCTCACGCTGGGAAAGGCCTTTGAGTTTACGAATGGATTGCAGTCGTTCACCGACGTCCAATGCTGGAGCCTCCAGGGAATCAGGTTGTGAGGAAAGTGAGCGTTATCATGGCGACAGCGTTCAGTATTTACAACACTTGGACCCGAATCCTGTGCGGTGAAGCGACTTTCGGTAGCCGACGCCGTACGTCAATGCCCGGAATAGAGCCGTGGCACCCGCCGCAGGTTGCAGAAAATCTGATAGGGGATCGTGTCGGCGGCCTTGGCAACGTCGCTGGCAAGGATGTTCTTGCCCCACAACTCCACGGTCGAGCCGAGCCCGGCCTGGGGGACATCGGTCAAGTCGACACACAGCATGTCCATCGACACCCGCCCGACCAGTTGGCTGCGCTGCCCATCCACCAGCACCGGCGTACCGTTCGGCGCCTGGCGCGGGTAGCCGTCGGCATACCCCATGGCGACCACCCCGACCCGGGTCGGTTGCGTGGTTACAAAACGGGCACCGTAGCCCACCGGTTCGCCAGCGGGCAATTCGCGCACGCAGATGATCTTCGACTCCAGCGTCATCACCGGTTGCAGGCGCGAGGCGACGGCGTTGGGCTCGTCGAAGGGCGTGGCCCCGTAGAGCATGATGCCCGGGCGCACCCAGTCGCTGGGTACCTGCGGCCAGCCCAGCACGGCCGGTGAGTTGCGCAGGCTGATCTGCGCCACCAGGCCCTGGCGGGCTTTGTCGAATATCGCCAGTTGCTCAGTGCTGCTGGGATCGTGCAGTTCATCGGCACGGGCGAAGTGACTCATCAAGACAATCTTCGCCACCTTGCCGCTGGCGAGCAGGCGACGGTAGGCCGCTTGGTAATCCGCCGGATGCAGGCCGACCCGGTGCATACCGGAATCGAGCTTGAGCCAGACCGTGATCGGCTGGCTCAGCGCGGCTTTTTCAATCGCTTCGAGCTGCCACAACGAATGCACCACGCACCAGAAATCGTGCTCGACGATCAACGGCAGCTCACTGGCCTCGAAAAAACCCTCCAGCAGCAGGATCGGTCCGCGGATCCCACCGGCCCGCAGTTCCAGGGCTTCTTCGATGCAGGCCACGGCAAACCCGTCTGCCGTGTCCTGCAGCGCCTCGGCGCAACGCACCGCGCCGTGCCCGTAGGCGTCGGCCTTGATCACCGCAAGGGCCTTGGCCCCCGTGACTTCGCGGGCCAATTGGTAATTGTGACGCAGGGCTTGGAGATCGATCAGGGCACGGGCAGGACGCATGGCGGCAGGCTTCTAGGCGGTCATGAATAAAAAACCGGTGCTGGCTGACAGCATGAACCACCAACAGCACCGGGAGAGGGATCGTTTGGGCCGGTATTTAAGGCAACGCGGCCACGACGGACAGCTCTACCAGGATCTCCGGTTCGCACAGCTTGGCTTCCACCGTGGCGCGGGCCGGGGCGACGCCCTTGGGCAACCATTTGTCCCAAACCGCGTTCATGCCTTCGAAGTGAGCCTCGATGTCCTTCAAGTAGATCGTCACCGATAGCAAACGATTCTTGTCGGTTCCGGCCAGGTCCAGCAAGCGCTCGATATTGGCCAGGCTTTCGCGGGTCTGCTGTTCAATACCGGCGTTCATGTCGTCGCCGACCTGTCCGGCCAGGTAAACGGTGCCGTTGTGCACGACAACCTGGCTCATGCGGTCATTGGTGAGCTGGCGCTGGATTGACATGTTTTGCAGACTCCTGGTGTTTGCTGCCATAACGGGAAATATCGAGGCCTTCGGCGCTGATCTGCGGCTTTTTCTTCGCCATCAGGTCGGCCAACAGGCGACCGGAACCACAGGCCATGGTCCATCCAAGGGTGCCATGGCCGGTGTTCAGGAACAGATTCTTGAAGGGCGTGGCGCCCACGATTGGCGTTCCGTCCGGAGTGGTCGGGCGCAAGCCGGTCCAGAAACTCGCCTCGGCCAGATTGCCGCCCTGAGGATAAAGGTCGTTGACGATCATCTCCAGGGTTTCGCGCCGACGTGGGTTGAGAGACAGGTCAAAACCGGCGATTTCCGCCATGCCGCCCACCCGAATACGGTTGTCGAAGCGGGTGATCGCGACCTTATAGGTTTCGTCGAGAATGGTCGAAGTCGGCGCCATCGCCGGGTTGGTGATCGGCACGGTCAGGGAGTAGCCCTTGAGCGGATACACCGGTGCACGGATCCCGAGAGGCTTGAGCAGTTGCGGCGAGTAGCTGCCCAGGGCGAGGACGTAGCGGTCGGCGGTTTCCAGCTTGCCGTCGATCCAGACACCGTTGATGCGGTCACCGGCGAAGTCCAGGCGCTGGATATCCTGGCCGAAGCGGAATTGCACTCCGAGCTTCTCGGCCATTTCCGCCAAGCGCGTGGTAAACATCTGGCAGTCGCCGGTCTGGTCGTTGGGCAGGCGCAAGGCACCGGCCAGAATGTCGGTGACATTGGCCAGGGCCGGCTCGACCCGGGCGATGCCTTCGCGGTCGAGTACTTCGAACGGCACACCCGACTCTTTCAGCACGGCGATGTCTTTTGCCGCGCCGTCGAGCTGGGCCTGGGTGCGGAACAGCTGGGTGGTCCCCAGGCTACGGCCCTCGTAGGCAATGCCGGTTTCGGCGCGCAGCTCGTCGAGGCAGTCACGGCTGTACTCGGACAGGCGCACCATGCGCTCCTTGTTGATCGCATAGCGGCTGGCGGTGCAGTTGCGCAGCATCTGTGCCATCCACAGGTATTGGTCAATATCGGCCGTGGCCTTGATCGCCAGCGGCGCGTGGCGCTGCAGCAGCCACTTGATGGCCTTGAGCGGTACACCCGGTGCGGCCCACGGCGAGGCATAACCCGGCGACACCTGGCCGGCGTTGGCGAAACTGGTTTCCATGGCAGGCGCCGGCTGACGGTCGACCACCACCACTTCAAACCCGGCACGGGCCAGATAATAAGCACTGACGGTACCGATGACGCCGCTACCCAAGACCAGAACGCGCATGTTGATGCCCTCATCGCGGATAACCGCTGACGTTTGTTGTACATAGCTTTGATGGTCGCAGTGTAAAAAAGATCAGCCAGTGCTTTTCACTATATAAACGCCTATATTTGGCGAGAATTCTCGGCAAAAACCCTTTTCACGGAGGCGCATCACCTGTGCGTACCAACACCCAGACCAAACGTGAGCTGGACAAGATCGACCGCAATATCCTGCGCATTCTCCAGGCGGACGGGCGCATCTCCTTCACCGAGCTGGGGGAAAAGGTCGGCCTCTCCACCACGCCCTGCACCGAGCGGGTACGGCGCCTGGAGCGTGAGGGCATCATCATGGGCTACAACGCCCGGCTCAATCCGCAGCACTTGAAGGGTAGCCTGCTGGTGTTTGTCGAGATCAGCCTCGACTACAAATCCGGCGACACGTTCGAAGAGTTCCGACGCGCCGTGCTGAAACTGCCTCACGTGTTGGAATGTCACTTGGTGTCAGGGGATTTCGACTATCTGGTGAAAGCACGGATTTCCGAGATGGCTTCGTACCGCAAGCTGCTGGGGGACATCCTGCTCAAGCTGCCCCATGTGCGTGAATCCAAGAGCTACATCGTGATGGAAGAGGTGAAGGAGAGCTTGAACCTGCCGATTCCGGATTGAGCCTGGCTCCGGACCGCTTTCGCGAGCGGGCAGCATTCCCACGCGAAACATGGGAACGATCTCACTAGACTAGAACCTGCCGATTAGCAGCCATGTATTCATGAATCTGCTTCTCGACCCGCGGATGAATCAATTCCACCGGCCGCCGTCCATTGGGACACGGCAAGGTCGCCGTGGTGCCGAACAGCCGGCAGATCAGCGGGCGCTCGTCGTAGACGGTGCAACCGTCAGGCCCCAAGTGCACGCAGTCGAGTGCGTCCATGGCCGCGTCCTGTTCGGCCCGGGTCTTGCGGGGCAAGCGGGCCATTTCCTCGGGCGAGGTGGTCACCGGACCACAGCAGTCATGGCAGCCCGGTACGCACTCGAACGAGGGAATCTGCTGGCGTAGCGTGCGGATTTTTTGACTGTTGCAGCTCATCGAGGCGGTTACCGAAGGAGACGGTCCAGGATTCTGCCTTAAAAGCCGCGCACCAGACAGCGCCAGCCGACCGGTGTTGCCCAGTAAGGAATCGCCAGCTTATGCTCCGTAAAATTTCTCAAACACAAAAATCAGGATTACGCACATGAACGCCCGTGTTCAGCAACCTGTCCCGAGCCACGCGCACGCCGCCTCTTATTACGCCGCCAGCAGCCTGCCGCAACCGGACCATCCGCTGCTGCAGGGTGAACGGCTGGCGGATGTCTGCGTGGTCGGCGGCGGGTTCTCCGGGTTGAACACGGCCATCGAACTGGCCGAGCGCGGCATGAGCGTGGTGCTGCTGGAAGCGCACCGGATCGGCTGGGGCGCCAGCGGGCGCAACGGCGGCCAATTGATTCGTGGCGTCGGCCATGGCCTCGATCAGTTTGCGCCGATCATCGGCGCCGACGGCGTGCGCCAGATGAAGCTCATGGGCCTTGAGGCCGTGGAAATCGTCCGACAGCGCGTCGAGCGTTTCCAGATCCCGTGCGACCTCACCTGGGGTTACTGCGACCTCGCCAACAAGCCCAGCGACCTGGAGGGCTTCGCCGAAGACGCCGAAGAACTGCGCAGCCTGGGTTATCGCCATCCGACCCGACTGCTGCAAGCCAACGAAATGCACAGCGTCGTGGGTTCGGATCGCTACGTCGGTGGGTTGATCGACATGGGCTCGGGGCATCTGCATCCACTGAACCTGGCCCTGGGCGAAGCCGCCGCCGCGCAACAGCTGGGGGTCAGGCTGTTCGAGCAATCGGCGGTCACACACATCGACTACGGTCCTGAAGTGAAGGTGCACACCCAACAGGGCTCGGTCCGCGCCAAAACGCTGGTGCTGGGCTGCAACGCTTACCTCAATGGACTCAATCCGCAACTGGGCGGCAAGGTGCTGCCCGCTGGCAGCTACATCATCGCCACCGAACCCTTGAGCCAGGCCCAGGCGCAGGCGTTGTTGCCACAGAACATGGCGGTCTGCGATCAACGCGTGGCCCTGGATTACTATCGGCTTTCGGCGGATCGCCGCTTGCTGTTCGGCGGGGCCTGTCACTATTCCGGTCGCGACCCGCAGGATATTGGCGCCTACATGCGTCCGAAGATGCTCAAGGTGTTCCCGCAATTGGCGGATGTGAAAATCGATTATCAATGGGGCGGGATGATTGGTATCGGCGCCAACCGTTTGCCACAGATCGGTCGGCTCAAGGACCAACCCAATGTGTATTACGCCCAGGCCTATTCCGGCCATGGGGTGAATGCCACGCACCTGGCTGGCAAATTGTTGGCCGAAGCCATCAGCGGGCAACACAGCAGCGGTTTCGATCTGTTCGCCCAGGTCCCGCACATGACCTTCCCGGGAGGCAAGCATTTGCGCTCACCGCTGTTGGCGCTGGGGATGTTGTGGCATCGGTTGAAAGAGCTGGTTTAGTCCCGGATCCGGTGGCGAGGGAGCTTGCTCCCGCTCGGTTGCGCAGCAACCGCAAAAAGAAGGTCTGCTACGCAGCCCAGCGGGAGCAAGCTCCCTCGCCACCGGGTTCCTATTGCTTCAAAGCCGCCAGAACGGTTTGAGCCCCTCCTCCCGTGCCTGCTCCCGACTCAGCCCGATGTCACGCAACTGTTCGGGTGTAAGTTCCAACAAGGCCTTGCGTGTATGCAGACGATGCCAGAACAGGGCCCAGCGGTTCAGGCCGGACGGCGCATTGCGCAATGTCGCGCTGCGCAGCCCTTTCTCTCGCCCTGCCGCCAATTCCTGACTGTGTAACGTCAGCCGCACATCGCTCAAGCCGTTCATTTTGATCGCTCCTGTTTACTTGGGTAGCCAGAGGTTTCATGATGCGCGGACGGCTTGAAGCGATACAGATTCAACTGATTTCTTTTATAAGCATACAGATTCAGCATTAACGGCACTGAATTGCCATTTTCCACCCCAACTGTATTGGTTGCAGTTACCTCATCTCATCGGGAGCGCACCATGACCCTCTACGTGAACCTCGCCGAATTGCTCGGTACCCGCATCGAACAGGGCTTCTACCGCCCCGGCGACCGGCTGCCATCAGTGCGGGCATTGAGCACGGAACATGGGGTCAGCTTGAGTACGGTGCAGCAGGCCTATCGCGTGCTGGAAGACAGCGGGCTGGCGATGCCGAGGCCCAAGTCCGGCTATTTCGTACCCGTGGGCCGCGAACTGCCGGACCTGCCGGTGGTAGGCCGTCCGGCCCAGCGCCCAGTGGATATTTCCCAGTGGGACCAGGTGCTGGAACTGATCCGCGCCGTACCGCGCCCGGACGTGGTGCAACTGGGACGCGGCATGCCGGATATCCATTCGCCGACCATGAAACCGCTGCTGCGCAGCCTGGCGCAGATCAGCCGCCGACAAGACATGCCCGGCCTGTATTACGACAACATCTACGGCAACCTCGCGCTACGTGAACAGATCGCCCGGCTGTCGCTGGACTCCGGCTGCCAGCTGGGGCCCAACGACTTGATCGTCACCACTGGCTGTCATGAGGCCCTGTCGGTCAGCATCCGTGCCACCTGCGAACAAGGCGATATCGTCGCAGTGGATTCACCCAGCTTTCACGGGGCCATGCAAACCCTCAAGGGCCTGGGCATGAAGGCTTTGGAAATCCCCACCGACCCGCTCACCGGCATCAGCCTCGATGCCCTGGAACTGGCGTTGGAGCAATGGCCGATCAAGGCCATACAGTTGACTCCCAGCTGCAATAACCCGCTGGGCTACATCATGCCCGACGCTAATAAACGCGCGCTGCTGACCCTGGCACAGCGCTTCGACGTGGCGATCATCGAAGATGATGTGTATGGCGAGCTGGCCTACACCTACCCTCGCCCGCGCACCATCAAGTCCTTCGATGAAGACGGCCGCGTCCTGCTCTGCAGTTCTTTTTCCAAGACCCTGGCGCCAGGACTGCGCATTGGCTGGGTCGCGCCGGGCCGGTATCTGGAGCGGGTACTGCACATGAAATACATCAGCACCGGCTCCACCGCGCCACAACCGCAGATCGCCATTGCCGAATTTCTCAAGGGTGGGCATTTCGAACCCCATTTACGCCGGATGCGTACGCAATACCAGCGCAATCGCGACGTGATGATCGATTGGGTCAGCCGCTATTTCCCACCGGGCACCCGGGCCAGTCGCCCGCGGGGCAGCTTCATGCTGTGGGTCGAATTGCCGGAAGGCTTCGACACGCTGAAGCTCAATCGGGTCCTGCTCGACCAAGGCGTGCAGGTCGCTGTCGGCAGCATCTTTTCGGCATCGGGCAAGTACCGCAACTGCCTGCGGATGAACTACGCTGCCAAGCCAACGGCCCAGATCGAAGAGGCCGTACGCAAGGTAGGAACCGCCGCTATCGCGTTGTTGAACGAAACCCAGCGCGACGTCGTCTGAACTTTACCCAGGGAAGCAGCACCCAACAGCCGATCAACGTGAACAAGCGGAACGATCCTACGTGAGATCCAGACCGATCCTGCCTGCGCTGCTGTTAGTCGCCTCACTGCTGAGCGGCTGCGCCGGTCTTGATGTCACCCGCGAGCCCTCCCAGGCCTTACCGGCCGCCGAATCTTCGTTCGGCCGCTCGGTCCAGGCCCAGGCTGCCGCCCATGAAGGACGCTCGGGCTTTCGGCTGCTATCGGACAGCACCGACGCGTTCATTGCCCGGGCCGAGTTGATTCGCCACGCCCAAGGCAGCCTGGATTTGCAGTACTACATCGTCCA
Organism: Pseudomonas sp. NFACC46-3; assembly: GCF_900114515.1. Lineage (NCBI taxonomy): Bacteria > Pseudomonadati > Pseudomonadota > Gammaproteobacteria > Pseudomonadales > Pseudomonadaceae > Pseudomonas > Pseudomonas sp. NFACC46-3. Next base: position 124,036 of record NZ_FOTH01000013.1, read on the forward strand.
TGACGGCATCAGCACGCGGATGCTGGTAGATGAATTGCTCAAGGCCGCCGACCGGGGCGTGCGCATACGGATATTGCTGGACGACACCACCAGCGATGGCCAGGATCAGATCATCGCCACCCTCGCCGCTCATCCGCAGATCCAGATCCGCCTGTTCAACCCGCTGCACCTGGGACGTGCCACCGGCGTGACTCGCAGCCTCGGCCGCCTGCTCAACCTTTCGCAGCAACACCGCCGGATGCACAACAAGCTGTGGCTGGCGGATAACAGCATGGCCATCGTCGGCGGTCGCAACCTGGGCGATGAGTATTTCGACGCCGAACCCAACCTGAACTTCACCGACATCGACCTGCTCAGTGTCGGCCCGGTGGCCGAACAACTGGGTCACAGCTTCGACCAGTACTGGAACAGCGCCCTGAGCAAACCCATCGAGCAGTTCCTGTCCCATCGCCCCACGCCCAAGGACCTGGCCAACAGCCGCCTGCACCTGCAAGAATCCATGGAGCAGACCCAAAAGGAAAATCACGCGCTCTACCAACAGCTGACCGCCTACAAAACCCAACCGCGCCTGGACACTTGGCGCGATCAGCTGATCTGGGCCTGGAACCAGGCACTGTGGGACGCGCCCAGCAAAGTGCTGGCCAAGGACGAACCGGACCCTCAACTGTTGTTGACCACCCAACTGGCCCCCGAGCTGACGGGTGTCAGCAAAGAACTGATCATGATTTCCGCCTACTTCGTCCCCGGCCAGCCAGGCTTGGTGTACCTGACCAGTCGCGCCGATGCCGGCGTGTCGGTGAGCCTGCTGACCAACTCCCTGGAAGCCACCGACGTGCCCGCCGTGCACGGCGGCTATGCACCGTACCGCAAGGCCCTGTTGCAACATGGCGTACGCCTGTTCGAACTGCGACGACAACCGGGCGACACCGGCAGCAGCCCGCACCTGTTCTACAGCAAATCCTACGGCGAATCGGACTCCAGCCTGCACAGCAAGGCGATCATCTTCGACCAGCAGAAATCGTTCATCGGCTCGTTCAATTTCGACCCGCGCTCGGTGCTGTGGAACACCGAAGTCGGCGTGCTGGTGGACAGCCCTGAACTCGCCAGCCAAGTGCGCGAACTGGCCTTGCAGGGCATGGCGCCAGCCCTGAGCTATCAGGCCAGGCTGGAGGATGGAACGCTCGTCTGGACCACCGAAGACAATGGCCAGACGCACGACCTGAACCGCGAACCGGGCAGTTGGTGGCGCCGATTCAATGCCTGGTTCAGCACGACGATCGGGTTGGAGCGGATGCTGTAGGGGCACCCCGCTGTTGTGGCGAGGGAGCTTGCTCCCGCTGGACTGCGAAGCAGTCCCGGCTTTTGCGGTTGCTGCGCAACCGAGCGGGAGCAAGCTCCCTCGCCACGGGGTTTGGTGTGCTCAGGCCGCTTGGGTCGCCCCGAACGCCCCCTGGCGCAACAGCAGGATCACCAGGCCAAACGCCCCTGCGGCCATGAACAAGGGCAGCGCATGCCCGCTGATCCACTGACTGCCCGCTCCCGCCACCAGTGGCCCGATCAGGCAACCAAGGCCCCACAGTTGCGCGACGTGGGCGTTGGCCCGCACCAGCGCATCGTCACGGTAACGCTCGCCGATCAGGATCAGCGACAACGTGAACAAACCGCCGGCACTGGCGCCGAACAGTACCCACAGCGGCCAGATCAACAGGGTATCGATCAACAGCGGAACCGCCAGGCTCGATAACGTCAGCGCCACTGCACAGCCCGTCAACAGCGCCCGACGAGACACGCGATCGGCCAGGGCACCAATGGGCAACTGCAACAGGGCATCACCGACCACCACGGTGCTGACCATGGCCAGCGCTACGTCGGCGGTGAAGCCCTGGCGCAGGCAATACACCGGCAGCAACGTGAGGATCATGGCCTCGAACGCAGCGAACAACGAGACCGCCCAGGCAATCGCCGGCAAGCCCCGGCAAAACGTCCACAAGTCGCCAAACGTAACGCTGCCGGCCTCGCTGCTCGGCGCACCGCTACGGCCCAGCAACAGTAAGGGTGCGATCAGCAGCAAACCGACACCCACCCAGAACCCGTAGTCATGAGCGGTCCCCAGCGCGCCCAGCAGCAGTGGGCCGGACAACTGGCTCAAGGCGTAGCTGCTGCCGTACAGCGCCACCAGTCGCCCACGCCATTTCTCAATGACCAGTTGGTTGATCCAACTCTCACCCAGAATGAACACCAAGGTCAGGACCACGCCAATCAACAGGCGCAGCAGCAGCCAGACCGGATAGCTGGGCAGCAGCGCCAGCAACCCGATGGACACCGCGCCGCCCCACAGGCACAGACGCATCAACGCTGCCGTGCCAAACCGCGCCGCCAGCCGGCTGGACACCTTGGCCCCGAGCAACACCCCCACGGCCGGCATGGCGGCCATCACGCCAATGGCGAACGAGCCATAGCCCCAGCCCTCCAGGCGCAGCGACACCAGCGGCATGCTCACGCCCAAGGCCAGGCCGACACTCAGGACAGACGCCAACACGGCGAAATAGGTCGCCCAACGCATTTCCACGCTCCTGTGGACAGTTATCAATCCCAAGCGCCACCCAAAACATTGTGGGAGCGAGCTTGCTCGCGATAGCGGCGCAACATTCAACAAAGTCGTCGACTGTCATACCGCGATCGCGAGCAAGCGCGCTCCCACAGGGGATGTGTGTCTACCGCAAATCTTCCGCTCCCACAAAAGGGATCAGAGTTTGATCCAGGTCGACTTCAGCTCGGTGTACTTGTCGAACGCATGCAGCGACTTGTCGCGACCATTACCCGATTGCTTGAAACCACCGAACGGCGCGGTCATGTCGCCGCCGTCGTACTGGTTGACCCAGACGCTGCCGGCACGCAGGGCCTTGGCGGTCAGGTGGGCCTTGGAGATGTCCTTGGTCCATACCGCCGCGGCCAGGCCGTACGGCGTGTCGTTGGCGATCTCGATGGCCTGCTCGGCGGTGTCGAAGGCAATGACCGACAAGACCGGGCCGAAAATCTCTTCCTGGGCGATTTTCATGGCGTTGCTCACGCCGTCGAAAATCGTCGGCTCGACGTACGTACCGCCCGTTTCCTCAAGGATGCGCTTGCCGCCGGCCACCAGTTTGGCGCCGTCGCTGTGACCGGCCTCGATGTAGGACAGCACGGTGTTCATCTGCTGGGTATCGACCAGGGCGCCGACATTGGTGGCCGGGTCCAGAGGGTTACCAGGCTTCCAGCCCTTGAGGGCTTCGATCACCAGTGGCAGGAACGTGTCCTTGATGGAACGCTCCACCAACAGCCGCGAGCCGGCAGTGCAAACTTCGCCCTGGTTGAAGGCGATGGCGCTGGCGGCGGATTCGGCGGCGGCTTGCAGGTCCGGGGCATCGGCGAACACGATGTTCGGGCTCTTGCCGCCGGCTTCCAGCCAGATACGTTTCATGTTGGATTCGCCGGAGTAGATCATCAGTTGCTTGGCGATCTTGGTAGAGCCGGTGAACACCAGCGTATCGACGTCCATATGCAGGGCCAGGGCCTTGCCGACGGTGTGGCCATAGCCTGGCAGCACGTTCAGCACGCCCTTCGGAATGCCGGCCTCGATCGCCAGTGCGGCGATGCGGAGAGCGGTCAGCGGGGATTTTTCCGACGGTTTGAGCACCACCGAGTTACCGGTGGACAGCGCCGGGCCGAGCTTCCAGCAGGCCATCATCAACGGGAAGTTCCAGGGCACGATAGCCCCCACGACACCCACCGGCTCACGGGTTACCAGGCCCAACTGATCGTGCGGCGTAGCCGCCACTTCGTCGTAGAGCTTGTCGATGGCTTCACCGCTCCAGCTCAAGGCTTGCGCCGCGCCGGGAACGTCGATGTTCAGGGAATCACTGATCGGCTTGCCCATGTCCAGGGTTTCGAGCAGGGCCAGTTCTTCGGCATGCTGCTTGAGCAGGCCGGCAAAACGAATCATGGTGGCTTTGCGCTTGCTGGGTGCCAGGCGCGACCAGACGCCGGAACTGAATGTGGCGCGGGCGTTTTCGACCGCACGCTGGGCGTCGGCGACGTCACAGCTGGCGATCTTGCCCAGCAGGCGGCCATCGACCGGGCTGAGGCAATCGAAGGTTTCGCCGGACACCGCATCAGTGTACTCGCCGTTGATGAAGGCGCGGCCCTCGATCTTCAGGTCGCGGGCGCGTTGTTCCCAGTCGGCACGAGTCAGGGTGGTCATGCGTGTGTCCTCCTCTTATTGAGTACGAACGCCGCGCGGTGCGCAGCGCTCAAAAGTATTCTGCCCAACCAGCCTGGTTTCGGCGCCGTTTTCGGCATAGGGCACCCGCCACCCTAAACCAGCGGCTGGTCATGTTTCAATATATTTGACACAACGCGGGCAAACGACCTTGCGATGTTCGTTTTAATAAACATAGACTCGAAGCCTTCCAAGCGATCACTGGGGATCACCCGCATGAGCATTCAGGACATCGTCGATTTCAGCCAGGCCAATACCACCGCCGAACGTTATCGCCCGGACCCGGCCAAGGTGTTCAAGGGCGACCCCGAGCAAACCGTGTTCAACCATTACAGCAGCCCCTGCGGGCAGATGAACGCGGGCGTATGGGAAGGCGCCGTCGGCCAGTGGACGGTCAATTACACCGAGCATGAGTATTGCGAGATCGTCCAGGGTGTTTCCGTGCTGCGGGACGACAATGGCAATGCCAAGACCCTGCGGGCTGGCGACCGCTTTGTGATCCCAGCGGGTTTCCAGGGCACTTGGGAAGTGCTGGAGCCGTGCCGCAAGATTTACGTGGTGTTCGAGCAGAAGGCTTGAGCCCCGCCGAAAAAGAAGCTGACACTCTATCGCTGGTAAAGACCAGCGCAGCAGATAAGACTGCTCACGGGCATCACGTATTTTATCGTCGCAACGGCACGCACAGGACGTGCGGCCAACCGACAGGTGAGCGCCCTGACCCTATCACTATTGCAAGGAGGCAATATGCCCGTCGTACCCGATCAATGCGATCTCGCCATCGCCCAATACACCATCGGCCAAAAATGCACCCCTCAATTGCTTGAAGAGGTTCGCGCCTTGGCCAATGGAGCCCCCGTCCGCGCCACAGGCCCGAAATATCCGTCGAGCTGGGACCTGCGTCCGCGCCGGATCAACCTGCACACCGACGCCGACAGGATCATTGTCAGCATCAACTGCGGCTGACCCCCTCGTCGCTGACCACACAATCCAAGCGCAACAAAAAAGGCCCGTATCTCGCGATACGGGCCTTTTTCGTAAGAAGGGAAAAATCAATTACTTGATTTTGCCTTCCTTGTAGATCACGTGCTTGCGAACAACCGGATCATATTTCTTGATCTCGATTTTGTCCGGGGTAGTACGCTTGTTCTTGTCGGTAGTGTAGAAGTGACCAGTACCGGCGCTCGAGATCAAACGAATCAATTCACGCATGATTAGCTCCCTTAAACCTTGCCATCGCGACGAAGTTCGGCCAGCACGACACTGATGCCACGCTTGTCGATGATACGCATGCCCTTGGCAGATACGCGCAGACGCACAAAACGTTTCTCTTCTTCAACCCAGAAGCGGTGATGCTGCAGGTTCGGCAGGAAACGACGACGGGTTTTGTTGTTTGCGTGGGAAATGTTATTCCCAGTCACCGGACCCTTACCGGTAACTTGACAGACTCTCGACATGCCTCAGCCCTCTAAAACCACATGCCCAACCCGGCATGGGTTGGCCGCTTAATCTCTCAGTCATTTGGCGCCAGGCGCCGCGTTTCTTTAAGGGTCTTACCGGCTACACCTACAGTGAAGGAACCGGGCCCCTAGAAAAGAGCGCTGCTTTATACCAGAAAGACCACAGCGCAACAACAGCCGATGTGATTTGTCTTCATGGCGAATCATCGACCAACCGCCCCGGGCGGCGGGGGCAGAGGCTGGCACAGCACCTTACCGCTCGTCGCTGCATGCAGGTTTTTTTCACCTGTGGCGATTTTTAGTCCATCCACGCGTTGGCGCAGAGTGCCGGAAAATGCAAAAAGGGGATAGTCATTTAGCGGCGAGCCCACTAGGGTAGGCCTTTTCCAGACTGCACTCGCAGATGGGCCTTCGACTTGCACAGGAAACCGACCATGCGCCTCGCTGCCCTACCATTGTTGCTCGCCCCTCTGCTGATCACCCCACAGGCCTTGGCCGCCGCCCTGAGCGTCTGTACCGAAGCCAGCCCGGAAGGGTTCGATGTCGTCCAGTACAACTCCCTGACGACCACCAACGCCTCCGCCGACGTGCTGATGAACCGCCTGGTGGACTTCGATACCGCCGGCGGCAAAGTGGTCCCCAGCCTGGCCGAGCGCTGGGAAGTCTCCACCGATGGCCTGACCTACGTGTTCAAGCTGCGGCCACAGGTCAAGTTCCACCACACCGACTACTTCACGCCGCGCCGCGACCTGACCGCCGAGGACGTGAAGTTCAGCTTCGAGCGCATGCTCGACCCGGCGAACCCCTGGCACAAGGTGGCGCAAAGCGGTTTCCCCCACGCCCAGTCCATGCAACTGCCAGCGCTGATCAAGAAAGTCGATGCGCTGGACCCGTTGACCGTGCGCTTCACCCTCGATCACGCCGACTCGACCTTCCTGGCGACGTTGAGCATGGGTTTTGCCTCCATTTACTCGGCCGAATACGCCGATCAGTTGATGAAGGCCGGTACGCCGGAAAAGCTCAATAGCCTGCCGATCGGCACCGGCCCGTTCATTTTCAGCCGGTTCCAGAAGGACGCCTCGATTCGCTACAAGGCCAACGACGCCTATTTCGGCGGCAAGCCCCAAGTGGACCCGCTGGTCTTCGCCATCACGCCGGATGCCAATGTGCGCCTGCAGAAACTGCGTCGCAACGAATGCCAGATCGCCCTGTCGCCCAAGCCGCTGGACGTACAAGCCGCCAAGCAAGAACCTACGCTGAAGGTCGAGCAGACCGACGCCTTCATGACCGCGTTCGTGGCCATCAACAGCCAGCATCCGCCGCTGGACAAGCCTGAGGTGCGCCAAGCCATCAACCTGGCCTTCGACAAGGCCAGCTACCTGAAGAGCGTCTTCGAAGGCACCGCCGAAGCCGCCAATGGCCCCTACCCGCCCAACACCTGGAGCTACGCCAAAAGCCTGCCCGGCTACGCCCATGATCTGGCCAAGGCCCGCGACCTGTTGGCCAAGGCCGGCTTGAAGGAAGGCTTCCAGACCACCATCTGGACCCGCCCTTCCGGCAGCCTGCTCAACCCCAACCCCAGCGTCGGCGCGCAACTGCTGCAGTCCGACCTGGCGCAGATCGGCATCCAGGCCGAGATCCGGGTGATCGAATGGGGCGAACTGATCCGTCGCGCCAAGGCCGGCGAACATGATTTGCTGTTCATGGGTTGGGCCGGCGACAACGGCGACCCGGACAACTTCCTCACGCCACAGTTTTCCTGCGCGGCGGTCAAGTCCGGCACCAACTTCGCCCGCTACTGCAATCCCGACCTGGACAAACTGATCAGCGCCGGCAAGACCACCGGCGAACAAGGCGTGCGGGCCAAGCTCTACGAGCAGGCCCAGGCCCAGATCCAGCAACAGGCCCTGTGGCTGCCCCTGGCGCACCCGACCGCGTTCGCCCTGGCCCGCAAGGATGTGCAGGGTTACTCGGTCAGCCCGTTTGGGCGGCAGGATTACTCGAAGGTCAGGCTCAAGCCGTAAGCTGCAAGCTGCAAGCTGCAAGCTCAAGAGCAGATCACACCCGGCTCTGAACTTGCGGCTTGAAGCTGACAGCTTGCCGCTGCCTCACATCCACCCATGCTCCGCCATCGACAGCGGCTCCCCATCGCCAACAATGAAGTGGTCGAGCACCCGCACATCGATCAGTTCCAACGCCTCCTGAAGCCGCTCAGTGAGCACCCGGTCGGCCTGGCTGGGCTCGGTGTTGCCGGAGGGGTGGTTGTGGCACAGGATCAACGCGGCGGCGTTGTGGGCCAGGGCGCGCTTGACGACCTGCCGGGGATGGACACTGGCGCTGTCGATAGAGCCGCGGAACAGTGCCTCGAAGGTCAGCACCTGGTGCTTGGCATTGAGAAACAGGCACCCGAACACCTCGTGGGGTTCGTGACGCAACATCGATTTCAGGTACTCACGCACCGCGAACGGGCTTTCCAGCGTGGTCTTTTCCCGTGCCCGTTCAGCCAAATGCCGACGACTCATTTCCTGAGCCGCTTGCAGTTGGGCAAACTTCGCCGGTCCGAGCCCCATATGATTACTGAATGTGATCTGATCGGCTTCAAGCAGCGCGCGCAGACTGCCAAATTGAATCAATAGTTGTCGCGCCAGATCCACCGCGCTTTTGCCCGACACGCCGGTGCGCAAAAAAATCGCCAGCAGCTCGGCGTCCGATAGACTCCCCGCCCCTAGCGCCAATAACCGCTCCCGTGGCCGCTCGGCCACGGGCCAATCGCGAATACTCATGGCATCTCCCTGATTGTGGGCGCCGCTGTTCCATAGCGGTCGCTGTGATATCGTAGCCCATCTTTTTTGCAGGCGATTTGCACCCTGGCAGCTGCTGCCAAGGGGTTCGTCTTGCACTGACCACTGAAATCGAAAGGCAGGCCTATGCAGCGGCTGTATCGGAAACGCATCGTTCTGGGCGTCGGCGGCGGCATTGCCGCCTACAAGAGCGCCGAGCTGGTTCGCAGGCTTATCGACCAGGGCGCGGAAGTACGGGTCGTCATGACCCGCGGTGGCAGCGAGTTCATTACCCCGCTGACCATGCAAGCCCTATCCGGGCACCCGGTCCACCTGGATCTGCTCGACCCGGCGGCCGAAGCCGCCATGGGTCACATCGAACTGGCCAAGTGGGCCGACCTGGTGCTGATCGCCCCGGCCACGGCCGACCTGATCGCCCGTTTGGCCCAGGGCATCGCCGACGACCTGCTGACCACCCTGGTGCTCGCCACCGACGCGGTGGTCGCCGTGGCGCCGGCCATGAACCAGGCCATGTGGCGCGACCCGGCCACCCAGGCCAACCTGCAATTGCTCGAAAGCCGCGCCCTGAAAGTCTTCGGCCCGGCCTCCGGCAGCCAGGCCTGCGGCGATGTCGGCATGGGCCGCATGCTTGAAGCCACCGACCTGGCCCAGTGCGCCGCCGACTGCTTCCAGCGCCAGGCCCTGACCGGCAAGCACGTGCTGATCACCGCCGGACCGACCCAGGAAAACATCGACCCGGTGCGCTACATCACCAACCACAGCTCCGGGAAAATGGGCTTCGCCCTGGCCGAAGCCGCGGTAGAAGCCGGCGCCCGGGTAACACTGATCACCGGCCCCGTGCACCTGCCGACTCCGGACCGGGTCACGCGCATCGATGTGGTCAGCGCCCGGGACATGCTCGCAGCCTGCGAGGCCGCCATCCCCTGCGACCTGTTCATCGCCTCGGCGGCGGTGGCGGACTACCGCCCCGAAGTCGTCGCCCCGCAAAAATTGAAGAAAGACCCTACAAGCGGCGACGGCCTGCTCCTGCAAATGGTGCGCAACCCGGACATCCTGGCCAGCATCGCCACCCGCCCCGACCGCCCGTTCAGTGTCGGCTTTGCCGCCGAGACCGAACACCTGCTCGATTACGCCGCACGCAAGCTCAAGGACAAGAATCTCGACTTGATCGTCGCCAACGACGTGGCCAACCCGAGCATCGGCTTCAACAGCGAAGAAAACGCCTGCAGCGTGATCGACCGCCAGTTGCACGCCACACTTTTCGCCCAGACCAGCAAGAGCAAGATTGCCCGCCAGCTGATCACTTTCATCGCCGAACGTCTGAACCAGGTTTAAATGTCATGCACGCCCTACAAGCCAAGATCCTCGACCCACGCATCGGCAACGAATTCCCGCTGCCGCAATACGCCACACCGGGCTCCGCCGGCCTCGACCTGCGGGCGATGCTCAAGCAGGACACGATCCTGGAGCCGGGCCAGACCCTGCTGATTCCTACCGGCCTGTCGGTGTACATCGGCGATCCTGGCCTGGCCGCGCTGATCCTGCCGCGCTCGGGCCTGGGCCATAAGCACGGCATCGTGCTGGGCAACCTGGTGGGCCTGATCGACTCCGACTATCAAGGCGAACTGATGGTGTCGTGCTGGAACCGCGGCCAAACAGCCTTCAACATTGCCGTGGGCGAACGCATCGCGCAGCTGGTGCTGGTGCCGGTGGTCCAGGCCCACTTCGAACTGGTCGAAGAATTCGACGAAAGCCAGCGTGGCGCGGGTGGTTTTGGGCATTCCGGCAGCCATTGACCGGTGTTTTCAAGCCGGGCGTCCTGCCCGGCCCGTTTGTGAAGCTTGTGTTTCAGGACAAAAAATGCGCAGTGGCTTTCTGCTAGGTTTCCCATCCGGAATCAACGTATTAGGCGAGCGAGGCCGGGATAACGCTGTCTCATGGCATTTTCCCACCACGAACTCTCTGTCAAAAACGCCGTCATACCCTTCAGCTTGAGCCTGCCGACGCGACCCGTCGGCCTGTCCAGTCACTTTCCTGATAGAGCGCCCCGCCCATGAACACCCCAGCCGCAATCGCCCCGATCTTCCCTGACAGCATCTTCCGCGCCTACGACATCCGTGGCGTGGTACCGGACACCCTTACCGCCGAAACCGCCTACTGGATCGGCCGGGCCATTGGCTCCCAGAGCCTGGCCCAGGGCGAACCGAACGTGTGTGTCGGCCGTGATGGCCGCTTGTCGGGGCCTGAGCTGGTCGAACAACTGATAAAAGGCGTCGCCGACAGTGGCTGCCACGTCAGCGACGTGGGCCTGGTGCCGACCCCGGCGCTGTACTACGCCGCCAACGTGCTGGCCGGCAAATCCGGAGTGATGCTCACCGGCAGCCACAACCCATCGAACTACAACGGTTTCAAGATCGTCATCGCTGGCGACACCCTTGCCAACGAGCAGATCCAGGCCCTGCACACCCGCCTCAAGACCAACGACCTGAGCAGCGGCCAGGGCAGCATCACCAAGGTCGATATCCTCGAACGCTACAACGACGAAATCGTCAAGGACGTGAAGCTCGCTCGTCGCCTGAAAGTGGTGGTCGACTGCGGCAACGGCGCGGCTGGCGTGATCGCCCCGCAACTGATCGAAGCCCTGAACTGCGAAGTCATCCCGCTGTTCTGCGACGTGGATGGCAACTTCCCTAACCACCACCCGGATCCGGGCAAGCTGGAAAACCTTGAAGACCTGATCGCCAAGGTCAAGGAAACGAACGCCGACCTGGGCCTGGCCTTCGACGGCGACGGCGACCGCGTGGGCGTGGTGACCAATACCGGCAGCGTGGTGTTCCCCGACCGCCTGCTGATGCTGTTTGCCAAGGACGTGGTAGCGCGCAATCCGAACGCCGAAATCATCTTCGACGTTAAATGCACCCGTCGCCTGGTGCCGTTGATCAAGGAATACGGCGGTCGTCCACTGATGTGGAAAACCGGCCATTCGCTGATCAAGAAGAAAATGAAACAAAGCGGCGCCCTGCTGGCCGGCGAAATGAGCGGCCACATCTTCTTCAAGGAGCGCTGGTTCGGTTTTGACGACGGCATCTACAGCGCCGCGCGCCTGCTGGAAATCCTCAGCAAGGAGAAATCCAGCGCCGAAGAGCTGTTCGCAACCTTCCCGAACGATATTTCTACGCCAGAAATCAATATCCATGTGACCGAAGAGAGCAAATTCAGCATCATTGATGCACTGCACGACGCTCAATGGGGCGAAGGCGCCGAACTGACCACCATCGATGGTGTGCGGGTCGACTATCCCCACGGCTGGGGCCTGGTTCGCGCATCCAACACCACACCGGTGCTGGTACTGCGTTTCGAGGCCGACAACGAGGCCGAACTGCAGCGCATCAAGGATGTGTTCCACACCCAACTCAAACGTGTTGCACCTGATCTCCAACTACCGTTTTGATTTTTTGAAGCACTACCGGAGCCCTGAATGACCCTCGAACGCGAAGCCGCCGCCAACACCGCCAAGGTCCTGTCCGAAGCGTTGCCTTATATCCGACGCTACGTCGGCAAGACCCTGGTGATCAAATACGGCGGCAACGCGATGGAAAGCGAGGAGCTCAAGACCGGCTTCGCCCGCGACATCGTGCTGATGAAGGCCGTGGGCATCAACCCGGTGGTGGTCCACGGCGGCGGCCCGCAAATCGGCGACCTGCTCAAGCGCCTGTCGATCGAAAGCCACTTCATCGATGGCATGCGCGTGACCGACGCGCAGACCATGGATGTGGTGGAAATGGTCCTGGGCGGCCAGGTCAACAAGGACATCGTCAACCTGATCAACCGTCATGGCGGCAGCGCCATCGGCCTGACAGGCAAGGACGCCGAGCTGATCCGGGCGAAGAAACTCACCGTAACCCGCCAGACACCGGAGATGACCCAGCCGGAAATCATCGACATCGGTCATGTGGGCGAAGTGGTCGGTATCAACACCGATCTGCTGAACCTGCTGGTCAAGGGCGACTTCATCCCGGTGATCGCACCCATCGGCGTGGGCGCCAACGGCGAGTCGTACAACATCAACGCCGACCTGGTGGCGGGCAAGGTGGCCGAGGCACTGAAAGCTGAAAAGCTGATGCTGCTGACCAACATCGCCGGCCTGATGGACAAGTCGGGCAAAGTCCTGACCGGACTGTCGACCCAGCAGGTCGATGACCTGATCGCCGACGGCACCATCTACGGCGGCATGCTGCCGAAGATTCGTTGCGCGCTGGAAGCGGTGCAGGGCGGCGTCGGCAGCTCGCTGATCATCGACGGCCGGGTGCCGAATGCGATTCTGCTGGAGATCTTCACCGATACTGGCGTGGGTACGTTGATCAGCAATCGCAAGCGGCCTTAATACCGGAAACGCAACAGATCGCGACCTTTACAGCTCCAATTGGATTTTCGAGTTTGCGAAAATCCGTTAGGGCTGGCGAGGCTCGCGATTTTTTTTGCGCTCGAGAATGTCGAGAGAAGCTGGATTTTCATCAAATACGCGCCTTTCAACAAACGCTGAAACTGCCATATTTATTGAAAATACTGGAAGAATTTCACCAGTTGACCTATTTTCAACATTCGTTGAAAAGGGCTCCATCAATGAAAGATTTCGAAAAAAGCTCAAAAGAGGCGTTGTGCGATCTCCTGCGCAAAGTGCCAATCATCGAAATAAAAAGCCTGGAAGCCGCGCCGCAGACAAAATACTGGGCCCCCGATTTCATCGTTGAAATAGCCACATCGGGTAAATCTCGCTCTCTGGTCTGCGAGGTTAAAGCCAGTGGGCAGCCCAGATTTGTAAACGCAGCCATCCTTCAGCTTCGTGACTACGTAACTGCGTGGGACATTGAAGTCACAGCTATCGTAATCGCCCCCTATCTCTCGCCCGCTGCCAGGCAGGCATGTCGGGAAAAAGGTGTCGGCTACTTGGACCTTGAGGGTAATGCCTGGATTTCATTCGATGGCGTATTCATCGACCGTCAAGTTGCGGATAAGCCGCCAGCAGAACATAGAGAGCTGAAGTCACTCTTCAAGCCGAAGTCAGCACAGATCCTTCGTGCAATGCTGCGCGAACCGGCCCATGCATGGCGGGTAATTGAGCTCTCCGAAGCGGCCAGCACAAGCTTGGGTCAAGTCAGCAATGTGCGTACCGCCCTGCTTGATCGGGAATGGGGGCAGGTAACAAGCAATGGATTCTTCCTATGCGATCCTCAGGCCCTGCTGGATGCATGGGTCGAGGCCTACGAACCTCCATCGGGGGAGCGTAAAAAGTTCTATACCACCTTACATGGCAGCGCCCTGGAAAATGCAGCGCGGAGCGTTATTGGCGAACAGAGCTGCGGGCGCACGCTTTTCTCCTCGTTTTCCGCCGCGCAATGGCTCGCGCCCTATGCCCGTGTGGGCACGCATTACTTTTATGCCGACAGTGAAGGGTTGGATAAACTGATCGAAGCTCTACAGCTTGTCCCTGCGGCCAAGGGCGAAAATGTGGTGATCACCGTTCCCAGGGACGAAGGACTTTTACTGGACACCGTCGAAGCAGCACCCGGCGTGCTGTGCACCAGCCCGGTTCAGACCTATCTGGATTTGACGGTGGCCGGAGAACGCGCAAAAGAAGCTGCTGAGTATTTACGCCAGGAAAAATTGACATGGCCCCGTTAGTGCCGCAAGAGCCTCAATCTGCCTCGGATTATGAGGATAGGACTACGGCCGCAGTGAAGGCCGTGCTCGTCGAAATGGGCCAGATTCTGGGAAGTTTCAAAGGCAAGTTCGCAGTGATCGGAGGAGCGGTGCCATGGCTGCTCCTTGCCCATAATGACATGCCGCATGTGGGTACGCTCGACGTCGACTTGAGCCTAGATGCAGAAGCACTTGGCGATGGCGAGTACGCAACACTGGTCGAGGCCCTGATGGGCAATGGGTATGAGCAAAGAGGAGAGCTACGACGCTTCCAGCTCGTTCGCCAGGTTCCCGTGAACGATGGGGGCGCCCCGATAGATGTGATCGTGGATTTCTTGATGCCTCGCGATGCCGAGATCATCCAGAATAAACCGCCTATCCTGAATGACTTTGCGGTTCAACGTGCCGATGGCGCCGATTTGGCAATGCGGTTCTATCAGATGGTCGCGATTGAAGGCCCCATGCCAACTGGCGGCAAAAATCGCGTCGAGGTTGCCGTTTGCTCTATCCCGGCACTGCTCGCGATGAAGGGCTATGCCCTTAATGGGCGACATAAGCAAAAAGACGCCTACGACATCTACTATTGCGTCCGTAATTATCCAGGTGGCATAGCGGCACTCGCTGAAGAATGCCGCCCCGTCATTGAAACCGGAAGTGGCGAACAAGGCTTCCTGCACATCTGCCAAAAATTTGATGTAGCCGACGGCTATGGCCCGACCTCTGTAAGGCGTTTCGTCGAAGACAGCCAAATCCTTGAGGATCGGACCCCGGACCAGTGGCAACAGGACGCGTTTGGACAAGTGGATGCTTTACTGCGCGCCCTTTGCCTTCGCAAGTGAGCGCCACTGAATAAAAGGCCCTGTCTCACAGGGCCTTTGGTTTTTCAGACACCAAACTGCGCCCGATAAGCCTCAACCGCCGGCAAATGCTGCTTGAGCTGCGGATCGTCGGCCAAAAACTCCAGCACCTGGTTCAGCGACACAATGCTGATCACCGGAATGCCGAAGTCACGCTCCACTTCCTGGATCGCCGACAGCTCACCGTTGCCGCGCTCCTGGCGGTTCAGGGCGATCAGCACGCCAGCGGCCTTGGCGCCTTCCTGGGCAGCGATGATCTGCATCACTTCGCGAATGGCAGTGCCGGCAGTGATGACGTCGTCGATGATCAACACGTCGCCGGTCAGCGGGGCACCCACCAGGCTGCCGCCTTCGCCATGGGCCTTGGCTTCCTTGCGGTTGAAGCACCAAGGCAAGTCGCGGTCGTGATGTTCAGCCAGGGCGACGGCAGTGGTGGCGGCCAGCGGGATGCCTTTGTAGGCTGGGCCGAACAGCACGTCGAACGGGATGCCGCTCTCGACGATGGCCGCCGCATAGAAACGACCCAGTTGCGCCAAGGCAGAACCGCTGTTGAACAGGCCGGCATTGAAGAAGTACGGGCTGGTGCGCCCGGACTTGAGGGTGAACTCACCGAAGCGCAAAACGCCGCGATCGATGGCAAAGCGAATGAAATCGCGCTGATACGCCTGCATGAAAAAAAGCCTCAAATACCGCGGATTTAGCTAAATAGGTACACGGCGTGTATCATACACGCACGTGATTTTTGGGGCCATTTATGCGGATCATCAGTGTGAACGTCAATGGTATTCAGGCTGCAGTCGAGCGTGGTTTGCTCAGTTGGCTGCAAGCACAGAATGCCGACGTCATCTGCCTGCAGGACACCCGCGCCTCCGCCTTTGAACTGGACGATGCAGCCTTCCAACTGGATGGTTACTTCCTTTATGCCTGCGATGCCGAAGTCCCCGCCCAGGGTGGCGTGGCTTTGTACTCGCGGCTGCAACCGAAGGCTGTCATCAACGGTCTCGGTTTCGAGACGGCGGACCGCTACGGGCGCTACCTGCAAGCCGATTTCGACAAGGTCAGCATCGCGACCTTACTGCTCCCTTCGGGGCAGAACGGCGATGAAGATTTGAATCAGAAATTCAAGTTGATGGACGACTTCGCCCGTTATCTGGATAAACAGCGGCGCAAACGTCGCGAGTACATCTATTGTGGCTCGCTGTACGTGGCGCAACAGAAGCTGGATATCAAGAACTGGCGCGACAGCCAGCAATCTCCTGGTTTCCTGGCGCCGGAACGGGCCTGGATGGACGAGATCATTGGCAACATGGGTTATGTCGACGCCCTGCGCGAAGTCAGCCGTGAAGGCGACCAGTACAGCTGGTGGCCGGACAACGAACAGGCCGAGATGCTCAACCTTGGCTGGCGCTTCGACTACCAGTTGCTGACGCCTGGCCTGCGCCGCTTCGTACGCAGCGCCCGCCTGCCGCGCCAGCCACGGTTCTCGCAGCATGCGCCGCTGATCGTGGATTACGACTGGACGCTGACCATCTAGCGTACCGGCGACATTCCCAGGTCGACTGAAAAAGAAAATGCCCGTATCGCAAGATACGGGCATTTTTTATGGCGAACGCTACCGCGCAGAACCTCAAGCCACGGCAAACAACGGCAGGGCAAGGTACAACTTGATGACGATGACGTTAATGATATCGATGAAGAACGCTCCCACCATCGGTACCACCAGAAACGCTATCTGTGAAGGCCCGTAGCGCTGAGTCACTGCCTGCATGTTGGCGATGGCCGTCGGCGTGGCGCCCAACCCAAAACCGCAATGCCCTGCCGCCAAGACGGCTGCATCGTAATGACTGCCCATGATTCTGAACGTCACGAAAATCGCAAACAGCGCCATGACCAATGTCTGGGCCGCCAGGATAATGAATATCGGCAATGCCAGTGACGCCAGGTCCCACAACTTGAGTGACATCAAGGCGATAGCCAGAAACAGTGACAGGCTGACATTGCCAAGTACGGATACTTCTCGCTCAAAGACCTGATACAAGCCAAGTGCCGAAAGTCCATTGCGCAAGACCACCCCCACGAACAAGACACAAACGAACGTCGGCAACTCGAATGCGGTGTCGTGGAGCTGCCCATTCAAGAGCGTACCGGCCAGAAGGCTGACTGCAATCAGGGCGAGCGTCTCAATAAACGAAAACGGCGTAATCGAGCGCTCTTTGTTCGGCTGTTCGAAACCCTTGGGTATCCGGGGCTTTTCTGATTCAAGACCGCCGGGTGACTGAACACGCTTGATGAGCAGGCGCGCAACCGGCCCACCGATCAAGCCACCTAACACCAAGCCAAACGTCGCAGAAGCCATCGCAAGTTCGGAGGCAGAAGCCAGGCCGAACTTCTCGCTGAACACCGTCCCCCACGCCGCGCCAGTACCGTGACCGCCCGCCAAGGTGATCGAGCCAGTCAGCAACCCCATCAACGGATCGAGCTCCAGCACTGTTGCGAGCCCGATGCCCATGGCGTTCTGGACCACCAACAGGCCGACGACCGCCAGCAGGAAAATCCCAACCACGCGCCCGCCTTTCTTCAGGCTCGCGAAGTCCGCGCTCAGGCCAATCGTGGCAAAAAATGCCAGCATCAACGGTGTCTGCAATGAAGTATCAAATCGAACTTCAACTTCAAGCCCCCGCAAAGCCAGGAGCACCAGGGCAACTACCAGCCCGCCCGCTACAGGCTCAGGGATATTGTAGGCGCGAAGGAAACCAACACGCGTAACAAGTCCGCGCCCCAGCAAAAGCACCAGAGAGGCGGCGACAAGTGTTCCATAGAAATCGAGCTGAAACATGAGTGTTTATTCTTTGAACATATATTCAGGGGCGAACTTTTTACCTGGACACGCCTCTTGAACAGGTTGATTGCCTCAACACTGATTGGCTTTGAATTCAAGGACCTTCAATGGTCTGAATATATCGAAATATTTCTGAAGGAATATAACTTGGCGCAACTCTATCAATCGAAGCGTCTTATTGCCAAGCATAGAGACCGCACTAAAGCCGTGCAGTTGTGACTAGAAGTGTAAGAGCGGAATATGCGCACAATAACTCGCTACGCAATGGGAAACTGCACATAAAAAGAAACATTTATGACTTCAAAAAAGACAATGCCCCGATAGGCCGGGGCATTGTCCTTGGATCGCAGGGCTGATCGTTATTTGACCAGGCGCCAGGTAAACGGATACCGATACGGCTGCCCTTCATTGGCCTTCACGCCACCAATGATCGTCAGCACAAGCGCACCGATGGCCACCAGGCCGAACAGGAAGAAGCCGATCACCACGACCATCAGCAGCAGGCTGATCGCCGAGGCAATCGCCACGGTGATCTGGAAGTTCAGCGCTTCCTTGCCCTGGGCATCGATGAACGGGTCGGACTCACGCTTGAGCTGCCAGAGCACCAGCGGCCCGATCAGCGTGCCGAACGGAATCCAGATCCCCAACAAGGCGGACAGGTGACAAAACATTGCCCATTGACGCGCCTCTTTGCTCGGCTGGGGCAGTAGGATTTGCTCATCACTCATGACACTCTCCTTGTCTTGAAGCGGGAATCGATCAGTCAGCCAAGGCGGCCTTTTGCAGTTCGAAGATCTCGTTCATGCCTTTCTTCGCCAATTCCAGCATAGCGTTCAATTCTTCTGGCTGGAACGGCGCGCCCTCGGCAGTGCCCTGGACTTCGATGAAACCGCCGGCACTGGTCATGACCACGTTCAGGTCAGTCTCGGCAGCGGAGTCTTCCAGGTAATCCAGGTCCAGCACCGGCTCGCCCTGGTACATGCCCACGGACACAGCGGCAATCATTTGCTTGAGCGGGTCGCCGCCCTTGAGGCCGCCGCGCTTCTTGATCACTTTCAAGGCATCGACCAGGGCGACCATGGCCCCGGTGATGGAGGCAGTACGGGTACCGCCATCGGCCTGGATCACGTCGCAATCGACATACAGCGTCACGTCGCCCAACTTGGACATGTCCAGAGCGGCACGCAGCGAACGGCCGATCAAGCGTTGGATTTCCAGGGTACGACCGCCCTGCTTGCCACGGCTGGCCTCACGCTGGTTCCGCTCACCCGTGGCGCGCGGCAGCATGCCGTATTCGGCCGTCAGCCAGCCCTGGCCCTGCCCCTTGAGGAAGCGTGGCACGCCGTTTTCGACACTGACAGTGCAGATGACTTTGGTATCACCGAATTCGACCAGTACAGATCCCTCGGCGTGTTTGGTGTAGTTGCGGGTAATGCGGATCGAGCGAAGCTGATCGGCAGCGCGACCACTTGGACGTTTCATAGGGAATACCTGTACGGAGGACGGAAAACTGCCGAGCATTATAGAGCCGTGAATCGTCATAGGGCAGTCAAACGTCACTCGGCTCCAAAAAGCCGGCGCGAGCGAAGCCGCGCAAAGGCCTGCCCGACGGGTTGCAGCGCTTTGTCACATGCGCGTTTGGGGCATGCGCTTCACTGCGCTACAATCCTGCGCCTTTGCTGCCCTTCGGCTTTTATTCACAGATTCCAGGCCCCACCACCACCCGTTGTGGCCGCCTGCATTGCGAGGACCCTCCATGGTGCACAGCATGACCGCTTTCGCCCGCGTCGAAAAAGCCGGGGCCCAAGGCACGCTGAGCTGGGAACTGCGTTCGGTCAACAGCCGCTACCTGGAGCCACACCTGCGCCTGCCCGAGTCTTTCCGCGACCTCGAAGGCGGCGTGCGCGAGGCGCTGCGCCAGTGCCTGTCCCGGGGCAAGCTGGAATGCACCCTGCGCTTCACCGAAGAAAGCACTGGCAAAGCCTTGCAGGTGGACCGTGAGCGCGCCGCGCAACTGGTCGCCGCGGCCGAAACCGTCGCCAGCCTGATCAAGCATCCTGCCGCCTTGAACCCACTGGAAGTCCTGGCCTGGCCCGGCGTGCTGGTGGGCGATGCGAGCGACCCCCAAGCGCTGAACGCCGAGGCGATGACGCTGTTCAATGAAGGTCTCAAGGAACTCAAGGCCGGCCGCGAGCGCGAAGGCGCGGAGCTGGCCCGACTGATCAACGAGCGCCTAACCTCCATCGAAGAAGACGTCAGCACCCTGCGCGAACTGGTCCCGCAGATGCTCGCCACCCAGCGCCAGAAAGTCCTCGACCGCTTCACCGACATGAAGGCCGAGCTGGACCCGCAACGCCTGGAACAGGAAATGGTCATGCTCGCGCAAAAGAGCGACGTGGCCGAAGAACTGGATCGCCTGAGCACCCACATCATCGAAGTTCGCCGGGTGCTCAAGTCCGGCGGCGCGGCCGGTCGCCGCCTCGACTTCCTGATGCAGGAGCTCAACCGCGAAGCCAATACACTGGGCTCCAAAGCCTTCGACCCGCGCAGCACCCAGGCGGCGGTCAACCTCAAGGTGTTGATCGAACAAATGCGCGAACAAGTGCAGAACATTGAGTAAGGCTAACGACATGACCCACAGCACCGGCACCCTCTACATCATTTCCGCGCCCTCGGGCGCCGGCAAGACCAGCCTGGTCAAGGCACTGATCGATGCCGAACCGCAGATCCGCGTCTCGGTCTCGCACACTACCCGCGCCATGCGTCCGGGCGAAGTGAATGGTGTGAACTATCACTTCGTCGACCGCGAAGAGTTCGTGAAGATGGCCGAACACGGCGACTTCCTGGAGCGCGCCGAAGTTTTCGGCAACCTTTATGGTACTTCGCAAAGTTACTTGCAGCAGACCCTGGACGAAGGTCACGACCTGATCCTGGAAATCGACTGGCAAGGCGCCGAGCAGGTGCGCAAGCTGATGCCCCAGGCTCGTTCGATCTTTATCCTGCCGCCAAGCCAGCAAGCCTTGCGCCAGCGCCTGACCAACCGTGGCCAGGACAGCGACGACATCATCGAGGGCCGGATGCGCGAAGCGGTCAGCGAGATGAGTCACTACGTCGACTATGATTACCTGATCATCAACGACGATTTCGCCCACGCGCTGGACGACCTGAAGGCGATTTTCCGCGCCAGCCAGCTGCAGCAGAAACGCCAACAGCAACGTTTCGGCAAATTATTGGCCGAATTGTTGGGCTGAACAGCCCTTCCCAAAACCGCTGCGACGGCTTTACATTGGTAGTCGCAGCGCGCCGAGGGGTTTGGTTAAAAAATCAGCGCTTCCCTAAACGCTGGTGTTTTTTTAAACTGTCGAGTCCGCTCGCCCAACCGGGCAGCGCGCATATTGCATTCGCTCCGAGGAATACCATGGCCCGCGTAACCGTTGAAGACTGCCTAGAACACGTGGAAAACCGCTTTGAGCTGGTCATGCTCTCTACCAAGCGTGCCCGTCAACTGGCCACCGGCGGCAAAGAGCCATTGGTCCAGTGGGAAAACGACAAGCCTACAGTAGTAGCGCTGCGTGAAATCGCCGAGGGCCTGATGAGCTACGAGTTCATCGCCAACGCTGAAATCGTCGAAGACGAACCGCTGTTCGCAGCGTTCGAGGACGAGTCCAACGAGGCGGTCTAAGCCTATGCCTGGTCGACGTAGCACGGCGCGGGGTCACAGCAGACGGCAGGAGTCATCATCATGCCGAGCATAGACGCCCTCGCCGATCGCTTATCGGCCTATCTCGGCACGGACCAGGTCAACCTGGTCCGCCGAGCCTATTTCTACGCTGAACAAGCCCACGACGGCCAACGCCGCCGCAGTGGCGAGGCGTACGTCACGCATCCTCTTGCGGTGGCGAATATTCTTGCCGACATGCACATGGACCATCAGAGCCTGATGGCGGCGATGCTGCATGACGTGATCGAAGACACCGGCATTGCCAAGGAAGCGCTGCAAGCGCAGTTCGGCGAAACCGTGGCCGAACTGGTCGACGGGGTCAGCAAGCTGACCCAGATGAACTTCGAGACCAAGGCCGAGGCCCAGGCCGAGAACTTCCAGAAAATGGCCATGGCCATGGCACGCGACATTCGCGTGATCCTGGTCAAGCTCGCCGACCGCCTGCACAACATGCGCACCCTGGAAGTGCTGTCCGGCGAAAAACGCCGGCGCATCGCCAAGGAAACCCTGGAAATCTACGCACCCATCGCCAATCGCCTGGGCATGCACGCGATCCGCATCGAGTTCGAAGACCTCGGCTTCAAGGCCATGCACCCGATGCGTTCGGCGCGGATCAACCAGGCCGTCAAGCGCGCCCGGGGCAACCGCAAGGAAATCGTCAACAAGATCGAAGAATCCCTGAGCCACTGCCTGGCCATCGACGGCATCGAAGGCGAAGTCAGCGGGCGGCAGAAACACCTCTACGGCATCTACAAGAAAATGCGCGGCAAGCGTCGGGCCTTCAACGAGATCATGGACGTCTACGCGTTCCGGATCATCGTCGACAAGGTCGACACCTGCTATCGCGTGCTGGGAGCTGTACATAATTTGTACAAACCGTTGCCGGGGCGCTTCAAGGATTACATCGCGATTCCCAAGGCCAACGGCTATCAGTCGCTGCACACCACGCTGTTCGGCATGCACGGCGTACCCATCGAAATCCAGATCCGCACCCGCGAAATGGAAGAGATGGCCAACAACGGCATCGCCGCCCATTGGCTGTACAAATCCAGCGGCGACGAACAACCCAAGAGCACCCATGCCCGCGCCCGGCAGTGGGTCAAGGGTGTGCTGGAAATGCAGCAGCGCGCCGGCAACTCCCTGGAGTTCATCGAGAGCGTGAAGATCGACCTGTTCCCGGACGAGGTCTACGTCTTTACGCCCAAGGGCCGGATCATGGAGCTGCCCAAAGGCTCCACGGCCGTGGACTTTGCCTATGCGGTACACACCGACGTCGGCAACAGTTGCATCGCGTGCCGGATCAACCGCCGCCTGGCACCGTTGTCCGAACCGCTGCAAAGCGGCTCCACGGTGGAAATTGTCAGCGCCCCGGGCGCACGACCCAACCCGGCATGGCTCAATTTCGTGGTCACCGGCAAGGCCCGCACCCATATCCGTCATGCCCTGAAACTGCAACGCCGCTCCGAATCCATCAGCCTCGGTGAACGCCTGCTGAACAAGGTATTGAACGGTTTCGACAGCTCCCTGGACAAGATCCCGGCCGAGCGTGTGCAACTGATGCTCAATGAATACCGCCTCGAACTGATCGAAGACCTGCTCGAAGACATCGGCCTGGGCAATCGCATGGCCTACGTCGTTGCCCGTCGGCTGCTCGGTGAAGGCGAACAGTTGCCAAGCCCCGAAGGTCCGCTGGCGATTCGCGGCACCGAGGGCCTGGTGCTCAGTTATGCCAAGTGCTGTACACCGATCCCGGGCGACCCGATTGTCGGCCATTTGTCCGCCGGCAAAGGGATGGTGGTGCACCTGGACAACTGCCGCAACATCAGCGAAATCCGTCATAACCCGGAAAAATGCATCCAGCTCTCCTGGGCCAAGGATGTCACCGGCGAATTCAACGTCGAGCTGCGGGTCGAGCTGGAGCACCAGCGCGGCCTGATCGCGCTGCTGGCCAGCAGCGTCAATGCCGCCGACGGCAATATCGAAAAAATCAGCATGGACGAACGCGATGGCCGCATCAGCGTCGTTCAATTGGTAGTCAGCGTACACGACCGTGTGCACCTGGCCCGCGTGATCAAGAAACTGCGCGCCCTGACCGGCGTTATCCGCATCACCCGGATGCGCGCGTAGCCCATTCGTTATCAGGAGTCATTCATGACCAAGACTGTTATCACCAGCGACAAGGCCCCGGCCGCCATCGGTACTTATTCCCAGGCGATCAAGGCCGGCAACACCGTGTACATGTCGGGCCAGATTCCACTGGACCCCAAGACCATGGAGCTGGTGGAAGGCTTCGAAGCCCAGACCGTGCAGGTGTTCGAAAACCTCAAGGCCGTGGCTGAGGCCGCAGGTGGTTCGTTCAAGGACATCGTCAAGCTGAACATCTTCCTCACCGACCTGAGCCACTTCGCCAAGGTCAACGAGGTGATGGGCAAGTACTTCGACCAGCCTTACCCTGCCCGCGCCGCCATCGGCGTGGCCGCCCTGCCCAAGGGCGCTCAGGTTGAGATGGATGCCATCCTGGTCATCGAGTAATAAGGCCGGCGCAGCCTCCCCTGCTGCGCCGTTTTCGTTCTGAAAGGATTCCACCATGCGCAAAGCGCTTGCTCTCTCGCTGGCTGCCCTGCTTCTGGGCGGTTGCGCCAGCGACCCTGCCGACCGTGACATCAGCGGCACCTGGATCAACCAAGCAGCCATCGACGCTGCCGCCAAGGGCGGCCCGCTTCGCGAAGCGCTGCAGGGCTACGGCCCGAACCTGGAATGGGACGTCAACACCCGGGCCGGTCAGGCGCGCTACACCAACGGCTTTGAAAACGTCGAAGGCAAGTTGCTGGGCGAAGAAGACGGCGCCTGGAAAGTCGATTTCTACGGCAGCTCCGCCAGCGAACTCAAGCGCGATGGCGACCAGTTAAGCCAGGCCGCCA
The DNA here is from genome assembly GCF_900114515.1 of Pseudomonas sp. NFACC46-3. Lineage (NCBI taxonomy): Bacteria > Pseudomonadati > Pseudomonadota > Gammaproteobacteria > Pseudomonadales > Pseudomonadaceae > Pseudomonas > Pseudomonas sp. NFACC46-3. Next base: position 148,590 of record NZ_FOTH01000013.1, read on the forward strand.
CCGAGAACGAACCGCAGCAGGTGTTCGACCGGGCGTCAGTCCAGGTACCCGCAGGTGCGCCGATCGGCGCCAGTTTCGAGCGAGCGCTGTATACCGCCTACCTGGGTGGCACCTGGAGCATCGTCAACGGCCCCGGCCAGGGCGCCAGCGTGCAATTCCAGCCCGACGGCCAGGTCAGCGGGCTGCCGGGCGCCGATCGTTACGCCTTGTGCCTGGCCGGCGATTGCGCCTCCATGAGCGGTGGCAACGACAACATCTGGTTGCAGCAGAACGGCCAGGGCAACACCTGGATCTTTGCCCGCGACGGCAAGCGGCTGGAGATTTTCCAGACCGTCAACGCCGCGCTGGCCGATGAAATGCCGTCGTTCACGCCGGGGACTCGGCAATGGGTGCTGGAAAAGCAGTAAGGGATAGGGCGCCTCGAAATAAATGTACGGGCGCCCCACGCCGGTAAAGGTTCACACGCGAGAGGGGACAGGCTTTCTTCTGCCCAGGCGGATCAGCTCATTGGAGAAACACAGCCCAATGATGATCAGCAGTGCGCCCGGGTACAGGCTTTCGCGTGGCACCTCATTGAGCACAACAAATGCCAGCAGTGCGGCGAACAGCGGCTCGGTCAGCTCCAAGGCTTGCACCTGGGATGGCTTGAGGTACTCGATTGCCTTGGTGGTGCAAAAAAAGCCGAGGATGGTCGGCAGCGCGGCCAGCGCCAGCAGTGCGGCAATCGCCCAGGGCGACAGCTCACCGATCACGAAGCCGTCGGCCGAAGCCGGCATCAGCAAGTACAGGCTGCCGAAGAACAGCAACTGACGAGTGAAGTGCAGCCCACCGGACACGCCCATCCGTTTCATGGCTACCGAAAACGCCCCATAGCCGCAGCCCGCCATGGACGCGAGCGCAACGCCTTGGAGCGTGAAGCCCTGCCGCAGATCGGCGCCAAAGATCACCGCGATTCCGGCGATCGCCAAGGCGGCGCCCACAGTGGCGTTCGCGGTGATCGCATCCTTGAGGATTATGCGTCCGAGCACAATCGAGGAAATGGAAGCACTGGCCATCAGCATCACGACTACACCCGCCGCAGCGTAATGCCGATAGGCAGCCGTTTCGAAGTGGAACAGCACAAAGATACCGAGAAACGCGCAGATCGCCGCCTGGGTCCATTTGGCCGTCGTCGCCGGACGCTTGATAAACAGCAGCAAGGCCGAGAGCAGTAGACAACCCAGGACGGTCTTTATGACGGCGACACTGCTGGCGGTGAAGCCATTGCTCATGAGCACTTTGCTGAGCACGCCTATCGTGGCGTTAAGTGCGGCGGCGGAGAGTGCAAAGATAACGCCTTTGCTGAAACTGGCTTGCATTGATGACGGTCCTTGTCGCGGTTAGATCGTTCGATCGGATGTTGGCCCACATCGACGACGCAAAAGATGATTGAAACGGTTGCGAGTGGCCTTCGGATCACTCCTGGTTTCGGCAAGCAACGGATAATGCTCGGCGAGCTTGATGAACCAAGTCAAGACGTGGAAGGTACTCAGGACGGTAAGAGCCCATAGAGATCTAGCCCTTGGCGCCGAACAATATCATCGAGCACACGCCGAGCAAGCCCGTGTCAGCTGCGCCCTTCCAGAATCGCCGCATACCCCTGGCGAAAACTCGGATACCGCGGCGTCCAGCCCAAGGCCTTCGCCCGGGCATTGCTGCAGCGCTTGCTGCCGGCACGACGCACGCTGGCGTCTTCGGCCCACTGGGTGACGCCCATGTATTCACGCAACCAGCCCACCACCTCGGCCAGCGGCGCAGGGGCGTCGTCGACGCCGATGTAGCAATCGTCCAGCATCTGGCCCTGGCGATCGGCCTCCAGCAGGAACGCCAGCAAGCCGGCCGCATCGTCGGCGTGGATGCGATTGGCGTACAGCGGCGGGTCGATCACGACGCGATACCCTTGGCGCACCTGGCTCAGCAACCATTCCCGACCCGGCCCATAGATGCCGGTCAGGCGCACGCGGCTGGCCGGGATGCCACTGCCCAAGGCCACTTGCTCGGCTTCGAGCATCAGGCGACCGGAATAGCCGCTGGCCACGGTTGGCGAGGTTTCATCCACCCATTCGCCCAGCTGTTGCCCATAAACACTGCTGCTGGACACAAACAGCAGACGCTTGGGCTGCTGCCCATGCTGCTTCAACCAGCCCAACACATGCTGCAACCCTTCGACATAAGCCGAGCGATAGCCCGCTTCGTCATGGTCGGTGGCCGCGGCGCTGTACACCAGGTAATCCAACGAACCGGTGGGCCAATCGGCCGGGCATTGCTCGCTGAACAAATCCCCCGCCACGCCGATGACGCCGGCCGGCAGGCTCGAAACCGTACGCCGCAGGCCATGGACTTGCCAATGTGCGGCCAATAACTGACGGGCCAGGCGGCCACCGATATCACCGCAGCCGGCGATCAAAACAGAAGGCGCGGACATCAAGAATTCCTCTGGCAAAGCCGCAGACTAGCCTCCGAGGGGGACGGGCGGCTAGCCATCGCACAAAAAAAGTAACTGTATTACTTTTGTTAACAAGAATTACTTGCAATAATGCCCGCCAGTTTTGTTCTCGGCCCCCGAGGCCTGGAAGAACATCAACCTTCTTTTTTCTCTCAGGTCCGGCCAGCATGAAACGCTCTCTATCCCCCGCTTCGCCAACCAATCGACCTCGTGCCTGGGGCACGGTAGCCGCCCTGCTATTCAGCCTGCTGCTGGCACCTGCCGCCGCGTTCGCCGATGCACAGGCGCCCGCCACGACCCCGGCCACCGCACCGGCTGCTGCCCAGGCACCGGCCGACCCGGCCGCTCCCGTTGCAACGCCGGTCGCCACCGACCCGGCCCAAGCCGTCGAAGCCGACGCACCTCAAGTGCTCGAAGCCGACAACTCCCTGGGCATGGCCCACGACCTGTCGCCATGGGGCATGTACAAGAACGCCGACATCATCGTGAAAATCGTGATGATCGGCCTGGCCATCGCCTCGATCATCACCTGGACTATCTGGATTGCCAAAGGCTTCGAGCTGCTGGGTGCCAAGCGTCGCTTGCGTGGTGAAATCGCCGCCCTGAAAAAAGCCACCACCCTCAAGGAAGCCAGCGCCACCGCCGCGAAGGCAGGCACTCTTGCCAACCTGCTCGTGCATGACGCACTCGAAGAGATGCGCCTGTCGGCCAACAGCCGCGAGAAAGAAGGCATCAAGGAACGCGTGAGCTTCCGCCTCGAACGCCTGGTCGCCGCCTGCGGTCGCAACATGAGCAGCGGCACCGGCGTGCTTGCCACCATCGGCTCTACCGCGCCATTCGTCGGTCTGTTCGGCACCGTGTGGGGCATCATGAACAGCTTCATCGGCATCGCCAAGACCCAGACCACCAACCTCGCCGTCGTCGCACCCGGCATCGCCGAAGCCTTGCTGGCAACGGCCTTGGGCCTGGTCGCAGCGATCCCGGCCGTCGTGATCTACAACGTCTTCGCCCGCTCCATTGCCGGCTACAAGGCCCAGGTCTCCGACGCCTCGGCTGAAGTCCTGTTGCTGGTCAGCCGCGACCTCGACCACCTGCCGCCCGAGCGCAGCTCGCAACCGCACATGGTGAAAGTGGGGTAATCGGCCATGGGCCTGCATTTGAAAGAAGGCGCAGACGACGATCTGGCCGAGAACCACGAAATCAACGTCACGCCGTTCATCGACGTGATGCTGGTGCTGTTGATCATCTTCATGGTGGCCGCCCCGCTTGCCACCGTGGACATCAAGGTTGACCTGCCGGCGTCGACGGCCAAGCCTTCGCCACGGCCGGAAAAACCGGTGTTCCTCAGCGTCAAGGCCGACCAGCGCCTGTTCCTGGGCGAAGAAGAGGTCAAGGCCGAAACCCTTGGCGCGACCCTCGACGCCAAGACCCAAGGCAAGAAAGACACGACGATCTTCTTCCAGGCCGACAAAGGCGTGGACTACGGCGACCTGATGAGCGTGATGGACGCGCTGCGGGGCGCTGGCTACCTGAAGGTCGGCCTGGTCGGACTCGAGACGGCGCGGCAGAAATGATCACGACGCGCCAAAAGCTGACGCGTTACAGCGGTAGCCTGGCAGTGGTGCTGGGCGTGCATGCGCTCGCCATCGCCCTGGCGTTGAACTGGACATCGCGCCCGCCCATCGAATTGCCTCCCCAGGCGATGATGGTCGAGCTGGCGCCGGTACCAGCCCCGCCGCCGCCGGCACCGCCAAAAGTCGTCACACCGCCGCAACCTCCCGAGCCGGTCGAAGAATTGCCTCTGCCCAAGCTTGCCGAAGCGCCGAAGCCGGAGATTTCCGTGCCCAAGCCGGTCAAGCCCAAGCCAAAGCCGCAACCGCCCAAACCCAAACCGGTGGAGAAAAAGCCCGAGCCGCCGAAGGAACAGCCGTCGGAGCAGAAGCCCAGCGACACCCCGCCAACCCAGTCAGTGGCCGAGAAGTCCGCGCAACCGGCTCCTGGCCCGTCACCTGCACAATCGGCTGCCAAGGCCAACTGGCAGGGCACGCTGCTGGCGCACCTGGGCAAGTACAAGAAGTACCCGCCCAGGGCCCAGCAGATGAACAAGGAAGGCATGAACCGCCTGCGCTTCGTGGTGGATGCCGAAGGTAACGTGCTGTCATTCGAACTGGTGGGCAGCTCCGGCACGGACTCCTTGGACCGGGCCACCCTGGAAATGATCCGCCGCGCCCAACCGCTGCCCAAGCCGCCGGCGGAGCTGCTGACCAATGGCACCATCGAACTGACGGCACCGTTTGTGTACTCCATCGACAAGCGCCGGCGCTGACCTCAAATAAGAAGCCCCTGTAACAGGGGCTGCTTATTTGTAGGGATTTATCCGGGTGGGGGATTTATCTGTGGCGAGGGGATTTATCCCCGCTGGGGCGCGTAGCGGCCCTAAAAGAGATGGCCTCATCTTTCTGACTTCGCGCCGACAGTCCTGTTTTTGGTGGCTGCTGCGCAGCCCAACGGGGATAAATCCCCTCGCCACACAGACATTGGACAGTGTCACACCGCCCCCCCAGTCTGATAACGTGCGTCTATCGATTGCAGCCGGTATGCTTGGCTCGCAACTTCACGGACGCTCGCCATGACCCTCACAGAATTACGCTACATCGTGACCCTCGCCCAAGAGCAGCATTTCGGCCATGCGGCCGAGCGTTGCCACGTCAGCCAGCCGACGCTGTCGGTGGGCGTGAAAAAGCTTGAAGACGAACTCGGTGTGCTGATTTTCGAGCGCAGCAAAAGCGCCGTGCGCCTGACTCCAGTGGGCGAAGGCATCGTGGCCCAGGCGCAAAAGGTCCTGGAGCAGGCCCAGGGTATTCGCGAACTGGCCCAGGCCGGCAAGAACCAACTGACCGCCCCGCTGAAAGTCGGCGCGATCTACACCGTCGGCCCGTACCTGTTCCCGCACCTGATTCCGCAACTGCACCGGGTCGCCCCGCAGATGCCGTTGTACATCGAAGAAAACTTCACCCATGTGCTGCGCGACAAGCTGCGCAACGGCGAGCTGGACGCGATCATCATCGCCCTGCCATTCAACGAAGCCGACGTCCTGACCCTGCCGCTCTACGACGAACCGTTCTACGTCCTGATGCCGGCCCAGCACCCCTGGACCCAGAAAAAGACCATCGACGCCGCCCAGCTCAACGACAAGAGCCTGCTGTTGCTTGGCGAAGGCCACTGCTTCCGCGACCAGGTGCTCGAAGCCTGCCCGACCCTGACCAAGGGCAACGAAGGCGCCAAGCACACCACGGTGGAGTCCAGCTCCCTGGAAACCATCCGCCACATGGTCGCGTCGGGCCTGGGTATTTCGATCCTGCCGCTGTCGGCGGTGGACAGCCATCATTACTCCCCGGGCGTGATCGAAGTCCGCCCGCTGACGCCGCCCGTGCCGTTCCGCACCGTGGCCATCGCCTGGCGCGCCAGTTTCCCGCGGCCCAAGGCCATCGAGATCCTCGCTGACTCGATCCGCCTGTGCTCCGTGGCCAAGCCGCCCGCTGGCAAGTAAGCCACGCCCATGACGGAGCTGTCGAAAGTGCCGGTCACCACACTCAAGGGTGTCGGTGAAGCCATGGCCGAGAAACTGGCCAAGGTCGGCCTGGAAACCCTCCAGGACCTGCTGTTCCACCTGCCGCTGCGTTACCAGGACCGCACCCGCGTGGTGCCCATCGGCCATCTGCGCCCGGGACAGGATGCGGTGATCGAAGGCACCGTCAGCGGCGCCGACGTGGTCATGGGTCGCCGTCGCAGCCTGGTGGTGCGCTTGCAGGATGGCACCGGCGGGCTCAGCCTGCGCTTCTATCATTTCAGCAATGCGCAAAAGGAGGGCCTCAAGCGCGGCACCCGTGTGCGCTGCTACGGCGAGGCGCGGCCCGGGGCTTCGGGGCTGGAGATCTATCACCCGGAATACCGCGCCATCACCGGTGACGAACCGCCGCCGGTGGACGAAACCCTGACCCCGGTCTACCCCCTCACCGAAGGCCTGACCCAACAACGCCTGCGCCAGCTCTGCCAGCAAACCCTGACCCTGCTCGGCCCCAGCAGCCTGCCCGACTGGCTGCCCACGGAACTGGCCCGGGATTACCACTTGGCCCCCCTGGCCGATGCGATCCGCTACTTGCACCATCCGCCCGCCGATGCCGACGTGGACGAACTCGCCGTCGGCCATCACTGGGCCCAGCATCGTCTGGCGTTCGAAGAGCTGCTGACCCATCAACTGTCCCAACAACGCCTGCGCGAAAGCCTGCGTTCCCTGCGCGCCCCAGCCATGCCCAAGGCCAGGGATCTGCCGGCCCGCTACCTGGCCAACCTCGGGTTCACCCCCACAGGCGCCCAGCAACGGGTCGGCAACGAAATCGCCTATGACCTGAGCCAGCCCGAGCCGATGCTGCGGTTGATCCAGGGCGATGTCGGCGCCGGCAAGACCGTGGTCGCCGCCCTCGCCGCGCTCCAGGCCCTGGAAGCGGGGTATCAAGTGGCGCTGATGGCGCCCACCGAGATCCTCGCCGAACAACACTTCATCACCTTCCAGCGCTGGCTCGAACCGTTGGGCATCGAAGTCGCCTGGCTGGCCGGCAAGCTCAAGGGCAAGAACCGCGCCGCCGCCCTGGCGCAGATCGCCGAAGGGGCACCGATGGTGGTCGGCACCCACGCGTTGTTCCAGGACGAAGTGCAATTCAAGAACCTGGCCCTGGTGATCATCGATGAACAGCACCGCTTCGGCGTGCAGCAGCGCCTGGCCCTGCGGCAGAAAGGCGTGGGCGGGCGGATGTGCCCTCATCAACTGATCATGACCGCCACGCCGATCCCACGAACCCTGGCGATGAGCGCCTACGCCGACCTCGACACCTCGATCCTCGACGAACTGCCGCCCGGCCGTACGCCGGTCAACACCGTGCTGGTGACCGATACCCGACGAGTGGAGGTGATCGAGCGCGTGCGCAGCGCCTGCGCCGAAGGGCGGCAGGCTTATTGGGTGTGCACGTTGATCGAAGAGTCGGAAGAACTGACCTGCCAGGCGGCCGAGACCACCTTTGAGGACCTCACCGCCGCCCTCGGCGAGTTGAAGGTCGGGCTGATCCACGGACGCATGAAGCCCGCCGAGAAAGCCGCCGTCATGGCTGAGTTCAAGGCCGGCGCCCTGCAACTTTTGGTTGCCACCACGGTGATCGAGGTGGGCGTCGACGTGCCCAACGCCAGCTTGATGATCATCGAAAACCCCGAGCGCCTGGGCCTGGCACAGTTGCACCAGTTGCGCGGACGCGTGGGTCGAGGCAGCGCCGCCAGCCATTGCGTCCTGCTGTATCACCCGCCACTGTCGCAGATCGGTCGCCAGCGGCTGGGGATCATGCGCGAAACCAACGACGGTTTCGTCATCGCCGAAAAAGACCTCGAATTGCGCGGCCCCGGTGAAATGCTCGGCACGCGCCAGACCGGTCTGCTTCAATTCAAGGTAGCCGACCTGATGCGCGACGCCGACCTGCTCCCCGCCGTACGCGATGCCGCCCAGGCGCTGCTGGAACGCTGGCCCGACCACGTCAGCCCGCTGCTGGATCGCTGGCTGCGTCACGGGCAGCAATACGGCCAAGTGTGAGCACGCGCTCAGTTTTCCGGACGCGCGTACCGGACAAGCTGGTTATACTGACCAACTTGTAGGAAAACGGATACAGACCATGACAGAAGCTGCCCTCGTTCCCGAATCCCCGCACGCTCCGTCTGTTATTCGGCTGTTGCTCGAGAAATTGGGCATCGGCTTTGACGAAGTGCTCGAACGCCCCGGCCTGAACCCAGCCCGCAAAGTACAGGCAGTGTTGCTGCACGATGCCGTTGGCGCGCTGATGGTGCTGTTTCCGCAAAGCCAACTGCTGGACCTCAACCGCCTGGCCGAACTCACCGGCCGCAAACTCACGGCAGTGCCTACCGACCGCCTGGAGCGCATGCTCGGTAAACACAGCCTGAGCCTGCTGCCCGGTCTGCCGGCGCTGACCAGCTCACCCTGCCTGTACGAAGAAAGCCTGCTGCGTGAGCCAAAGCTGCTGATCAACTCGGGCGAGCCGGGACTGCTGCTGGAAGTCACCAGCGAAGCGTTCAAGACCATGCTCACCAAGGCCAGCGCCGCGACGTTCGGCGAAGCCGTGAGCAACATCACCCCAAACCTGGACCGCCCACACGACGACCGTGCGGAAATCACCCAGGCCGTACAGGCGTTCACCGCCCGGCGTATCCAGCAACGGCTGGAAGAAACCATCGAGATCCCGCCGCTGGCCGAAACCGCTCAGAAAATCATCAAGCTGCGGGTCGACCCAGACGCGACCATCGATGACATCACCGGCGTCGTCGAAACCGACCCGGCCCTGGCCGCGCAAGTGGTGAGTTGGGCCGCATCGCCCTACTACGCCTCGCCGGGCAAGATTCGTTCAGTGGAAGACGCCATCGTCCGGGTCCTGGGCTTCGACCTGGTGATCAACCTGGCACTGGGCCTGGCCTTGGGCAAGACCCTGAGCCTGCCCAAGGACCACCCGCAACACACCACGCCCTACTGGCACCAGTCGATCTACACCGCCGCCGTCATCGAAGGCCTGACCCGCGCCATGCCCCGTGCCCAGCGACCCGAAGGCGGCCTGACCTACCTATCGGGCCTGCTGCATAACTTCGGCTACCTGTTGCTGGCCCACGTGTTCCCGCCGCACTTCTCGCTGATCTGCCGGCACCTGGAGGTCAACCCGCACCTGTGCCACAGCTACGTGGAACAGCACCTGCTGGGCATCAGTCGCGAGCAGATCGGCGCCTGGCTGATGCGCTACTGGGACATGCCCGACGAACTGGCCACCGCCCTGCGCTTCCAGCACGACCCGCACTACGACGGCGAATACGCCGCCTACCCGAACCTGGTGTGCCTGGCCGTACGCCTGCTGCGCTCGCGAGGGATCGGCTCCGGCCCGGACGAGGAAATTCCCGATGCTTTGCTCGAGCGTGTAGGACTGTCTCGAGACAAGGTCAATGACGTGGTCAGCAAGGTGCTTGAAGCCGAAGTGCTGCTGCGCGAACTGGCTTCGCAGTTCAGCCACTGACCACCGGCTGATCGATGAGCTTGTGGTGAGGGAGCCACCGCCACGTCTTCGACGCTGCGCTGTCGCGCAGGGAACTAGAACGACGTCCACGAGATATCTGTTTTTGATCGTTCCCACGCTCCGCGTCACGTTTCAGAAGCGGAACGCTCCTGTTCCCCTAGCGGCATGCAGGGGAACAGGAGCGATAAGGATGTCATTCAAACCCGTCTTTCTGACGGGGCATAGCCCGCGTCGCGTATAACTAACCCAGATAGCGAAGGACCCAATTGTTATTTCTGTCAAAGCCCGAACCGCTTACAACGATCCGTCTATCATCCATGTCTGCCATATCTGACGGGGGTCTAGCCCGGTCAGGCCCAGCATAAACAACAAAGCCTTGCCCGTCGTTGAATTCCGAATCTAAAGTGCCATCATCACGATAACAAGCGGTCAGCGTACCACCGTCATGCAACTCATTGCTCCCAAATCCGACAGCGATTATTGAACCATCATTACGCGCATTGCAGTTGGACCACCAAAAACTCCCGTAAGAAAACTTAGAATACAGCGGTTGTCCTTCGTTAAATAGCGGATCGTAATACCCATCACCGTCGAGCACCACCATAAAGCCGCTGTAATTCCCGCCACCAGCAACATAGCCTGCCAGTACTATTCTTTCAGTCCCATCTTGCCTCATATTCACTGCAACAGAGCCGAGCCTGGAGTCGGCATTTGTGGGAATTACTACTGGCGCACCATTGTTGAATGCCGCATCCGGACGACCTGAATTATCAAAACGTACTATAAACGCCCCCCGATACGTATCATCGCCATATACGCCAGTTGCCACCACGCGTCCATCCGACTGAACGGCGAATCCTCCGCGCAAAAGCCACTGATATTCGACGCCAGGAAGTTCGACAATTGCTCTGCCCCCATTAAAATTTTCATCAAAAGAACCATCGGACTTCAGGCGATTCACCACAACCCTGGCTCGCCCAAAGAAATCAATCTCGTCGATTAAAACTATGTTGCCGACTGGATCTTCTAACGCAGAGTACCGCCTTCCTCCCTGCGCTCTTCCTAATGGTTCATCATTTACTTGCAGGCTTCCAGCCCCTTCGCTTTGTTGCGAACGATTCGAGCCTAAAATCCTGACCACACCGTTATTTCCGAAGGTGGTATTGAAAGTACCGTCCGAGCGCAACTTTATTATTATGCTATATATATTCCCATTTTCCGGGTATCTAAAGCGAACCAGCGCGCCTCCATCCGCAAGGGCATTAATACCACTCAAAGCCTCACCTGACATAAAAGGCAGCTCAGTGTAACCGGCTCCCGAATCACCGAAATTGGTATCGAGTGTCCCGTCTTCATTTAAACGCACAACCACCACCGGCGCCCTTACTCCTAATAACGGCATGATAGCAAGCAGCTTATTGTCCGGAAGAGCGCAAAGCGCCGACACGTTGTTTGCGCTGATTTCCGGTATCGGAACGAGGAGTACTCCATCGGTGCCAAAAGATGGATCAAGGGTGCCTGGCTTTAAATTTTTACTTGGAGTAATCATGGCATTGCTTCCACTAAAAATGATGCCCACATTGACATCAAACCAAATGAAAACCTAAACCAAGCACTTACACACCTGTCAGAGTTAACAGTTCGATTTCTTTAATCGGAATAAAAATTCATTTAATGAGCGTAATTCCTCATTAAGGCTTTGGCTTGGCCTTCCTCGGCTTCAAATACTTGGTCAGCCCCTGGAACCAGATCACCAGCGCCGGGTTGCCTTTGATCTGGATCGACTTGTCCTGAATCCCCGTCATGAATGCCAGTTGCTTGTTCTTGGCCTGCATCGTGGCGAAGCCATAGGCGGCGTCCTTGAAGGCGATGGCGAAGGCCGGGGTCGGATAAACGCCGGACTGGCTGGTGATGCGCTGGTTCTTCACGGTGAAATGCCGGGCGACCTTGCCGTCCAGGGTTTGCAATTGGAACACCAATTCCTTATCGCCCAACTGCTGTTGGAACGCCGGATTGGTCCGGCTGGCCTTGCCCATCAACCACCCCAGCATCCACAGCAGAAAACGAAATTTCATGGGCACCGCCTCGTGAAGAAAGATGAATGGCGGGCAGTTTAGCGATTCTTCAGCGGAACGCCATCATCGGATCGCTTTGTCGGAAGATAAGCTTGTTTTCGCGAAAGATGACTGCCAAGTCACAAAACCAAAAGTCAAAAGATCGCAGCCTTCGGCAGCTCCTACACCCATTTCCGTAGGAGTTGCCGAAGGCTGCGATCTTTTGACCTTTTTGCTCTCTTGCTCCTCGGATATTTCCTTCAAAACGCCGAGCTGTTCGTGAACTAGGCAGGGCCCTGGGGCACCGCTAACCTTTGTTCGTCATCGCAAAAAACGGTGACACGGACGTGCAAGTCCGGTACATATCGGCGCGCAACTGCTATGGCGGCTGTGCGTGGGAGACTTTCGAGTCTGCCGGGGTCCGATATGCCCGGTCTTGCACACCTACGCACGGCTGCCACCTTAATTCGGTGCAACGAACGGTGGCTGTTTTCTTCAAATACATATCGGGATACATCTATGTTCAAGGTCACTCCTAATCCGCCGCAAAACGGTCACAAATCCCGCGTCGAAGCTCAAGAAGAAAAAAGGCTCGAAGACGCCGCCACCCGCGCCCTCGACTACTACCTCAACCCCCAACCCTCCCCGCCCGAACCCGACAAAAACCAACTCTTCATCGTCTCCCCCCGCATCGACACCGAAACCCTGCTGGCCAACGCCTCCGAAGACCTGCTCTCCATCAGCACCATCGCCGCCGACTTGGCCGACGACGTCGACGACTCACGCCGCTGCATAGCCCTGGCGATAAGCCGCATGGCCGATGGGGTGCAGTTGTTGGTCGAGCGGGCGTTGGATGATCTGGAAAACAAGGGGATGGCGGCGCCTGACGCCAAGGGGTAGCGCTGGCATTGATGCAAGCTGAACCGACGCCATCGCGAGCAAGCTCGCTCCCACAATTGGATCGGAGTACGACAGAGAGAGCCAGGCCGGCTATCAGGCCGCCTCGCGGTGGACGTTGATCTCGGCGCCCCGTTAACCACGATGGCCGAACGTAGGTATTGCGCAGTGGGCATCCCGGCATGGATGCCGGGATAGCCGCGCTGGGCCATGGATGGCCCTTCGCGGCGGCCCACGGAGCAATGCCTACGTTCGGGCATGCCGAGCCCTAGCGAGGCACCGAGTGGTGGGGCACAAGCGCTTTGGTTACTTTCGCGCTTTTCGAAAGTGACCCGCTGTAAGAGCGGAACCCTAAGCAGCCGTTACCGCAGCAACGGATATGTACCCCCCCACAAAACAACCTCAATCAAACATTCGGGCAAGGAACCGGTGCCCAGTCACCCAGGTCCGGGTTCTTGCACATGCTATTGACCTGAGTGGTACCCGCGCTGGCGACCTGCTTGCTCTCATCC